>CANQGA010000006.1 GCA_947600145.1 uncultured Lachnospiraceae bacterium | reverse complement strand
GGGATATTCCTGATATCGTGATTGATCAGGTCGTAAACGTCCACCCGCATCTCATCGGCGGCCGCCACGTAATCCTGGCAGAACTGATCCTTGAACCATTTGAGCGACAGTCCGGCGCCCTGCGTTACGCCCATGACATGCCAGGCGCCCGGCACCGCGCAGCAGCAGGTGTGGACACGGCCCTTGGGGTCGATGGTCACCTGACTGGAATGGGCGAATACCACGCCCGACGTGCCGATGGTGGTAAACGCGGTTCCGTCCTTCACGACGCCGGTTCCCACGGCAGCCGCCGCGTTGTCCCCGGCTCCGCCGACCACCACGGTATCCGCGGTAAGGCCGGTAGCCTTCGCGATCTCAGGCAGAAGATGTCCCGTCACCTCGCAGGACTCATAGACCCTGCCCAGCCACTCTCTCGGAATCTGCAGCTTCCTGAGCACTTCGTCCGACCAGCACCGCTCCGGCACATCCAGAAGCTGCATGCCGCTGGCGTCCGACACCTCCGTGGCGAACTCCCCGGTCAGGATATAGCGGATATAATCCTTTGGCAGAAGGATATGGCGGCACCTCGCGTAGTTGTCCGGCTCATTCTTGCGGACCCAAAGGATCTTGGCCGCCGTCCAGCCGGTCAGCGGCGGATTGGCCGTGATCTCGATCCACTCTTCCCGAGGCATCAGCTTCAGCATATCCTCCACCTCAGCGCCGGTTCTCTGGTCGCACCAGATAATGGACGGGCGGATCACCTCTCCGGCCTCGTCCAGCATCACCAGGCCGTGCATCTGCCCGGAGATGCCGATCCCCCTGATATCCGCGGCCGCCACGCCGGCCTGAACCGTCACCTGCTTGAGCGTCCCAAGCACCGCGTCCCGCCAGTCCTCCGGCTTCTGCTCCGCCCAGCCGTTATGGGGCTGATACAGCGGATAATCGGCCGAGGCCGACGCCATGATCGTGCCCTTCTCATCAAACAAAACCGTCTTCGTCGCCGACGTTCCCACGTCGATCCCTATCAGGTAATACATGTTGACCCTCCTTGCGGTCGTTATGGCTTCGCGGTACGCCGTCCTTTTCCCGGACAGGCATCCGTTCCTCTCCGCCGCGCCCATGTCCTGTCATGCAAAATTATACCATTATTCCGTCAGATAATAAAGGGAAAATTGTAAGTTGCGGATAAATTTTCCATCATCTCTGACAGGGGCCGGCCAATGCGCTCTGACCGGGAACCTCCTCCCGGAAATGATCTTCTCAGAAACGATACTCCTTCACCGGTTCCGTGAACGAGCAGATCTGCGCCGTCACGTTCTTCAGATAATAAACCTCCGTGTTGCCGTCGCCGGGCTGGTACATGGCCTGCAGGGACGGATAGGCGTCCAGCATATGCTTCTGGGCCTCGATCCGCTCATCCAGGACAGCTTCTGCCGCCACGCGGATCCATTTGCCGTCGGCCATGCCGGAAATCTCCACCTTCGGATTGGCCTTCATCTGACAGGCCACCGGTTTCACTTTCCCGGTCTGGATATAAAGCCGTCCCTCAAAGAGATCGACCGTCCCGAACGGCCGGACGCGGGGCTGATCGCCCTCGGCGGTCGCCAGATAGTAAACTCCGCATTTCTTCAGGAATTCGTAGACTTCGTTCATGATATATCCTCCTCGCTCACAGATCTTAGGGGCCGCCCCCGCGGCACCGCCTCGGGGACAGGCCTGTCTATTGCATATTTTACCGCAGAAAAGTCCGGCTGGCAAATGATTTCGCACGGCGAAGGGGGATTTTTTGCTGAAAGTGTATAGCGGGAAGGGGATCGCGGAAGAAACGCACAGGACCCGCACTTCTTCTGCGGTTCAGGATCTGTTCGCGGGAAACATCTAAGTTCACAGCGACCTGCTAATGGCATCACGAAAAATGAACAACTCGCTTCGCTCGAACAAGTTCATTTTTCGTGATAACGCAAATCGCTGTTCACTAAGATGTTTCACCGCTCCCAAAATTCACCGCAGAAGAAGTGCGGGTCCTGTGCTGGGTGTTCCGAAGCCTATGTATAACTCCTCCTGCCTCCCCGCGCATGCGAAGCACAGCGGGCGGAAGAGGTTCCTTCCGCGCGATTTGTGCAGGAGGGTTAGAGGATCTTAGACATAAAATGACCGGTGCGGGGGTCTGCGGCCATGACCACAAGTCATGGCCGCAGTGTCAACCTGAGCGGGAATTTCTTCAGAAATTCCCGCGAATTTGACAGTGCCCCCGCACCGGTCGTTTTTGTCTTAGATCCTCTTCCCTCCGGAACCATGAGCGCGGAAGGAACCTCTTCCGCCCGCGTACTTCACGCATCGCATCTCCCCTACTCCAGCAGCCCCGCGATCTCCTCGAAGCTCAGGCTCCCCAGCGAAACATTTTCGTCGGTCACCACCTGATCGGCCAGCGACGCCTTCGCCTGCTGGAGCTTCAGGATATTCTCCTCAATGGTCCCGCGCGTGATCAGCTGGATCACCGTGACCGTCTTCTCCTGGCCGATGCGGTGGGCGCGGTCGGTAGCCTGGTTCTGCGCCGCCACATTCCACCACGGATCATAATGGATCACCATATCCGCCTTTGTCAGGTTCAGTCCGGTACCGCCGGCCTTCAGTGAGATCAGGAAGATGGGCGCCTCGCCCCGCTGGAACGCGCTTACACGCTGCTGCCGCTCTTCCTTCGAGGTCTCGCCGACCAGAAGCAGGCTGGCGATCCCCGCTTCGTCAAGCCGCCGGCGGATCAGTTCCAGCATTGACGTAAACTGCGAGAACAGAAGGATCCGGTATCCGGCCTCCACGCCGGAATTCAGAAGCTCCATACAGGTCTCCAGCTTGGCCGAGCCGCCGCTGTAATTATCATAGATCAGCCTGGGATCGCAGCAGATCTGTCTGAGCCGGGTCAAAGCCGCCAGGATCTGGATCTTATTTTCACAGCCTTCCAGCGTCTCCTTAAGCTGCAGAGCCCGGGCCGCATACAGCTCCTTCTGCTCCCCCTCCATCTGCGAATAGACCACGGTCTCCAGCTTCTCCGGCAATTCCGTCAGCACATCGCGTTTCAGTCTGCGCAGGATAAACGGTCCCGTCATCCGCCGCAGCATCCCGACCGCGTCCTCGTCTCCTTCCCGCACGATCGGCGATTCGAACCGCTCCTTAAAACGCTGATAGGAATAGAGAAATCCCGGCATCAGGAAATCGAAGATGCTCCACAGCTCGCTCAGCCGGTTTTCGACCGGCGTTCCGGTCAGCGCGTAGCGGGTCCGCGCCTGGACCACTTTCACGGCCCTGGCGCTCTGGGTGGACGGATTCTTGATATACTGGGCCTCGTCGATGACCTGGAAGCGGAAATGGATCCCCTCATAGAGAGACAGATCGCGCTTCAGCAGATCGTAGGACGTGATCACCACATCGTGATCCGCGGCAGTTCGAAGCTTTTCCTCACGCTCCGCCGCGCTGCCGGTGATCAGAAGCACCCGCAGGGACGGCGCAAATTTCATAAATTCACACTCCCAGTTATAGATCAGCGACGCCGGACATACGATCAGGGATACGGCCGGTTCCGCAGGCTTTTCCGAGGCGTCCGCCTCCCCTTCGGCGTTCTCCTCCGAATCACATTTTCCCGCTCCGCCGCATTTTATTTTCCGTGCCTCATCGTAGATCACGCTGATGACCTGCACGGTCTTTCCCAGTCCCATATCGTCCGCCAGGATCCCGCCGAAGCCGAAGAAATCCAGCGTCCGAAGCCAGCGAAAACCGATCTTCTGGTAGCCCCGCAGCACACCTGCGAAGGTCTCAGGCACCTCAAAATCGCTGTCCTCCACCGATTTCATCCCGCGCACGATCGCTTTAAAATGAGAATCTCTCTCCAGCCGGATATCATGCCTCTCCCGGTACAGGCTGTCCAGATAGAGAGCGCGGTACTGGGGCACCCTAAAAACGATCCCCGGCGCGTTATCCTTCCCGTCCTTTCCATCCTGCGCGGCGGCATAATCCATCATGCGCGCCACCGTCAGAAGGCCGTCATCCGAAAGCGTCAGAAACTCCCCGCCTTTCAGCCGGTAATATGGCTTTTTCTCACGGTACGCCTTCAGGATCTCTCCCAGCTGCGCGCCGCTTAGATCCCCCGCGTCCACATTCAGCGTAAGCCAGCCGTCGGACGCCCGGATCCCGACGGATACATTTCTCGGCGGCAGCACCTTCAGGTTCTCCATTCCGTCGGCCAGAAGCACCTCTCCCAGCTGTCCGAGCTCCGCGATCCCCTCGGACAGAAAACGGAACAGCGCCGTTTCATCATCGCGGATCACCAGATCGTTGGTTTCCGGATCCCGATACCGGAAATATTTCGTAAGCACCTGGCTGACGCGGAATTCCCCGGGCACGTCGCGGACGATCACAGACGGCACATGCTCGTCCTCCACCGGATGGAACGAATAGGATCCATAGCTGAGTTTCGGACGCAGCACGACCTGGTTCGGCCCCGGGCTTTCCAGCAGGAAACTGGCCTTCAGCGCCTCCGGGCGGTAACTCTCCAGCTCCACGCCCTCACTCTTCAGAAGCCCGAACTCCTCCAGCCTGCGCAGGACCCGCTCATAGAACAGCGGCACGTCCTTCTCATTGACCGTCACCTCATAGGGGGCCTGGATCCCCTGCGTCATCTGCGTGAAAAACACTTCCATTTCCCGGCTGAAATCCTCGCCGCAGATATACAGCCGGTTTCCCTTCATCACATAGAGATGCTTTTCCCCGCTGAATGTAACGACATCCCGGTCCAGGGACACCCGGATCCCGCGGGCCCCGGCCCTGCGGACACATACGGAAAGCTCCGGCTCACCGCGGCAGACCAGAAGGTCGCGTTTCCGCCCCTGGTCGTCCTCCGCCTCCAGCCCGCGGCCCGCCATAAGCTCGAAGAAACGGTCCCGCCGGACGCGGCTCAGATTCAGTTCCCGGATCGGCGGAACCGGCGTATACAGATTTTTCTTAAATTCCAGATAATGCTCCCGGTAGGAATCCGACAGCTCCAGCACCATGTCCAGAAGCTTTCGGGAATCCTCCGCGAACGCGCCGCGGCTGTGGTAAAACGCCAGCCCCTTGCCGTACTCCACGAAGGCGCCCCTCTCCATGGCCGCGGAAAACTCTACCAGATCCTTCACCACATACCCGCGGCCGCGGCCCACGCGAAATTCCACGCGAATATCCTGGCGGCGGATCAGAAGCCGCGGGATCAGCTCCACCGGCGTCTCCTTCTGCCGCTCCGCGATGCGGGCCACCTCCCGGTTCGTGTACTCGCGGATCATGCTGCGTACCTGCAGGGAGGTGGAGACAGGGCGTGCCGGATTCTCCTCCGCACGGTCCAGAAAATACTTTAAAAGCGCCTTCTCATGGACGCAGGGGCGGGAATAGACGGATCCGCGTCCACATGAACAAGAGCAGCTGTAGATCTCGCTGCCCTTGACTTCCAGACGCACCCGGTATTTAAAGCCCAGGTCTTCCACGACGCCTTCCACGCCGGTCTCGCCTTTCCAGAATGTTCTGGTCTGCATGCTTTCGATTCGCATGGATTACCTCCCGCATTCGCAAAACCGCCCCTGCGGGGCTCTTTGCGGCCCGCCGCGCTCACCCGCGCAAGTACATTCGCAAAACCGCCCCTGCGGGGCTCTCCGCTGCTTCGCAGCTCCGTTTTGCTCATGTTCTTGCGCTCCCTCCGCCGGTAAGGGGGCCGGCAGATCCTTATGCAAGCATAAATCTGCCGGCCCCCTTACCGGCGGGTGAGCTGTTGCTTCACATCCGTTCCGGCGCGTCGAAGCCCAGCAGATGGATGCAGCTTTCGAGCACATCCTTCACCAGGCAGATCAGCCGGATATAGCCGGCCTTCTTCTCCTGATCTTCTTCCTTCAGGATCATCGTTGTATTGTAGAAGCTTCCGAAGGCGTCGGACAGCTCG
This sequence comes from uncultured Lachnospiraceae bacterium, assembly GCA_947600145.1. Taxonomy (GTDB): domain Bacteria; phylum Bacillota; class Clostridia; order Lachnospirales; family Lachnospiraceae; genus UBA3402. The sequence goes on along the minus strand of CANQGA010000006.1, from coordinate 33,731 downwards.
TAAATAAACTGGCACAGCTTGTGGGGGGCCTTCTCCGCAAAGGCGGCCTCCACCACATCATTGTAGGCGGACAGCTTGAGCATCAGGGACTTCTCCTCCGCGGAGCCGGCCGGACGTATGCCTGCCGCGCCGATTTTCGCCGCGGACATATTCTCTCCGTTTTCTGCCTGTTCCTGCTCATATCTCGCCAGGATCGACTTGATCCGGACAATGGTATACAGGATATACGGCCCCGTATTGCCCTCAAACGACGTAAACCGGTCGATGTCGAACACGTAATCCTTTGACACCTGGTTGGACAGGTCGCCGTATTTCAGCGCCGCCAGCCCGATGATCTGCGATGCCCTCCGGGCCTCCTCCTCATCCATGGTCCGGTTCTCCATGATCCGGTCGTAGACCGCCTCGCCAATCTCGCGGATCAGGTTCTCCAGCCGCATGACGCCGCCGGCGCGGGTCTTGAAGGGCTTTCCGTCCCTGCCGTTCATGGTGCCGCACATCATATGGGTCATCTTCGTCTCCGGCTTCACATAACCGGCTTTCTTCGCCACACGGAAGACCTGGATGAAATGCAGCTCCTGGCGCTTGTCCGTGATGTAAATATATTCCTCCGGCGCGTAGTCCCGCTCTCTCTCGATGATCGTCCCCAGATCAGAGGTCGCGTAGAGCGCCGCGCCGTCGGACTTGCGGATGATGCAGGGCGGAAGCTCCTTCGGATCATCCGGCAGCGCGATATCCACTACCAGAGCGCCCTCGCTCTCATAGGCCAGCCCTCGCTTCTGCAGATCCTCGATCAGCCCCGGGATATACGGCTGGGCGTCGCTCTCGCCTTTCCACAGGTCGAAAGTCACGTTCAGATTGGCGTAATTCTTCTTAAGGTCCGCCAGAGACACGTTCATGATATGACGCCAGATCGCCGTAAAAGGCGCGTATCCGTTCTGCAGCTTAAACGTGGCCTCCTGCGCCCTTGCCTTAAATGCCTCATCTTCCTTTGACCTGGCGCTGGCAGCCGGATAGATCTGCTCCAGCTCGCTGATCGTAAAAGGCGCCTCCTGCGGGTATTCCCCTGCATATGCCTCATCAAAATACGGCAGCTCCGGCTTCCTGTCACGCAGCTCCTCAATGATCAGGCCCATCTGCAGGCCCCAGTCGCCCAGATGAACGTCGCCGATCATATGATAACCCAGATAATTTCCCATCCGCTTGATGCATTCGCCGATAATGGCAGTCCGCAGATGTCCCACATGCAGGGGCTTGGCCACATTGGCCCCGCCGTAATCCACGATGATCGTCTTACCGCCGCCGGTCTCCTCCGCGCCCAGCTTGTCCTCTCCGCGCATACCGTCCAGATAGGCGGCCAGATATTCGCCGCTGAGTTTCAGATTGATGAATCCCGGCATCACGGCCTCGACGGATTCGAACATGGGAAGCGCAGCATTGTCCGCGGCCTCTCCGCGCGGCGTCTGCCCTTTCAGCGCAGCCACCACATCGTTCGCGATATCGATGGGCTTCTTATGGTACGCTTTCGCCGCCGCCATAGCGCCGTTGCACTGGTATTCACACAGATCCGGCCGGTTGGAAAGCGTCACCTTCCCGTAATCCGCAGCGTATCCGCAGCCCTCAAACGCCGCCCGCATCTGTTCCGCAATCAGATCAAGTATCTTCTTCACAGCCAAACTCTCCTTACTATATATGTGTCTGTCGTCGTAATTGGCATTTTATTATACAGGAAAATGAGAGAAAAAGCAACCTAAAAAGAGCGTGTAGTTTCCGGCTTTTTGCCGGCATCCGTATGATAGACCGGAACGGCGGTCTGATACGGAAAGACGACAACAGAAAACCCCTCCGGCCGGTCTGGCCGAAGGGGCAGGGATCCGTTTCTGTCCGCCTTACGCTCTGGACAGATACTCTCCGGTACGGGTGTCGATCTTGATCTTGTCGCCGGTGCTGACGAACAGCGGCACAAATACGGTCGCGCCGGTCTCCACGACAGCGGGCTTGGAAGCGCCGGTAGCGGTATCGCCCTTGAAGCCGGGCTCGGTGTCCGTGATCTCCAGCTCTACGAACAGCGGCGGCTCTACGGAGAACACCTTGCCGTTGTAGGAGCAGACCTTGCACATCTCGTTCTCCTTGACGAACTTAAGCGCGTCGCCGATCAGCTCGCTGCTCAGAGCGATCTGCTCGTAGGTATTCGTATCCATGAAATTGTATAAATCTCCGTCCTGATACAGGTACTGCATGTCCACGCGGTCGATCCTGGCCGCCGGGAACTTCTCGGTCGGACGGAACGTCTTCTCAACCACGCCGCCGCTGATCACGTTCTTGATCTTCGTGCGGACGAACGCCGCGCCCTTGCCGGGCTTTACATGCTGGAACTCCAGAATCTGGTATACGTTCCCGTCGATCTCCAGTGTCACGCCGTTCCTAAAATCACCTGCTGATATCATAAATGTAGCTCCTCCTTCAAATACTGACTATGCTTTGCGGTGTTTGATCCATTTCATTCTATACTAAATATGCCGTACTTTCAACCACTTTTTGCAAATTACGGGAAATAAATGCGCACTGCGCGCGGAAAATCCCGCCGCGCGGCTACGCTTTCCCGGTCAGATAATCCATTGCCAGCGCATAGCCCTTCAGTCCGAGTCCCACGATCTGCCCGGTGCATGCCGGCGCCGTCACCGAGGTGTGGCGGAATTCCTCCCGCTTGTGGACATTGGAAATATGGACCTCGATCTTCGGGATCTCCACCGACGCCAGCGCGTCGCGGACCGCGTAGCTGTAATGGGTGAACGCGCCCGGGTTGATAATGATCCCGTCCGCCTTCGTGTGGTAGGCCTCCTGGATCTTATCGATAATGGCTCCTTCGCAGTTGCTCTGGAAGATCTCGATCTCGTGGCCTTCCGCCTTCGCCTTGTTCTCAAGCATGGTCACCAGGTATTCGTAGTCCTCCGTCCCGTAGATTCCCTTCTCACGGATACCCAGGAAATTCAGATTGGGACCGTTGATCACCAAAAGTTTCATCGCTGTAACTGCCTCCTTTATGTAATCCGTTCAGGATCTCATCCGCGACCGCCTCCGGTCTGCGGTCATCCGCGTCCACGATCAGGTGCGCCGTCTCTCCGTAAATGGGGCCGCGCTGCGCCAGAAGAGTCTCCGCCTTCTGCTGCCGGTCATCCCCGGCCAGAAGAGGCCGCGTCGTATCGCCGGCCAGCCGCGCGCACACAGTCTCCGGCCGTACCCGCAGCCAGACCACAAAGCCCAGTTTCCGCAGAGCTTCGCGGTTCTCCGGGCGCATCGGCATCCCGCCGCCCGTGGAAACGATCACCGGCGTCCGTCGCTGCGCCAGCCCCGCGAGCACCTCCGTCTCCGCGGCGCGGAACGCCTCCTCGCCCTGCGACGCGAAGATCTCGCTGATCGTCATGCCGGCCCGCGCCTCGATCATCGCGTCCGTGTCCAGCAGCTGCCGGGAAAGCTTGCGGGAAAGCCACCGGCCGACGGTGGATTTGCCCGCGCCCATGAACCCGATCAGGATGATGTGGGGTTCCCTCTTCACCGCGGTATCCGTGGAGGCTTCCGGCGCGTCAGCGCGCCGGACCGGGCTTTCGCCGCCCGCTTGCATTACGTCTGCCTCATCCATGCAGCTGTTCCTCCATGATCTTCCTGACTCTGTCCACGACCTCCCGCGGTACCTTCACGCCGGGATTCCACAGCTCCAGCGCCGCCACTCCCTGATAGATCAGCATATCCAGACCGCCGCAGACGCGGCCCCCGGCCGCTTCCGTAAATTCCATAAAACGCGTTCTGGACGGCGTGTAAATGACGTCCACCGCCTGGGCGATCTTCTTATAGAAATCCCTGTCCTCAATGGGCGAGGCGTCTACGTGCGGATACATTCCCACGCTTGTGGTCTGGACCGCCAGATACGAATCCCCCGGCAGCTTGCGCCACCGCTCAGGCGGGAGCGCGCTCACCGCGGTTATACTCCCGCTCAGCCCTTCCGGCGGCATACCGCTCCCCGGCGGTGCGGTGCTTTTCTCCGCCGCCATCCTTCTCATATCCGCGGCCAGTGCCTCCGCCTTATCCTGACTCCGGTTCAGGACCGTAACAGACGCCGCGCCTTCCCGGATCAGCAGATAAGCTGCCGCCCGCGCCGCGCCGCCCGCGCCGATCAGCAGGCAGTCCCGGCCCCGGATCTCCATGCCCTGATCCCGCATCGCGCGGAACAGGCCCTCGGCGTCCGTGTTGTACCCTTTGTAACCTCTATAACCTTCAATTTTACTGTCCGGCAGCCGCACCAGCGTGTTGCACGCGCCGATACACCGCACAGACTCGTCCGTCTCAGCCAGGAACGGGATCACGCGCTGCTTATAGGGCACCGTCACGTTCAGCCCCGCAAAGCCCAGCGCATACGCGCCGCGCACCGCGTCGCCGACCGCGTCCTCCGCCACCGGACACGGCACATAGATATAATCCAGTCCCATGGCCTTCGCGATCTCATTGTGCATCAGCGGCGACAGGGAATGTCCCACCGGGTTCCCGATCACGCCGCAGACCTTCGCATTGCCGGTCGCCATATGTATCTACCTCCGCTCTCTCCCGCGCCTGTGCCGGCCCCGCGGGCAGGCCGCATCCGCCGTCAGTCTCCGTTCTCGCGCTCTGACCTTCTCCGGTAAAAGAACAGCACTGCCTTCTCCAGATACCGTTTCAGCACGATCTGGATCTCCTCGCGGGGATCGATAGGCTTCGTCAGATATGTCCGGATGCCGGCCCGGTTGGCCCCGTACACATCCGTAAAGATCTGGTCGCCCACGAACACCGTCGTCTTCCGATCCGTCCCCATCAGTTCCATCGCCCGCTCATACCCTTTCACGCCGGGTTTCCCGGCCTTATGGATATAAAGAGAGTCCACCTGCTCCGCGAACGGCTTCACCCGCGGCTCCTTATTGTTGGACAGCAGGCAGGTCTTCATGCCCATCCGGCGGAAACGTCCGAAAAGAGCAAGAGCCCTCTGATCTGCCGGGGCTCCATGGGGAACCAGGGTATTATCAATGTCAAAGATAATCCCCCGGATGCCCTGTTCATATAGATCCTCATACGGGATCCCATAAGCGGAATCCACCCATCTGTCCGGATAAAACCTCTCAAGCATACTGCCTCCGCGGATCTCGCCGGTCAAGGCGCCTTCCTTATCCGTCATCCGCCGGCGCGCCCGCATAAGCCCGGCCGCCGCGCGGAACGCCGGTCAAAGCGCTACTTCTTCAGCAGCTTCCCGATCTCGTCGATAAATGTATTCACGTCCTTGAATTCCCGGTAAACGGACGCGAAACGGACATAGGCGACCTCATCCAGCTCCTTTAGGCCGGCCATGACCAGCTCGCCGATGACCGATGTGGCCACTTCCTTCTCCTCCAGATTGAACACGCTGGACTCTACCTCGTCGATCAGGGCGTCGATCTGCTGCGGCGACACCGGACGCTTATGGCAGGACCGCAGGATGCCCGCCTCGATCTTCGCGCGGTCGTACACCTCGCGGGTACCGTCCTTCTTGACGACCATCAGCGGCATGGTCTCCAGCTTCTCGTAAGTGGTAAAGCGCTTGCCGCAGCTCTCGCACTGACGCCTGCGGCGGATCGCGGAATTCTCCTCCGCCGGCCGGGAGTCGATCACCTTCGTGTTGTCTTCATTGCAGTATGGACACTTCATATGCTGTCTCCTTCAATATGTTATAGATTCGGCAGACACCGCGCATCTGCCTGTCTGTTTCTGCTCCGTTCACTCTCCGGTCAGAACATCCGCCGGCGCGGCCTTCCGCCCCGGCCCCAGATCGCCCAGCATATGGTGCCTGCGGCACAGGGAAATGTAGCGGTCGTTGCCTCCCATCATCACCTGCTCGCCTTCCCGGACCATATGGCCGTCCTCCCCGATACGGGCGTTGCAGGTAGCCGCCTTGCCGCACCAGCAGACCGTCTTGATCTCCTCGATCTTATCCGCCCAGGCCATCAGCCACAGGCTGCCCTCGAAGAACTCCCTCCGGAAATCTGTCCGCAGTCCGTAGCAGATCACCGGTACCTCCAGATCGTCCACGATATGGACCATGAATTCCACCTGCGCTTTCGTGGCAAACTGGGCCTCGTCCACAATGACGCAGTCGTATCCGCGAAGCTCCTCATCGCTCATCTCCGTCAGCTGTTCGAGAAGGATCCCTTCCTTGGCCAGGCCGATCCGCGACCGGATCGTGTAATCGCCGTCCCGGCTGTCCAGCTTCGGCTTCACCAGAAGCGCCTTCTTGCCTCTCTCATAATAATTGTATTCCACCATCAGGGCGTTCGCCGTCTTGGAACTGCCCATGGCTCCGTACCGGAAATATAATTTGGCCATCCTGATTCTCCTTCTCTTTCCTCTGAATTCCGCGGCGGAGCGCTCCCTCATTCCGTCACAAACGGGATCTGCCGCGCCCTGAAAAACTTCTCCACCGCCGCGTCCCAGGCTCTCTCCAGGCTCTTGTCCATCGTAAAATAGTTCACCGCCGTGCCGGTAACGCACTGAAGCTGCCCCTCTTCATAACGCACGTTCAGATACAGTCCCTTCACCTGCTCCGCCCGCATGGCCACGCCGTTGTCCGCAAGGAATCTCTCTATGGCGGCGGCCGGATACTGCAGAACGATCCGAAAGCTCTCCGGCAGCTTCTTCCCTTTGATCAGAGAGAAGCAGAACGGCTTCACCGCGGACCACAGGGAATACTCCTCGATCCGTCCCTGCTCCAGCTCCTCCTCCGTAAAGTATCCCTGGCGGATCCTGCCGTCAACGGTAAACGTGTTGAACGTGACGACCACCGCCTCCCGCAGGAAAAAGCGGTCGAACAGTTCGCCGACAAACAGCTCCGATGTGAACTTTTTCTTATCCTCGATCCTGAGCGCGATCATGTGTCTCCCCCATCATTACATTTATTCTATCTTAATCTTCGCTTTATTTCAACCTAAACTTCTGTCAAAACCTGCACGTTATACTTTCTCTTTTTTCTCAAATGTGATATACTGATTCCGCCTTTATAAAAAATCGGTTCGATGACCATTAAGGAGCATATTATGAACATTTCCGAAGATACGAAACAGCTGATCAGCCTTTTAGACGCCGGCGTCTCACCGTTCCACTGCGTGCTGGAGGCGGAACGCGTCCTCTCCGCCGCGGGCTTTTCGCGCCTGGCGCTGACAGACCGCTGGGAACTGCAGCCGGGCCGCGCTTACTTCCTGCCGCTGTTTGACTCGACGCTGGCGGCCTTCACGGTCGGTGAAGCTCTGACTGACCGCCCCTCCCTCCGGCTGGAGGCGGCCCACACGGACTGGCCGTGCCTGCGCTTAAAACCGTCCCCCGAGCTTGCCTCGGAGCGCTACGCCAAACTGAACGTGGAGGTCTATGGCTCGCCGATCCTGAGCACGTGGCTTGACCGCCCTCTGTCCATGGCGGGCCGCTTAAGCACGGCGGGCGCGCATCCGATGCAGCCGGAGACCCGCTTTGTCGACTTCAGGGAACCTTTGCTTACGATCCCCAATCTGGCGATCCATATGAACCGGGAGGCCAATGACGGTATGAAGCTGAATCCACAGGTCGACATGCTGCCTCTCATGGCCGCGGTGACCGACGCCCTGGACCGGGATCATTTCTTCCTGAACCGACTGGCCGAGGAAGCCGGCTGCGCCCCGGAAGATATCCTGGACTATGAGATCAGCGTCTACAACGCGGATCCCGGCGCGGTCTGCGGCCTGAACGGAGAATTCTTAAGCGCCCCCAGGCTCGACAACCTGACCAGCGTTCTGGCCTGCCTGCGCGGAATCACCTCCGGCACGCGTGAGAACGGCATCAATATGATCCTGCTCTACGACAATGAAGAGATCGGAAGCCGCACCAAGCAGGGCGCGTTTTCAGCCGTAACCGAACGCATCCTGGAGAAACTGTTCCTTGCCCTTGGATATGACCGTGAGACCTATCTGAACGCGGTGATGGACGGATTTTTGCTGTCCATGGACGTAGCTCACGCCATCCATCCCAACCATCCTGAGAAATGTGATATCAAGAATAAGATCTGCATGGGCGACGGCGTGGTGCTGAAAATGTGCTCCCGCCAGTCCTACGCCACCGATTCTTCCTGCATCGGCGTGATCGAAGGCATCTGCCGCAGCAGGGAGATCCCTTACCGGAAATTCTCCAACCGCTCAGACATGAGAGGAGGCTCCACACTGGGAGCCATCTCGTCCGCGGAGCTGTCCGTGAAGACCGTGGATATCGGCGTGCCGATCCTGGCCATGCATTCCGCGAGAGAGCTGATGGCCTGCGCAGACCAGACTGCCCTCAACCGGCTAGCTTCCGAATTCTTCCTGATATAGAGTGAAGAAATCCGTAGTGGTAGAACCGTCGTCCCCGCCGAAGCGAATCTCCGGCCAGAAATCATCCGAGAAAACGACCGGCTCATCCTCCGTTCCGAACTGTTCATAGATCTGACGAAAGACCTGATTCTTGCGCTCCTCGCAGATTCGGGTCTTTCTCAATGCCGTAGCTTCCTCCTCGTAATCGCTGACGCACCGGACAATATAATACCATCCTCCGCTCTCGATCAGCGGGCTTATCTCCCCCGGAGCCAGCGCGAACGCGGCGTTCTCCACCGCCTCCGGCAACTCGCCGCGGCCGGGCTGAAGCTCGGTCTGTTCCCCCTCGCTGGTCTCCCTGGCAATAGCTGGGAAATCGCTTCCGTCCTGGCTGACCCTTCGGTAGACCGCCTCCGCCGCTTCTTTGCTCGAGATCTGGATCATCTGGATCGAGATCACCTTGGCTTCGCTGTCGCTGACTTCCAGATCGATGCCTTCCGTCAGGGCGCCGACCGCCTTGTTGGCCAGATAATAATCCCGGTACAGAGCCTCGGCATCTTTCTCATCCGCGCCGATATATTCCCTGTCCGCCTCCGTGAGCCCCTCATAATATCTCTCGGCCAGGGCACTGATCCGGCTCTGCTCCGCGCTCGTCAGGACAATGCTTTGCCGTTCCGCCAGAAGATTCATGGTCTTCAGATTCGTGAGGAACTCCTTTACCTGATCCAGAAGATAGGTCTCAAACGTCCTCCCGTCCTCCAAAACAACGCCCCACAGCCGGTCCGTATATACCTCTTCGTAGCGGTTTCTCTCCGTAGCCACAAGGATCATGGCCTGCGGTTTCGTATATCCGCCGGATACCTCTTCCTCCGCCGCAAACGGAAAGCCCGCGCCGCAGCCGGCCGCGCCCACCACACAGGCAGCCGCAAGAACCGCAGCCGCCCCCCTCTTCAGACGTCGTTTCCATCTATCGTTAAGGCACTCTTTCCCGTGCCGCTCATTCCGCTCCGTATGTCCGTCTTTCATGAACCGGATCCCTCTTTCTGAACCGTTCCGCCGCGGCGGTCCCACCGCGGACTCTGACAGGCCTCCCCGTCTCAGCCTGTCCCCGAGCGCTTCCGGTCCGCATCCGGACCGCAGGCGCACGGTCAATATGCCGCGTTCACCAGTACCGCCGTCAGGATTCCCAGCAGCGCCCCCGCGAACACCTGCAGCGGAGTATGTCCGACAAATTCCTTCAGGCGCTTCTCTACCTCCTGGTTGTCCAGCTTAAACCAGTCCTGCTGCACGATCAGGTTCAGCAGCTTGGCCTGCTTGCCGGTCTCCTGCCGGACGCCGATGGCGTCGTACATCACGACGCTGGCCACCACGAAGCTGACCGCGAACTCAAAGGAAGACAGGCCGTATTTCAGACCTGAGGCTACCGTCAGGGCGCAGACCGTGGCCGAATGGGAACTGGGCATACCGCCGGAACCCACCAGCCGTTCCGGCCGGAAGGATCTGTTAAACCCCATATCGATCAATGTCTTCAGTACCTGGGCCACCGTCCAGCCGATCACAGCGCTGATCAGGATCTGGTTGCTTAAAAGCTGCTGCCACACAGTCATAACTCCACCATCTCTCTTATGTCTCATCGGGGGCGGACACATGCCGCCCCCGCTCATCCCGTCTGTCCTTCAGTGCTCTTCTTCCCGGCCCGGATCTATCCGATCAGCCAGTCGTACAGCTCCTGGTACTTTAACGCCGACGCGTGCCATGAGAAGTCCTGGGCCATGGCCCGGTCCACCATCTTGTTCCACTCGCGCTTCCTGTCATAATAGATCTTCTCCGCGTAGCGGATCGTGCCCAGCATCTCATGGGCGTTATAATTGGCGAAGGAGAAGCCGGTTCCGGTCCCCTCATACTCGTTATAGGGCTGCACCGTATCCTTCAGTCCTCCGGTCTCCCGGACGATCGGCAGCGTCCCGTAGCGCAGCGACATCAGCTGGCTCAATCCGCACGGCTCGAACAGCGACGGCATCAGGAACGCGTCGCAGGACGCGTAGATCTTGTGGGACAGCGGATTCGAATAGTAGATGTTGGCCGACACCTTGTCCGGATACTTCCAGGCAAAATGACGGAACATATTCTCATAGCGCTCCTCGCCGGTGCCCAGGACTACCAGCTGTACCGCGTCATGGCACAGATCGTCCATCACGTACTGGATCAGGTCAAAGCCCTTCTGGTCGGTCAGCCGGGAGACGACGCCGATCATCATAAGCTTCTCGTCCTCGGCAAGCCCCAGCTCCTTCTGCAGGGCCTTCTTGTTCTTGACTTTCTCCTTGCGGAAGGTCTGGGCGTTATAGCGGGCCGCGATGTACTCGTCGGTCTCCGGGTTGAATTCATCATAATCGATGCCGTTGACGATGCCGCGCAGGCTGTTGGCCCGGGCGCGCATCAGGCCGTCCAGGTTCTCGCCGTAGAACGGCATCTTGATCTCCTCGGCGTAGGTGTTGCTGACTGTGGTAATGGCGTCGGCGTAGACGATTCCGCCCTTCAGCAGATTGCCGTTCTTATACGCCTCCAGCTTATCCGGAGTGAAATAGTAGTCGGACAGGCCGGTCAGCCTCTTGATCGTATCCACGTCCCAGACGCCCTGGAACTTCAGGTTGTGGATCGTGATGACGCTCTTGATGCCGCGGAAGAACTCGCCGCCCGCGAACCTGTCCTTCAGGTATACCGGGATCAGGCCGGTCTGCCAGTCGTGGCAGTGGATCAGGTCAGGCCGGAAGCCGATCACCGGAAGCGCCGAGAGCGCGGCGTTGCAGAAGAAGGAAAACTTCTCCAGATCGTACAGCCAGTCGCCGTATAGGGTGCTTCCGTTAAAATACCACTCATTGTCGATAAAATAGAACCTGACGCCTTCGTATTCACACGTCAGAATGCCGACATAGCGGCTCTGACCCAGATAATCCATATAAAAATGGTCGATATAGCTCAGCTTATCCTTCCATTCCTGCTTCATGCACATATATTTGGGAAGCATGACGCGGACGTCATAATACTCTTTGTCGAAGCATTTGGGAAGCGAGCCGGCTACATCGGCCAGTCCCCCGGTTTTGATAAACGGTACCGCCTCAGACGCAACAAATAAGATCTTCTTCATGAATGAACCCTCCTCCGGTTGTGCAGACATACCCCCTGCAGATATAGTATACAATACTTTTCCCGAATTAGGAAGTACATTCTTAGAAGTTTTATGTGAAGTTTTCCAGAATTTCCACAGCAGAAAGCGCGCCGGGCGGACTTTCTGCTGTCATGAATTACATCCGCTTATAATCCAGACGGATCTTGTCGGACAGTAATGCGATAAACTCAGAATTGGTCGGCTTTCCTTTGCCGTTGCTGACCGTATAGCCGAATATTTCGTTGATCGTGTCCATTTTGCCCCTGCTCCACGCCACCTCGATGGCATGACGGATCGCGCGCTCGACACGGCTGGGCGTAGTCTGGTGTTTCTTGGCGATATTGGGATAAAGCACCTTCGTCACCGACGCCAGCATATCCTGATCGCAGACGGAGGAAATGATCGCGTCCCTCAGATACTGATATCCCTTGATATGGGCGGGAACGCCGATCTCATGCAGGATCTGGGTCACGTCGTTTTCCAGGTTCTGCTCCATGTACTCCACCTGGTTCTCGTAGGGACGGATCTTGCGCGAGTGGGGCAGGGACATCCCCTTGGGCCTGGCCGCGTAGCCGGCAAGACGGCGGACCTTGTCCACGACCACCTCGCGGGTAAACGGCTTCATGATGAAATAGTTGGCGCCCAGACGGAACGCGTCCTCGGTCACGTTCTCGCTGCCGGCCGCGGATACCATGATAAATGACGGTTTCTTCGCTAATTTTTCTTCGTTTTTCACCTTCTCCATGACCGTCAGACCATCCATACCGGGCATGATCACGTCCAAGAGGACGACGTCCGGTTTGGTGGAGACGATCATCTCATAGGCTTCATCGCCTGTCTCTGCTTTTCCTACGATCTGGATGCCGTCCTCATCAGCCAGCATCTGATTCAGGAGATTCAGTGTCTTCGGGTTATCCTCAGCGATTGCTACGTTTAGAGTTGGTGTCATGATTTGTCCTCCTTCTAATGTTCGTCTGTAACTGTAAATATATACGGGGACAGTTACGGTGATAGTTCGATTATAAACGTGCGGAAATATCGGTGCAAATGGATTCTATCGCAAGTTTCGACAAGTTTAGGGCAAAAAACGGCCCCATTTGCCGATCTGTGCGGCAAATGGGGCCGTCTGCATAATTATGCACATTTTTATCGCGGCGCGGGCCTGGCGCGCCCGCCGTCAGCGCCCTCTTCCGGGCGGAGGACCGCCCTTCAGGCAGTATAAGGCTTCGAGCCCTCGTAGACCGAACTCACCATGACGATGTTAAGGATCCTCTTCGCCGCCGCGCGGAGCTCGCCCAGCGTCAGCGGGTATTCCACTTCCCCTTCCGCCGCTCCTACGGACTTCACGATCTCATCCACATCGTTCTGGCTGCCCGGCATGGTCAGGTCGTTGCCCGCCTTCACGCAGCCGGCCGCGTTGGAGCAGCCGTACTTAAACGTCTTGCCCGGCTCCATCTCGATGGATCCCGTGGTGCCCCAGTCGGTCATCACGAAGCCCTTAAAGCCCCACTCCTGGCGGGCGATCGCCGTCAGAAGCTCGTAGCTGTTGGCGGTATGGAGGCCGTTGACCAGGTTATAGGAGGTCATGATCGACATGGGCTGGGAACGCTTCACGGCGATCTCAAAGCCCTTCAGATAGATCTCGCGGGCTGCCCGCTCGCTCACATGGGCGTTGGTGTGCATCCGGTTGTCCTCCTGGTTATTGAAGGCGAAATGCTTAATCGTCGTGCCCACGCCCGGATGCTTCTGCACGCCCAGCGTGTCCGCAGCCGCGCACATTCCGGCGACCAGCGGATCCTCGGAATAATACTCGAAATTACGGCCGCACAGCGGGTTGCGGTGGATGTTCATGCCGGGGGCCAGCCACAGGGTCACGCCCAGCTCCTCCATCTCCTCGCCCACGATGTCGCCGGCCTCCGCGATGGCGTCCACATCCCAGGTCTGGGCCAGCAGCGTGGCGATCGGGATCGCCGTGCAGTACTGATAATAATGGACGGCGTCGTCCGGGATCTCCGGCTTCGGCATCCCCGCGGTCAGCATTTCCATCCCGGAGATCGGCGCGTCCCCGGTGCCCGGGATCTGATTGCCGTCGCGGTCCACGATGAAATGGGTGGACAGGCGCAGTCCCGCCGGGCCGTCGGCCAGGATCATGTTGCGGATATTGCGGTCCGGAAGCATCAGGGAAGTCGTATCCCCTGCCGCGCCCGGGCATGCCGCCGACGCGGCGCCGATAATGGATTCACTGCCGAAGCCGCCTCTCGCCGTGCCGACGCACAGGGTCGCCATCTCCTCCACCGTCAGCTGGTTCACCAGCTCGTCCAGCGTGTAGGTTCCGGCCTTCACCTCATCCATCGTGATCTTGTGTCCATTGGTATCCGGCTCCGGCTGCGCGCCCGCGCCGACGGGGCTGTAGACCGCTGTGAAGCAGGGAAGCTTCTCCGCGTCGACCGCCAGCTTCGGGGCTGCCGCCTTCTCCGCTTCCTCACCTTCGTAGGTATAGGGCTTCGCGCCGGCGGAAGAAAGCATTTCCATCTCCACATCCGGCTTCAGATAGTTGGCCAGCTTCTCTGTCACCACTTCTTTTTCAAGGACGAGGGCCGCCGCCACCTTCGTCGCCCGGGAATGCCCGCCCACACGCACATAGTAGGTACCCGGCTCCAGCACATAGGCTGCCTTCGCCTCGCTGTAGGAGGCCATCTCCGTCACCTGAAAACCGAGGGTCAGCGTCTGCTTCTCTCCCGGGGCCAGAAGCTTCGTCTTCGCGTAGGCCGCCAGCTCCTGATAGGGTTTCTCCAGAACGCCCTGCGGGGCCGAATAGTAGACCTGCACCACTTCCTTACCGGAATAGACGCTTCCGGTATTTGTAACCTCTGCAGTAATAGTAACCTGATTGCCGTCTGCGGTTACAGATTTGCATTCTATGGCAAAATCCGTATACGATCTTCCATAACCGAACGGATAGGCCGGGGCTACGCCAAACGTATCGAAATACCGGTACCCGACGTAGATTCCTTCTTTGTAATACTCATCGTTCACATCGCCGTTCACATGGCTGAAATTCATCGCACCCGGATAATCCGAATACTGCTCCGCCCATGTGGTCGTCAGATGTCCGCTGGGCGTCACCTTGCCCAGAAGCACGTCCGCCAGCGCGTAGCCGCCGATATTTCCCGCCTGGCTCATCAGAAGGATCGCGCCGATCCCCTTTGTGCCGCGAAGGAAGCGGGTGTCCAGTACGCCGCCCACGTTCAGCACCACGATCACGTTCTGATAATGGGAGGTCAGCGCGCGGATCGCGTCTTCTTCCGCCTCAAACAGTTCAAAATCTCCGCGGACCGGCGCCCTGTCCTTGCCCTCGCCGGAATTGCGGGACACGATATAGACGGCGGTGTCCGTCTCCGACGCGTCCATATCCGCCTGCGTCACCGGAACGATCGACGGCTCCTTGAACGGGTTGTTGAACAGCTCCATCACCGCGGAACCGCCTTCCTCCGCGATCTTCTTCGCGAAATTGGCGAAATACTCCTTGCGCGCCGCCTCGACCACCTGATCATACCGGTCAAGCCAGTTTTTGGTCGTGACCGTCAGTCCGGCAGCCTCAAGCCCCTGCTCCACGTTCACCACTTCCCGGCTGTTCACGTCGCCGGAACCGGTACCGCCTTTGATCGTGAGCCGCCCGCCGTTTCCGAAAAGGGCTACCTTCTTCGTCCCCGCCTTAAGCGGCAGCGCTCCCGCGTTCTCCAGAAGCACCATGCCCTGGGAAGCTACCTTCCGCGCCCTCTCCATGTTCCTGACCTCGCGCTCGCTTACCGCGGAGGACGTCGATGCATGAAACTTTGCCATTTCTGTTACCTCCTGTTGTTCTTAATTATTCTTCTGCCTTCCGGCTTCTGTCACATCTTTTGTTTTACGTCCGGCCCGCCTGCAGGCCGCAGGTTCTGAATTTCAGAACACCACTTCATCCTTCTCAATGTACAGCACCGTATCGCCGCCGTCAGCCGCCGCCGTCACGCCATCGACCGCCTGAACGCTGTCCGCCGCAAGCGCGCCGCAAGCCGCGCCGCCCACCAGGCGGACCGTGCATCCCTTCGCCCCGGTGACGCTTCCCGCAAGCCTTCCGTTTTCCAGCGCAAGCTTTAAGCGCGCCGTTTCCGCGCCCTTCTGCATAACGCAAAATTCGACATTCTCAAACGGCCCGTACACCTTAAATTCCAGATTGCCGGCGAACTCATATTCCGCCCGCTCATAATGCTTTCCGACCGGGATCACGCTTCCCGCCTTCACCCACAGCGGGATCGACAGGTAACCGTGCTTCTCCTTCCGCCATACGCCGCCTTCCGCGGTCTCGCCGGTCAGATAGTTGGTCCATTTCCCCGCGGGCAGATAGTACTGAGCGATCCCCTGATCGTTGAAGATCGGCGCCACCAGCAGGCTGTCTCCCAGCATGTACTGTTTGTCCAGATACCGGCAGTTGGGGTCGTCCGTAAATTCCATCGCCATGCTACGCATCATCGGCACTCCGGTCCGGGATGTGTTCACCGCGCTGCTGTACAGATACGGCACCAGGCTGTGCTTCAGATCCGTAAAGAACCGCACCACATCCACGGCCTCCTCGTCATACAGCCACGGCACCCGGTAGGAGCCGCTGCCGTGGAGCCGGCTGTGGGAGGACAGAAGGCCGAAGGCCGCCCAGCGCTTGTACACATCCGGCGTCGACGTATTCTCGAAGCCTCCGATATCATGGCTCCAGAATCCGAATCCGCTGCTGGTCAGCGACAGGCCGCCCCGCAGGCTCTCCGCCATGGACTCGTAATCGGACCAGCAGTCGCCGCCCCAGTGGACCGGGAATTTCTGCCCGCCCGCCGTCGCCGACCGTGCGAACAGCACCGCCTCGCCGTGGCCTTTCTTCCGCTCCAGCAGGTCAAACACGGTCTTATTGTACAGATACGTATAGAAATTGTGCATCTTCACCGGATCCGCGCCGTTATAGTAGACGCAGTCCGTCGGGATCCGCTCGCCGAAATCGGTCTTGAAGCAGTCCACGCCCATGTCCAGAAGCTCCGAAAGCTTCTCCTGGTACCAGCGGCACGCCTCCGGATTGGTGAAATCAATGATCGCCAGTCCCGGCTGCCACATATCCCACTGCCACACGTCGCCGTTGGGCCGCTTTAAGAAATAGCCTTTCTCCGCGCCCTCGTCGAAAAGGGCCGATTCCTGACCCACGTAGGAATTGATCCAGACGCAGATCTTCACGCCTTTCTCCTTGATCCTGGCGATCATCCCCTTCGGGTCCGGGAATACCCGGCTGTCCCACAGAAAATCCGTCCAGTGGAACTCCTTCATCCAGCAGCAGTCGAAATGGAACACCGACAGCGGGATCCCTCTCTCATGCATGCCGTCGATGAAGCTCATCACCGTCTGCTCATCGTAATTGGTCGTAAACGACGTGGACAGCCACAATCCGAAGGTCCACTGGGGCGGCAGAGACGGCTTGCCGGTCAGATCCGTGTACCGCTCAAGGACTTCCTTCATCGTCGGGCCGTTGAAGAAATAATAATCCAGGCTCTCGCCTTCCACCGCGAACGCCAGCCTGCTGGCCTGCTCCGTGGCCACCTCAAATTCCACCCTCTCCGGATGGTTGACAAATACGCCGTAGCCCTTGCTGGACAGGTAGAACGGAATGTTCTTGTACGCCTGCTCCGTGCTGGTGCCGCCGTCCTCATTCCAGATGGAGACCGACTGGCCGTTCTTCACGAACGGCGTGAACCGCTCGCCCATGCCGTAGATATTCTCATCCACCGAAAGCCCCAGCTGCTGGCACATCCAGGCGTCCCCGCCCTTATCGTAGGCCATGCCGGTCCAGTTGGTCTTCACATAACCCAGGTCGCGCTGCCCGGCCTTCGTGATGACTTCACCTTCCCTCAAAAACGTCATAGACCAGTTCTCCCGATCAATAACAAGCTTTAAGCTGCCGCTTCCGACTGTCAGGAGATTCCCCTGCTCAGCCACACAAAGCGCCTTCTCCTCATTATTCTGCAGGTCAAACTCAGGCGCTTTCTTCTGTACGCCTTTATGGTGATACGTCTGGATACGAAGGACCTCCGGCGCCGGCGAAGTGATCCGCAGCGTCAGATTGATCCCTCCCAGTGTATCGCCTTTGCCCCGGATCCGCGAGGTCGGCGCCACCAGGCGCACCTCCTTCTCCGCGATATGGGTCTCATAGACGTGCTGCGGCCCAAACCACGACACGCCCTCCTTCATAAGCCAGCAACCATTGTGGAATTTCATACTTACCGATCTCCTTTTCACACATTCGCAGTCTCGCCCGCTCATTCTCAGCTGCCGTGCATACTGCTATCGAACATAATAATAACACAAAAGGACGTCACCCGCCACCCGAATTTCCACCGTATGGCAATCTTTTTCAGCGATCCGGCCAGTGATCGGCATCACGACGTCCGTATACGCAACCGGCCAGGTCTTCGCCTGCAGAGCGGCTTCTCTCCGGCCCTTCTCATCCATGGCCGGGAACCCGCCCTGACGGTAGTCCTTTGTATTGCCTTCCCAGGCTGCCGCAGGCTCTCCGTCCACCAGCACCTTCACACTGCAGCCCGCGCCGCTCTTCAGATGCAGAACGAACGCCTTCGGATCGTCTCCCAGCACACAGTCGCCGTAGCGCAGCGCGCCCTCCCGCGCCGGGTCTGCCTGTGTCACCGCCTTATAGGAGAACTGTCCTTCGGTCAGCAGCATATTTTCATAATCATCGTAGTGGTCGGCGCGGATCTTCTTCGTCAGATCGCGCCTGCCCGGACGCATGCCCGGAACATCCGCTTCCGCCGTCAGCCTCTGATCCGCGCTGGACGGTCCGGCGAAGATCCGATAACGTCCTTCCTCCACCATCAGCGTCCCGCTGACCGTGTCGTAGAAGCGCAGCTCCTCCACCGGCACCGTGAATTCCACCTGGCGGCTTTCGCCGGGCTTAACAGCCTTCACGCGCCGAAACGCCAGCAGCTGCCGAAGCGGCTTCTTCACTCTGGACGCCGGAGCGGAACCGTAGATCTGCACCACTTCGTCGCTCATACATTTTCCGGTGTTCGCAATCTTCAGTGAGATCTTCAGATCCTTGAAATTCACAAGGCTTACGCTCAGGTCAGAATACGCGAACTCCGCGTAAGTCAGGCCGTAGCCGAAGGGATACAGCACCTCGCCCTCAAAATACCGGTAAGTCCTCCCGCCCTTGATGATATCATAATCATTGATATCCGGCAGCTGGCTGTCGTCCTGATACCAGGTCTGGTTCAGGCGTCCCGCCGGGGCGCTCAGGCCGAACAGCGTTTCCGCCATGGCGCAGCCCATATCCTGGGCGCCCGTGGCGCTCATCAGGATCGCCGGCGCTTTCTCATGGATTTTGCCCATCGCGTAGGGGAAGTTGGTAAATAAAGCCACCACCGCATCGGGTTTTACCGACGTCACCGCGTCAAACAGCTTCTGCTGCGGAGCCGGGAACGCGATGGACTCACGGTCCAGGGTCTCCTTGCAGTCGATCAGGGAGTGACAGCCAAGGGCCAGCACCACCTTCTTCGCCGCGGCCGCGGCCTTCTTCGCCTCCTCGATGCCGGAAGAGACCACTTCCATGACAAACTTCGCAGGCTCCGCGCCGCGCACGGAACGGACAGCTCCGGCCGCATCCACGGTCAGGGGCGCTCCGAAGCGGTCTGTAATGGTTACCATTCCGCCGTCTTCCCGCGCTTCTTCAAACAGATGGAAGATCTCCAGCACAAACCAGTCAAACGCCTGATCCTTCTCCGCCGCGATCCTGCCCGTTTCCGCCGCGTCGCCGGGCCCCATAGGCATCCGCAGGTTCCAGAGCTTCCCGGTGCGGACGCTGCGCAGCGCGAAATAACCGCCGTCCCAGGCCTCCTTCACGAACACATCCGGCGTATCCGAAAGCGTGAGGGTTCCGTCATCGGCGATCGCTACCGCCTTATCACCGTACTTAAATACCACCCGGTCCCAGCCGTCGGCGCAGGCGCTTCCCTCTCCCAGGATCTCCGCCACACCGTCCTTTAACGTCTTCTTAAACGGCGGCTCGCCGCCGTACCAGTCCTGATACCAGGCGTCCGCAAGCGGTCCGATAATGGCCAGATCCTTCGCCGGCATCGCCGCGTCCAGCGGAAGCGCGCCGTTCTCATTCTTCAGAAGAACCACAGCCTCCCGCGATACCTGACGGCAGATCTCTTCGCTCTCTTTCGAGCAAATATCGGCCTCGGTCACCTTGTCGTAGGGATTGCGCACAGGCTCATCGTAGATACCCAGACGAAGCTTGGTGCGGAATGTATTGCGGACAGCGCGGTCCACTTCCTCCTCGGTCAGAATCCCCAGCTCCCAGGCCTCCATCGCTGCGGCGGTCACGCCGGCCTTATTCTCGGACATGGCGTCCACGCCGGCCCGGATCGCGTTCGCCACCGTCTCCGCGTGGGTTCCGTAATAGTGATGGGCCTCCGCCACCATGCTCATGGCGCCGCCGTCGCTGACCGCGTGCTTTAAGCCGTACTGGTCCTTTAAGATGTCCTGCACCTCATGGTTAAGGATTCCGGGAGTTCCGTTGATCTTATTGTAGGCCGTCATAATGGCCTCGGCGCCGCCGTCCTCGATCGCGCGGCGGAACGGCTCCAGATAAAGCTCATACTCATTGCGGGGATCGATGGAAGAATTCTTCCATCCGCGGCCTTCTTCCACATTGTTGGCGTAGAAATGCTTAAGCGTAGACGCGATGCGCAGATACTTCGGATCGTCGCCCTGCATGCCCTGAATATAGGCGGACGCCATAGCTCCGGTCAGAACCGGGTCTTCGCCGTAGCCCTCCTCATTCCTGCCCCAGCGGGGATCCCGCTCCAGATCGATGGTCGGTGCCCAACGGCTAAGGCCCCGGTCCGGATGGCGGTGGTAGATCACCCGCGTCTCGATTCCGGTGACCTCGCCGGCCTTTTTGATCATCTCCGGATCCCATGTAGCGCTCATGCCGATGGGCTGGACGAAAGATGTGGTCGGCTCCGGGATCTTCAGGTCGTTCTGGTCATTCCTCGCTTCCACGCCGTGAGCGGCCTCGCCGCCCACATTCATGCCGGGGATCCCAAGCCTCTCCAGATCCGGAACGCTGGACGCCAGGCAGCTCAATTTCTCCTCGATCGTCATCTCGGCAAGAAGCCAGTCCAGACGCTTCTCGATCGGTAAGGACGCGTCCCAGAACGGTGTATTTTTCTTCATCACCACAGTTCTCCTCTCTCATACGGATTCTTTCCGTGTCTTATCAATCACAATCATACCATGTGCCGTGAAAAACGATAAAACGTTAACAAAAGGGGCCTGACACCATTATGATATCAGGCCCCAAGGTCTTCCCTTATATGATTACAGATGCTGTCCGAACATGAGGCCGTGAATTACTGCAGCTTGGAAGCAAGGAACGCGGTCTCCTTCTCGTTCGCCTCATCCAGGCCGTTGGCCTTCAGCGTCTCAACCATGGTCTCCCAGTTGGCGTCGAAGTTGTCAAGCGGCTCGGTGATGCACTTAACGATACCCGGCCATGCGATCTCATCCAGCTTGTTCTGCAGATCTACGATCTCCTGCGGAGTCGCGTATGCCCACAGCGGGGAGTACGCGGGAGTCTCAAACTCGTCAGCCTGCGGGAAGATGTCGACCAGAAGCTCTACGCCCCAGGCCTCGCAGGCAGCCTTCTGAGCCTCGTTGTACTCAGCGGCTACAGACTCGCGGGTATTCGGGGTATACGGCTTGCCGTTCTCATCCACAGCGCCGTCGCCGTAGATCGGGAATCCGGTGTAGTTGCCGATACCGGTCTTCTTGGAGTAGTCGGGATCAGACTGGGAAGCGGCGATCTCCTCGGGAGTACGATACCAGTTGCCTTCGTCGTCGATCTCATAGTTCACGCCCTCGATGCCCCACTTGTAAAGTCTCGCGCCCTCATCGGAGCACAGGTAGTCAAGGAACTTAACGGCACGGACCGGATCCTGGCAGCTCTTGGTGATGCCCAGGCCGTAGCCTACCTGCAGGCCCTGATATAACAGGGACGGAGCCTTCTGGTCAGCTCTTAAGGTTACCGGCAGGCCGCAGTAGGTCTGCTCGACCTTGCCGTCCGCCTTCAGAACCTGCTCAGCAGGACCATAGTGCCAGTTGGCGTCTGTGATAGCTACAACGCGGCCGGTGCCCAGCTTTGCGATGTAATCTTCCTCGGTCTGGGTCGCGAACTGCGGATCCAGGATGCCCTCGTCGTACATACGGCTCAGCCAGCGGAAGTATTCCTTCTCGTCGTCGCTCGCATGCTTGTAGGTAACGTTGTTGTTCTCATCAACCAGCCACTGGCCGTTGTCCGGCTGCGCGTCGGCGATGAAGCCGGCCGGGTTGCCAAGGGTGATCATCCAGTGCCAGTCGGAAGCCACCTGGCTGATACCGATCATCTCAAGACCGTCGGGCGTCGTCGGATGAGCCGCCAGATAATCCTTGATCATCTTCTCATACTCGTCCAGGGTGGTCGGGTACTTGTAGTCGTTCTCCTTCAGAACAGCGAACTGGATCTGGCAGGTACCGCCGGAGCTTAAGGTCTGCGCGCGGACGCCTGCATAGGACAGCTGGTAGATACCGTCGTCGCCGGAACCCCATCTCAGCTTGTCATACTCGTCGCCGTACATCTTCTTGATGTTGGGTCCGTACTGGTCGATCAGGTCGCTCATGTCGATCAGGGCGCCGGCCTCATACAGGTTGGTAACCGCCTGCTTGGAATAGATCAGATCCGGATAATCGTCGTTGGCGATCATCAGGGCGATGTCCTCGCCGGGGTCGCCGGTGGAAGATACCGGGTAGCTGATCTTTAAGGTAACGCCTGTCGCTTCGGTGATCGCGTTGCCGACCGGGTTATCCCAGACGTCGTTCCTGCCGTCCGCGTTGTAAAACTCAAAGGTAATGGGGCTCTTGTCATCGGCTGCCGCCTCGCCGCCTGCCGCCGCTGTCTCGCCGCTGCCGCCTGCCGCAGCCGTCGTGGTCGTGCCGCTGCCGGATCCGCTTCCGGAACCGCCGCCGCAGCCGGCCAGAAGTCCCGCAGTCATGGAAGCGACCATGAACAGTGCTAATACTTTGCGCATTTTCATAAATCATTCCTCCTTGAATGGATTAAAAATATGTATATATGATCCCGCTTCCGCAGGACAATATATCAAAATCAACACAAATTAGTTCTTCACGGCGCCCAGCGTCATGCCGCCGACGAAATACTTCTGTACGAACGGATACACGATGATGATCGGGACCGTAGCCACGACGGTGACCGCCATACGGATCGCCATCGGGGTGACCGCCTGGTTCGCATTGTTGACGTTATGGGTATCCAGCTGCATCGTCGCCTGGGACATGATCTCATACAGCTTAAACTGCAGGGTCTTTAAATCCTTGGCGTACAGGTAGGTGTCCATGAAGGAGTTCCACTGGCCTACCGCGTAGTACAGGGCGATGGTCGCCAGAACCGGGGTGCAGAGTGGCATCACCACCTGATACCAGATCTGGAAGTCGTTGGCGCCGTCGATGCGGGCCGCCTCCTGAAGGGCCAGGGGCAGTCCGTCGATGAAGGAGCGGACCAGGATCATGTTGTAGACCCAGACCAGACCGGGCAGGATGTAGACCAGGAAGTTATTGCCCAGGTGCAGGGTACGCATGATCAGCAGGTACTCGGGGATCATACCGCCGCCGACGTACATGGTCACAACGAAGATCATCGTGAACAGCTTGTGTGCGACGAAATCCTGACGGCTCAGGGTGTAGGCCAGCATCGCGGTGCAGATAACGCCCAGCAGCGTACCGATGACCGTCTTGGCGATGGAGATGAACAGCGGCATCACGATCCCGCCCTCTTCGAACACGTACTTGTAGTTGGTGAGCGTGAACTTCCGCGGAATGATGAAATTAATGTTCTTCATCGTATCCGTCGCGTCGTTGAACGAGATCGCCAGCACGTTGATGAACGGATACAGCGTGATGATCAGGATGAAGACAAAAAGCACTATCAGCAGATAATCAAACCATGTTTTATGCAGATTCTTCATCTATGCCACCTCCTAAATCAATTTGTCTTCACCGACCATACCGGCCAGCTTATTGGCGATCAGCAGAAGCGTAACGCTGACAAGGGACTGGAATACGCCGATGGCAGTACCGAGACCGTAGTTGCTGCTTCCGATACCTCTGATGTAGGAGAACCAGGAAAGAACCATGGTGTGGTCCTGGACCAGCGGGTTGCTCAGAAGCATCTGCCGCTCCATGCCGACGTTCAGCGCGCCGCCGATGCTCATGATCAGCAGGACGATGATGGTCGGGCGGATACCCGGCAGGGTGATGTGCCACATCTTCTGGAACCGGTTTGCTCCGTCCATCTGGGCCGCCTCGTAAAGGCCGGTGTCGATGCCCGCCATGGCGGACAGGTAGATGATGGCGTTCCAGCCCATCTCCTTCCAGCAGTCGATCACGACGATGACGAACCAGATCAGAGGCGAGTTGGTGCTCATCAGGTGAAGATTGGTGTGGGTCAGCGTGTCAAACAGGCCGCCGTCGTTAAAGATGTTCTTCGCAATGCTGGCGATGATAACCCAGGATACGAAGTGGGGCAGATAGGACACAGTCTGCGTGACCTTCTTAAATTTGGTAAATACCAGTTCGTTCAGAAATACGGCAAACAGGATAGCGATGATCGTACCCAGGCCGATCTGCAGGACGCTGATTCCCAGGGTGTTGATCATGGTCTGCATGAAGATACGGTCGTTGAACGCGTCCGTGAAGTTCTTCAGACCGGTGAACTGTCTCTGCCAGATCGGCGTCGCGAAGGTCGCCGGCTTGACCTCCTGGAAGGCCATCGTCCATCCCCACAAGGGTATGTACTTAAAAATAATGATCCAGACAACGAACGGTAAGGACATGAAAAAAAGATACCGCTGCTTCCAGATCAGGTTCCATGAGAGTTTTCGCTTATTCTGTACTGTAGCTGGGCTTTTTTTTGCCATTGCTCTCATACCTCCTTGTGATTTTTTATGTTTTTTCAGGCTTTCGCCCTACTCAACTTGGTATTTCTGGATAATAAGTATAACAAATGATACCTTATGCGCATATGACCTCGTTTAAGCAATGCATCTATCACTTTTTAATTTTTATGTGATAAATATACAATTTTCGGAACATCTTTCTCGTTTTCACACAATATTTTTATTAACATTCACCGCAAATCATGATATACTTAATAGAAACTGATCACAAATTTACCATATGAAAAAAGGACAGGATTGTCATGGACTACAAGCAGGAGCCGACATACGTACGAAAAGACCGATTTCTGGAGCAAATAATGATAGAACAGCTGAACCGGACCCATTTCACGAACGTGTCCGACTGGATCTTCGAGGGCATGAAGGAAGGGGAGAACGGCAGCGTTCCCCTGCTCACCTGGACGAACTATATCGGTTTTATCAACAGGACTTCCGAAGTTCATATCCCGGAGGACGCCCAGATCATCGTCACGCGCCATCCGGGCCTTCCCTCCGTCATTCACAGCCACGATTACTACGAGGCCTGCTATATCCTCTCCGGCGCCTGCACCAATGTGATCAACAACCAGCTGGAATACCTGAAAGAAGGCGATTTCTGCCTGCTTCCCCCGGGAGCGCGCCATGACTATGAGTTTCTCCCGGACAGCCTGGTCTTCTACTTCTCCATCCATCCGGCGATCTTTTCAGGCTGCTGCGCCCAGCTGCTGGACGGGGACACGACCGTCAGCCATTTTCTGCTGGACAGCCTCTATAACGACAACCATGAGCAGTATCTGCTTATCCACACCGGAGACGACCGTTCGCTGCGGCTGATGGCCATGTTCATGTTCCAGCTGATGGTAGGGTTCGGCCAGACGTCGAACCAGGTTCTGGGCGCCCAGCTGCTTTCCTTTTTCGCCCGGATGAATCTCTATCCTCAGATCCGTGTCCAAAGCACCCCCCCGAGGGCGAAACTTCTTGATCTGGAGCTTCTCAACATGATAAGGCAGAACTTCTCCACGATCACCCTGTCCGACCTGGCCAGGCACCTGCACTATACGGTTCCCTACTGCTCCAAGTATCTCAAGGAGCATCTGGGCTGCACCTTCTCAGAGCTGGTGCGGCGGATGCGTTTCCAGGCGGCGGAGGATTATCTGATCAATTCGGATATGAGCGTGAATCAGATCAGCGAAACGCTGGGATACGAAAACCCGGAAAATTTCATCCGGGCTTTCAAGAAAAATTTCGGAATGACACCGGCCAGATACCGGCAGAAAAACCGCTCCGCGGCCGTCGCCGCAGGCGGTACCTGAAGGACCCGGGCGGCAGGTCAGCCGTTTTCTCCGCGGAAGAGCTCCTTGAGCAGTTCGATCAGATACCGCTCCGAGCGGTCCAGATAAGCGTCTTCCTTATAGACCGCGTTCACATCCCAGACGTCCGGCTCATCCGCGTACTGATAGCAGCAGAACTTCTCCGGACCGCCGAGTACTTCCACCGCGCGCTCCGGCACGACAGTTACGCCGAGCCCGGCGTTCGCCAGCTGGACCGCCGAGATGCAGCTGGATACCTCCATGACGCGCTCCGGCGTGATCTTGTGCCGCTTCAGGAGCGCGTCCGCCTTCTTGCGGATGGCGTGCCCTTTCTTAAGCAGAATGAACGTCTCCTCTTTCAGCTTCCCCAGACTCACGATCCGGCGGACGGCCTCCTTCATCCTGTCAGGCGTGATCACGCCCGGCCCGGCCACCAGATACAGCTTCTCCCGGTAGATCAGCTCCGTCTTCACGCCTTCCGGCAGATCGGCCCGGCTCCTGGGAATAATGTAGAAATTGATCTCGTCCTTCATCAGAAGCTCCAGAAGGTCATCCGAGTTCGCCTCATAAAGCCGCACGTCGATCCCGGGAAACTTTTCCCGGAACCGCATGAGCGCTTCCGGCAGCATATAACCGGCGCGCTCCGTGGGGATCCCGATCCCGACGCGTCCCTTCTCGCCTCCGCCGATATCCGTAAGCTCACGCCTCAGGTTTCCGGAAAGCGCCAGGATCCTGCGGGCCGTCTCCACATACTTCTCCCCGGCGTAGGTCAGGGTAAGCGGATAATTCTTCCGCTCGAAGAGCTTCACGCCCATATCCTGCTCGACCTTGGAGACGATGTAGCTTAACGACGGCTGGGAGATATAGAGCTTCCGGGCTGCCGCCGTGATGCTGCCGCAGTCGGCCACCGCAGTTATGTAGGTCAGTTCGCGAAAATCCATGGAAACACCTCCGTATCCTCAAACAGGCGGCTCATTCCGAACCGCCTGCTTTCTCATTCCGTATTCATTTCCGATAGAACAGGATCCCCAGCGTCCCGGGCCCGCAATGGCAGGACACCGTGCAGCCGGCCCGCGTGTGGAAGATCTCCTCAAACGGCGCCAGATCCCGCACCGCCTTCTCCACCGCGTCCCGGATCTCCTGGTCGATGCCGGAATCCGTGATAAAGATCCTTCTCGTATCCACTGTGGAAAGATCCCCCAGCTGATCCTTCACATACGCGGTCAGGCAGCGCCCCATGGCGCCGCGGTACTTTCTTCCCACGCCCATGACGCCGTCCTTCACATAGATGCAGGGGTGGAGCTTCAGGATATTGGCGCCAAGCGCGGCAAGCGCGGTACAGCGCCCGCCCTTGCGCAGATAATCCAGCGTGCTGACCAGAAAGCTCACGTCCAGCTTCTCCTTCCGGGCGTCCAGCGTCCTCTTGATCTCCTCCGCGTCCATTCCGGCCGCCGCCATATCGCAGGCATCCAGCACCAGATGGCCGATCCCGGTCGACAGGTTCCGGCTGTCCACCACATAGACATTGCCCAGCTCCTCCGCGGCCAGACACGCGTTCTGATAACAGGAGGACATCTCCGCGCTGATCGTGAAATGGACGATGGCGTCGCATTCCTCAAGAAGCTGCCCGAACACATCCAGGTATTCCTGGACGTTCACCGCCGCCGTGGAGCCGAGCTGCCCGCTGGCGCTGATCTTCGCATAGAGCTCATCCGGGGAGATATCCGCCCCGTCCTTATAGCTTGTCCCCGCACAGTTTACCGTCAGGGGCGTAATCGTGATCCCATACTTACTGACCAGCTCCGGCGTCAGATCGCAGGTGCTGTCTGCCGTGATCCGTATCCTCATAACCTTAACCTCATCTTTCTCCGTTCGCGTACAGTCGCGGGGTACAACGGCAGCGGCCTGCGTCCCGGATCATTTTCTGAGGTCAATTATAGTGATTCAGCCCGGAAATGTCAAGAACACGGTCATTTCTTCAGGCTGTCGATGGTCTCCAGCAGATAATCGGTGAATTCCGCCGCGCTGGCGCCGTCCGTATCGGTGGTGACCACTCTCTTACGCTCGGTGACCGTACAGATATCCAGCGCCTGATCCAGGACCGCTTTCCGGTCCGCGCAGCCGATGTGGGCCATCAGCATACCCGCCGCCCGGATCAGGGAGCAGGGATCCGCGTACTCGCCGCGGCCATGGCTCATCAGATACGGAGCCGTGCCGTGGATCGCCTCAAACATCGCGTATTTATTGCCCAGGTTGGAGGAGGAAGCGGTGCCCAGACCGCCCTGGTGCTCCGCCGCCACATCGGTGACGATATCGCCGTAAAGGTTGGGCAGAACGATGACCTCGATCCCCGCGTTGAACTGCGGATCCAGCATCTTGGCAGCCATGGCGTCCACCAGTCTCTCCTGGATCTCGATCTCCGGATACTCCTCGCCCACCTTGCGGACCGCCTTGATGAAATTGCCGTCGGCCAGCTTCACGATATTGGCCTTGGTGACGATAGTCACGTTCTTCTTGCCGTTCTTTCTCGCGTAGTCAAAGGCCATTCTGGCGATGCGCTCGCTGCCCTGGCTGGTCTGGACCTTGAAATCCACAGCCAGATCGTCGTTGACCTGAATGCCCTTGTTGCCCCAGATGTACTCGCCTTCGATGTTCTCACGGAAGAAAGTCCAGTCGATGCCCTTCTCCGGGATGCGGATCGGACGGACCGCGGCGAACAGCTCCAGTCCCCGGCGCAGCAGGCTGTTGGCGCTGACCAGGTTGGGCCAGGGCTCGCCGGCCCTCGGCGTGACCATGGGCCCCTTGATCAGGACGTTGCACTTTTTGATCTCCTCAAAGACGTCGTCCGGAAGGCTCTGCAGCTTCGCCGCGCGGTTCTCGATGGTCATGCCCTCGATATGGCGCAGCTCGATGCGGCCGCTTTCGATCTCCGGCGCCAGCAGGTTATTCAGGACCCGCAGGGCCTGCTTCATGATGATCGGGCCGATGCCGTCGCCGGGCATGACGCCGATGACGATCTTATCCAGTTTGTCAAAATCCGTGATCTCCTGATCCGCTTTCATCCGCTCGATGCGGTCGAACTCCGACCGGATCAGTTCCCCGAACTTTTCCTGCGCCGCCCTGATCTCATTTTCTCTGTCCACGCTCATCTGAAATACCCTCCTTATAGTTCCGTTCTTCTTTTGTAAAAATAGTATAGCGCAGTTATTTCCATAAGTAAAATATATATATTGCTATGTATTTTATATGATTTTGTCTATCGTCTTGCCGCGCAGAAGATTCCTGAGCATATCGCCCCGGCCCGTGCCGCGTCAGAACACCCAGCCCAGCACGACGCACCACACCGGCAGAAGCGCCATCGACAGGATCGTCGTCAGCACCACGCACTGGGAAGCGAATACCTCGTCGCCGTGATATTTGGCGGCCAGAAGCGCCGTGGTGGAACCGGCCGGCATGGCCGCCAGGACAACGGAGAGGCCCGCCGCCGTGGAATCCACGTGAAACAGATAACAGCCGGCCATCACGGCCAGCGGGATCGCCAGCAGCCGGATCACGGAGAAGACCACCGTGATCCTGTTGACCATGTTCTTAAATCCGGCGTCGGCCAGGATCAGGCCGATCAGGATCATGGTCATCGCCGTGTTGCAGCTGCCCAGGCTCTTCACGCTGCGGCTTATCACGCCAGGCAGCTGGATCTGGGTCAGCATCAGGAACATGCCGATAAATACGGCGATGATGCACGGGTGGGTGACGACCTTCTTAAACACTTCCTTCTTATCCGGCGATTCGGTGAAATAGGACACGCCCGCCGACCACATGACGATCCGCTGGGGGATCAGATAGATGGACGCGTACAGAAGCCCCAGGGAACCGTAGAGTCCCTCGGCGATGGGATTGCCTAAAAAACCGGCGTTGGAGCAGACCGTGCCGTACTGCAGGATCATCCTCTGCCGCTTCGGAACTTTCTTATAGCAGAAGGCGCTGACCAGCGTGCAGAACAGCTGCAGCACCAGAGAGATCAGAAGCACCTGCAGTCCGGCCATCAGAAGGTCATGATTGAATTCGATGGAAAACGCGTTGACGATATTGCAGGGCAGGATCACGTCGATGACAAGATCCGTCAGCATCCGCTTGCCTTCAACGGTCAGGATGTTCCTCTTCCTCAGAAAGAATCCGACTCCCATCAGGATAAACATCATAAACTGCAGTTCAAATAATTCGTTCAGGTTCATAGGTCTCCTTCCGCGCGGGCAAATGCCCTAACCCAGCAGCGCCACCGCCACGTCGTTGACATTGGTGCCGGTAGGTCCGGTAACGATCAGTCCGTCCGCCGCCTTTAGGGCGTGGTAGGCGTCGTTGTTCTGCAGCGTCTCAAAAATATCGATATCCCGCGCCTTCAGTTCGGTCAGCGTATCACCGTCCACGATGCCGCCGGCGGCGTCGGTAGGGCCGTCCGTTCCGTCGCTCCCCACGCTGAACACGCAGGCGTTAAGGCCCGCGATGCCCGGCGCGGCTGCCAGCGCCAGCTCCTGGTTCCGGCCGCCGAGACCATTTCCGGTCAGGTGTACTACCGTCTCGCCGCCCGCGATATAGGCCAGCTTCCTGCCGGACCCCGCGTGTGTGCGCAGGATATCCGCCAGGAATC
Organism: uncultured Lachnospiraceae bacterium; assembly: GCA_947600145.1. Taxonomy (GTDB): domain Bacteria; phylum Bacillota; class Clostridia; order Lachnospirales; family Lachnospiraceae; genus UBA3402. Next base: position 3,171 of record CANQGA010000006.1, on the reverse strand, counting down.
TCCCGGCCTCCCTCGCCTCGCAGTCCAGCCGGTCAGTGAGGAGAATCGGTTCATAACCCAGCGCGCGGCACTGCCGGGCCGCCGCCGCGCACAGCTCCCGGACGCTGCCGATCACCTGCGTATGGACGTTGGACAGCTCCTTCGGCGTCTCCTTTGCCAGACAGGCCCGCGCGGCGGCGCTTAAGTTCAGCCGATACTTTTCCGCGACAGCCTGCGCCTGCGCCGCCGTCGCTGGATCCGGCGCGGCCGGGCCGGACGCGATCATATCCAGCGGATCTCCCAGAATGTCGGAAAGGATCACCGCCTCCACCCCGGCCGGGCTGCACCACTGCGCAAAGCGGCCGCCTTTTACCGCGGACAGCCGTTTGCGCACGGTGTTCATTTCCACGATGTCCGCGCCGCATGCCAGCAGCTGCCGGGTAATATCCTTCAGCTCCGCCGCCGGGATGAGAGGATCCTCAAACAGCGCGCTTCCGCCGCCGGACAGAAGGAACAGTACGGTGTCCTGTCCGGTCAGATGTTCCGTCGCCGACAGAACCGCGCGCGTCGCGGCGAAGCTGTTCTCATCCGGCACCGGATGGCCCGCTTCATAACAGGTCACGCCGGGAATATCTCCCTTCACGTGCCCGTATTTGGTGACCACGATCCCCTCCGCAGGCGGCTGAGGCAGCAGCCGCACGGCCGCGCAGGCCATCTGCCAGGCCGCTTTCCCCACCGCGGCGAGGACCACTCGTCCGGTCATCGTACAGTTCTTAAGGGCCCTTTCCACCGCGGCGTCGGGGCCGGCCGCGCTGACCGCGGCACGCGCGATATCAAACGCGTCCTTCCTCAGTTCCTGATTCATCGATGTCTCCATTCCGCCGCTCATTCGGCGATGACGCCCCTCTGCTTCAGCTCATTTTTCAGATACCGCAGCTGGCCGCCGCACAAAAGCACCTCCAGCTCATCGTCGGAGAGATCCAGCTTCGCCTTAAACGTGAGCTTCTTTGTCTTGTCCGTAATCGCGACCTCCCGCGCGGCCATCTGGTCGCGGAGACCGTCGATCACGATCTCATCCATCTGGTCGATCTTATCATAGTCATCCGGATCCGCGAAGGTCATCGGGATCACGCCGTGGTTCACCAGGTTGCCTTTGTGGATGCGGGCCATGCTCTTGGCGATGACCGCCTTCACGCCCAGATACATCGGGTTGATGGCCGCGTGCTCGCGGGAAGAACCCTGGCCGTAATTCTCGCCGCCGATGATGATACTCTTGCCCAGCTCCCTCGCCCTCTCCGCGAACGACGGATCGTAGCGGTGATAGCAGTACTGGCTCATCAGCGGAATATTGGACCGCATGCTGGAAAACTCGGCGCTGGCCGGCGTGATATCGTCGGTGGAAATGTTATCCCCCGCCTTCAAGCTGACGCGGCACTCCAGATGCTGTTCAGGCGCATCCGGCACCGGCAGGAACGCGATATTCGGACCTTTGACGACTTCCACGTCCGCCCTCTCCCCCGCGTCCTCGATCGGGGCGATCAGCAGGGCGTCGTTATCCTCCAAAAACACCTCCGGCGTATGGATGGTGTCCAGGATCTTCACATCTTCTCCCATGACCTCTTCCGCCGTGGCAAACCGGTCGGTAACGGCGCATGCCGCCGCGGTCTCCGGGCTTACCAGATAGACCAGGGCGTTGGGGTTGCCGGAACGGCCGCGGAAATTGCGGTTGGTCGTGCGGACCGCCACGCCGTTGGTGGCAGGCGTCTGGCCGATGGCGCAGCAGGGGCCGCAGGCCAGCTCCAGGAAACGGACTCCGGCCTCCAGCATCATATCGATATAGCCGTCCTTCAAAAGCTGCCTGTAGATCTGCCTGGAATCCACGATGCAGGTACAGCTGACATTTTCATGGACATGACGTCCTTTAAGAACCAGGGCCGCCTTGGCGATATCCTTGTAAGAACCGTTGGTGCAGCCGCCGATCAGCACCTGCTGGACCGCCTTCTGCTCCGCCTCGCTGACTTTGCAGACATTGTCCGGCTGGTGCGGGCAGGCGATCAGCGGCTCCAGCCCGCTCAGATCGATCTCGATCTCGCCGTCATATTCCGCGCCTTCGTCCGGCAGAAGCTCTATGTACTGATCCTCTCTCCCCACGGCGCGCATGAATCTGCGGACCTGTTCGTCCGCCGGGAAAATGGAAGTGGTAGCGCCCAGCTCGGCGCCCATGTTGGTGATGGTCACCCGGTCTTCGACCTCCAGCTCCGCGGCGCCCGGCCCCACATACTCATAGATCTTCCCGAGACCGCCCTTCACGGTATTGCGGCGCAGCATCTCCAGGATCACGTCCTTGGCGCTGCAGCCGGGGCGGAGATGCCCGGTCAGATTCACCTTGATGATCTGCGGCATTTTCAGGCGCATGGGCACGCCGGTCATGGCGGTCGCCACATCCATGCCGCCCACGCCGATGCACATCATGCCGATGGAGCCGCCGTGAGGCGTATGGCTGTCGCCGCCCATGGAAAGCTTGCCGGGTACGCCGAAACGGGCCACATGCACCGCGTGGCAGATGCCGTTGCCGGGGCGCGACACATAGACGCCGTACTTCTTCGCGATGGACTGAAGATAGATATGGTCGTCCGGCGTCTTGAAATCCATGTACAGCAGATTGTGGTCCAGATAGCTTACGCTGGTCTCCACCTGGGTCCTGTCAAGACCGATCTGCTCGAACGCCAGATAGGTCATGACCGCGTTGATATCATGGGTCAGGGTCTGGTCTACCTTCAGATAGATCTCCTCCCCCGGAACCATGTCCGACGGCTGCGCCAGGTGGGCCGCCAGGATCTTTTTTGACAGATTCATTGCCATGAGAAAATACCCTCCTTTGCCTGATTGCCTGAGATAATGTGCATTTTTTTAATTATATAACTGAGGGCAGCCATAAGTAAAATATATATTTTGATATGGATCATATATTGTATTGTCTATTGATATCCGCGGATCTCATTCAGCGCTTCCCCGATATCCCCGTCGACGCAGACGCTCCTGTCCGCGATCTCCTCCGGACAGTACGCCTCCCCGTAATTTACGCAGGCGTACATGGCCGCCGGATTGGATGCCGTCATCTGCCAGAACGGATACTTGATGATCACCGGGGTGTTGTAGCCCACGCCCAGCTCCAGGAAGAGGATCTTCCGC
>CANQGA010000005.1 GCA_947600145.1 uncultured Lachnospiraceae bacterium | reverse complement strand
ACTTTATATAAGGCGTTTTTGATGACCGAATAAGCCAGACCGGCCGAGATGTCGGCCACGCTGGCGCCTTCCTTCTGGGCCTGCTTGACGTTGGAATTCATGAATACGGTGCAGCGGCTGCCCAGATCCGTGGGATTCTTTGCGAAAAGCGCTTCCTTCGCGAAATCCTCCACGCTGTAATTTAAGGACTTGGCGAAGGTCTCGATGAACGATCCGCACCCGGAGGAGCAGGCTTCATTTAACTGGACGCTGTCCACGCTGTTGTCTTTGATCCGGATGCATTTCATATCCTGGCCGCCGATGTCCAGGATGCAGTCCACCTCCGGCTCGAAGAATTTGGCCGCGTAGTAGTGGGAAATGGTCTCCACTTCGCCTTCGTCCAGCAGGAACGCGGCCTTCAGAAGCGCCTCGCCGTAGCCGGTGGAGCAGGAGTAGGCGATCCGCGCGCCCTCCGGCAGCAGGGCTTTGATCTCCCGCATGGCGCGGATGGCCGTCGCCAGCGGACTGCCGTTGTTGTTGCTGTAGAAATCGTAGAGCAGGGAGCCGTCCCTGCCCACCAGCGCGGCTTTCGTGGTGGTGGAGCCGGCGTCGATGCCCAGGTAACAGTCGCCTTTGTAATCTGCCAGCGGCGCTTTCTTTACGCAGTGAACGCTGTGGCGGGCCAGAAATTCGTCGTATTCCGCCTGATCGGCGAACAGCGGGTCCATCCGCTTGATCTCGGTGGCCATGCGGACGCCGTTTTCCAGACGGTCGATCAGCGCGTCCAGTTCCACGGTCGTGTCGTCTGCGCTGTTCATCGCCGCGCCCAGGGCCGCGAACAGATGCGAATGCTCCGGCGCGATGATCTGGTCGCCGGTCAGATGCAGCGTCCGGATAAACGCCTCGCGGAGCTCGGACAGGAAATGGAGCGGGCCGCCCAGGAACGCCACGTTGCCCCGGATGGGCTTGCCGCAGGCCAGGCCGCTGATGGTCTGGTTGACCACGGCCTGAAAAATGGACGCGGACAGATCCTCGCGGGTGGCGCCTTCATTGATCAGCGGCTGGATGTCCGATTTGGCGAATACGCCGCAGCGGGCCGCGATCGGGTAGATCATCCGGTAGCCTTTGGCGTACTCATTCAGCCCCGCCGCGTCGGTCTGCAGAAGCGAGGCCATCTGGTCGATAAAGGATCCGGTGCCGCCGGCGCAGATGCCGTTCATCCGCTGGTCGATGCCGCCGGTGAAATAAATGATCTTGGCGTCCTCGCCGCCCAGCTCGATGGCAACGTCCGTGCGCGGCGCATAGTCCTGCAGGGAGGAAGCCACTGCGACAACCTCCTGGATAAACGGAATATCCAGATGTTTTGCCAGAGTCAGACCGCCGGAACCGGTGATCATCGGATGAAGGGTGACAGCCCCCAGCTGCGCGCGGGCTTTCTTTAAAAGAGCTGCCAGAGTCTCCTGGATATTGGCGTAGTGGCGCTCATAGTCGGAGAACAGCATCTCGTATGTATATGTCTTCGCTTCGCCGGTCTCATTGCGCCCGGCGATCACGGCTTTGACTGTTGTGGAACCGATATCGATCCCAAGTGAAAGGTACTGCTTCATATCTGCGGGGGAAGAACCCCTGCCTCCTTTGCATTGCGCAGGCACGCATGAAAGGCCGTCAGCCGCCGGCCTTTCCGCTGTCTGTCATCTATTTCGTACCTCACTATACCATAAATTAAGTGAGAAAACAATCGGGAAAGAAATGAAAAAAGTATGAACAGGCCCATAAATGTGGTATGATGGTACGTATAGAAACTGTAAGGCTGAAGCGAAAGAGGATCCCGTCATGACAGAACAGCTATTCAGTGAGAGTATCAGCCAGATCTGCAGAAATGATAAAGAGGGACTGAGGAGGATCTATGAGGATTACAATCCCCTGATCTACTCCGCGGTCTGGGAGATTCTGCGCAGCCGGGAGGACGCGGAGGATGTGACCAGCGATTTTTTCATCCGGCTGTGGGACGCGGCGGATACTTACCGGCCGGGGCACGGCCACCGCGCCTGGATGCTGACGATCGCCCGGAATATGGCGATCGATTATCTGCGTAAACGGCGGCGGGAGGAACCGGTGGAGGTGCTGCCGGAGGATGGCGGGAAGCAGACGCCCGTGGACGAGCGGGCCGTGAACGCCCTCAGTCTTCAGCAGGCGCTGGAGAGCCTTAAGGAGGATGAGAGACAGATCATCAACCTGAAGATCATGGGAGGTCTGACATTCCGCGAGATCGCGGCGATGCTGGGGCGGCCCCAGGGAACGGTGGCGTGGTGTTACCGGACGGCGATCCGGAAGCTGAGAGAGGTGCGGTTATGAAGCGGGACAGACTGTTTGAACAGGAATATCGGGACAGAATGACGCAGGCCGCGCCGGATCTCTGGAACCGGATCGAGAGCGGACTGAACGAGCATCCGCGGCGGGCGGAAGCCGGCGTGCCGGACGGGGAGATGCGAAAGGACGCCGGAAGGATCCTGACGTTTCCGCGGCGCGGACTGTACGGCGCGGCTGCTGCGGCAGCCGCGGTGCTGGTGATCCTGGCGGTTCCCGGACTGATGGAGAAGAATATGGGCAGCGGATCGGGCGCGGAGAGTCTGGCGGGAGCTGCGGCCTATGATGGGGCGGCGCCGGAGACGGCTGCGGTGACGGAGATGATGGAAGCGGAGGACGCCATGCCGGAGGAGATGGCCGGAGGGGGAACGTTTGCCGCTGCTGCGCCGGAGGCGGGAGAGGAAGCGCCCGGGAAGATGGCCGCGGGAGAGACGTTCGCGGAGACGATGCCGGCGATGCTGGAGGCCATGTCGGAGGAGACAGCCGCAGAGGGGGCGTTTGCGGAACCGGAAGCCCGTCTCCGGAACACGCAGCTTCTCTGTCAGGCGACGGTACGGCAGATACAGTATGTGGAAGCGGCAGACGGACAGCCGGCCCGGTATCGGTATGAAGTTCTGGTAGACGCCGTCTATTATGAGGCGGACGGCGGGAGCGCCGGAAACGCCGGAGAAATTCAGGACGCCGAGGGAGTGCAGGATACCGGAGGAGCGCAGAGCGCCGGCGAAGCGCAGGATACCGCCGGGAAGGAACCTGCCGGCGTGAGGACGCTCACGGTCGAGATCCCGGCTGCGGAAGAGACAGAGCCGGAACAAAACGCTCTGCAGATGGTACAGGGCGCCTCCTATCTGCTTCCGCTGACCCGGCACGGGGATGTCTGGGAACCGGTGCTTGAGGATGTCCCCCAGATCCGCAGAAACGAGGACGGAAGCTATCTGTTCCCGGACGTTTACCGGGGCCTGGCGGACGGAAGCCGGAATGGGACATTTGTGGAGGATCTGGTCGAACTGATCCGCGAAAGCGCAAAAGAGCAGTGAACCTGTGAGAATCCGGACAGCGCGTCGCCGGCGCTGCGCCCGGACGGAATTGACGAAAATGCGGGGCCGGCGTGAGCCGGCCCCCTGGTTTGCCGTGGATCCTGTGCCAGGTATCCTGCGTCAGGTATCCTGCGTCAGGTATCCTGTGCCAGGTATCCTTGCGCCGCCCGTTTCCGCTGGGCTCAGTCTTCCAGGATATCTCCCGGATAATGATACATCTGAGCGTAGGACTCCAGTTCCTCGTCGGAATTGGGAAGCGACGGGATCAGGCCGGTGCAGTCCGTGGAGGAGCCGGCCTTCTTTGCGATGGCGCTGTTATCGATGAAGCATCTGTACGGATCCCCGCCGTAGTCTTCATCAAACGGATCGTCCCAACTGTCGTCCTCGTCCTCAAAACTGTCTCTTGCTGAAAAAGTGTAACGCATAGCTGTATTTCCCCTTCCTTTGCTGAGGCTGCCGCCGGTATTTTTGAATCTGAGGATAGTATGCGGCGCGGCCGCGGAAACTATGCCGTCACGTAATCATGAAAAAACTGTTAAATATGCTCCGCGATTCTTGACAATAAAACCTTCGAGAGACTAAGATAATAATACTTGCTGCTGACAGCGGGGGATAAGGCATAGCAGATTTTGCGCACAGTATTGGCAGGCGGTGACCTTTTTGAGCTACATATCATTCGAAGATGTCAGGAAAATATATCAGATGGGTGAAGTCACCATCAACGCGGTGGACGGCGTGAGTTTCGCCATCGAGAAGGGTGAGTTCGCCGTGATCGTAGGACCGTCCGGAGCCGGAAAGACGACGGTCCTTAATATGCTGGGCGGTATGGACGCCTGTTCCGGCGGTACGATCATCGTGGACGGCGCGAAAGTCAGCGGCTATAATTCCCGGCAGCTGACCGCTTACCGGCGGCATGATATCGGTTTCGTGTTCCAGTTCTATAATCTGGTCCAGAATCTGACGGCCCTGGAGAACGTGGAGCTGGCGGCTCAGATCTGCGACGATCCGCTGGACGCGAAGACCGTGCTGGAGCATGTGGGCCTGGGGGACCGGCTGGGCAATTTTCCTGCACAGCTGTCCGGCGGCGAGCAGCAGAGGGTAGCGATCGCCAGGGCGCTGGCGAAGAATCCCAAGCTGCTGCTGTGCGATGAACCGACGGGAGCGCTTGATTATGTGACCGGCAAGGCGATCTTAAAGCTTTTGCAGGATACCTGCCGCCAGGGCGGTATGACCGTGGTGGTCATTACCCACAACACGGCGATCACGCCGATGGCCGACCGGGTGATCCATGTGAAGAACGGCCGGGTGGCCGCCATCGAGCAGAATGATCATCCGACTCCGGTGGAGGAGATCGAATGGTAGGCGGCGGGGCCGGACCGGCCGGTCATGATGAAAAGACGAAGCGCCGCGCGGGCAGACCGCGCCTTCACAGGGACCGTCTGACCACCGACGCGCTGCGGGAGGTCAAAAACACATTCAGCCGTTTTTTGTCTATCCTGATCCTGTCCGGGCTGGCTGTGGCATTTCTGGCGGGTCTTCGGACAACTGCGCCGGATATGCAGTATACTGCCGACGGCTATTACGACCGCACGAACCTGATGGACGGTTATGTGATCTCCACGCTGGGACTGACGGATGAGGATCTGGATGTGCTGTCTGCCCAGGCGGGGATCGAGGATGCGGAAGGCATCTGGTCGGTGGACGCCATTGCCCAGGACGCCATCGTCAGCGTCCGTTCCATGCCGCGGCGGCTGAATCTGCTGGAGACCGTTGAAGGACGTCTGCCTGAGAAGGCCGATGAGTGCGTCACCGAGCGGCTTCTGCTGATCGAGCTTGGCCTGAATGTGGGGGATCGTCTGGAACTGGTCCTGGACGAGGACAATGAGGGCGATCTGGAGAATCTGTCTTATACCATCACAGGCGTCGTGAACAGTCCCCTCTATGTGGGTACGGACAGGGGAACTTCTTCCCTGGGCGGCGGTTCTGTCGATGGTTTCGTGTATGTTCCGGAAGAGAATTTCAGTTACGACTACTATACCATGGCTTATTTTACCGGCGAAGGTTTTCGGGAGCTGGACAGCTATGGGGATGAATACGACGACCGGTTGGACGCGCTCCTGGACAGTCTGGACGGACTGGCGGATGAGCGGGCCCGGCTTCGCTATGCGTCGGTGGTCGGGGACGCCCGGGAAGAGATCGACGACGCGCAGGCGGAACTGGACGACGCCCGGGAAGAACTGGCTGACGCGCAGGACGACGCGGAGAAAGAGCTGGCGGACGCGCGGCAGGAGCTTATGGACGCGCGGCAGGAGCTGGACGACGGCTGGAAAGATTACCGTGAGGGTCAGGATACCTATGATGAGGAGATCCGGGACGCAAAGAAAGAGCTGGCGGACGCGCATCAGGAGCTTCTGGACGCCGAGCGGGAGCTGGCGGACGGCAAACAGCAGTACGCCGACGGAATGAAAGAATACCAGGACGGGCTTGCCGAGTATGAGGACGGCGTGAAGGAGTATGAGGACGGCAGGAAGGCATACGAAGACGGACAGAAGGAATACGCGGACGGTCAGTCGGAATACAGCAGCGGATTGTCGGCCTATGAGGCCGGACGGAGGGAGTATGCCGACGGCTTGGCGCTGTATGAGCAGAAGCTGGCGGAATTAAAGGCTGGTGAAGCGCAGCTGGAGGAAAACAGGTCAGAGTATGAGAAAGGTAAGGCTATGTTGCCTGAGCTGTTGTCACAAAGGGAACAGCTGGAGGCTGGATTGCTGGGAACGGAGAATGAGTTGGCCGGGCTTCAGGCGGAACTCGCAGGACTCGGTCCTGCAACTCCGGGGAATGCTCAGAAAAGAGATGAATTGACGCAGAAAATCCATAATGCGGAAGAAAAGCGGAATGAACTTCGGAATATGGCTGCAAGCATAGGAAATCAGATCGCCTGGATTTATACGTTTGAAGAACTGGAAAGGCAGATCAATTATGGATATGCTGAAGCGGCCCAAAATGAGGCAAAACTGAAAGCCGCCCAGTCCCAGCTGTCTTCCGCCCAGTCTGAGATCGAATCCGCCCGTTCGCAGCTGGCAGATGCCCGCAGGGAGCTGGAGGACGCGAAGAGCGAGCTTGCCGACGCGGAAAAGGAGCTTGCCGACGGCCGTACCGAACTGGACGACGCCTGGAAAGAACTGGAAGACGCCCGCGTCGAGATCGAGGACGGCGAGCGGGAGCTGGCTGACGGCTGGGAGGAATATAACGACGGAGCGGCCGAACTGGAGGACGCCCGCGCCGACGGCCGGAAGGAGCTGGACGACGCCCTTGCCGAGCTTACTGACGGCGAGCAGGAATATGCCGACGGTCTGGAAGAGTATGAGGACGGGAAGAAGGAAGCCGACGAGAAGATCGCCGACGCGCAGCAGAAACTGGACGACGCCCAGGCCGAGCTGGACGACGCGAGGGAGGAGCTCGCTGAGATCGACGAATGTGAGTGGTATGTGCTGGGCCGCAATACGAACGCCGGTTTTGAGGGCTACGGACAGGATTCGGAGCGGATCGGCAATCTGGCCAACATCTTCCCGGTGATCTTTTTCCTGGTTGCGGCGCTGGCCTGCCTGACTACGATGACCAGGATGGTGGAGGAGCAGAGGACCCAGATCGGCGCCCTGAAGGCGCTGGGCTTCTCGCGTCTGTCCATTTCCAGAAAATATATCGGCTATGCCCTGGCGGCCAGCCTGATCGGCGGCGTGCTTGGCCTGATGCTGGGCTGTACGCTGATTCCCGGCGTGATCGCCAACGCGTTTAACATCATGTACAATATCCCCGCGCTGCGGTTTAAGAACCAGATGGCGACTTATGTGATCTCGGTGCTGGCGGCGGTCTTCTGCACCACCGGCGCGGCGCTCTGGGCCTGTCTGTCCACATTGGTGGATACTCCGGCCAATTTGATGCGGCCCCGCGCTCCCAAGCCCGGCAAGCGTGTCTTCCTCGAATACATACGGCCGCTCTGGGGCAGGCTCTCCTTCACATGGAAGGTGACGATGCGCAACCTGTTCCGCTATAAGAGGCGCTTCTGGATGACCGTGATCGGAATCGGCGGCTGCACGGCCCTGATCGTCACCGGTTTCGGTCTGCACGACTCCATTTTCTCGATCCTGAACCGCCAGTTTGACGAGATCTCGCTCTACGACGCGTCTGTAGGTCTGGACGCTGACGCGGATCCCGCGGAGACCGCCTCCGTGGAAAGCTACCTGTCCGCCAATGAAAATGTTGAGGAATACCTGGTCTCCTCGCAGTCCATGGCCGAGGCTTCGACGGATGGGCCGGCCTATGACGTCTTCCTGTTCGCGGTGAAGGATATGGAAGAATTTACCAGATTCATCGACCTCCGCCATCGTCTGGACAGCGAGCCGGTGGTCCTGCCGGATGACGGCGTCATCATTACCGAGAAGCTGTCGGAGCTTCTGGACGTCCGGGCGGGGGACACGATCACGCTGGAGAAGGATGATACGCGTGTTACGGCCGTGGTCTCCGATATCGCGGAAAACTACGTCCGGCATTACGTCTATCTGTCTGAGGGCGTCTACATGCAGCTGTTCGGCGAGGAGCCGGAGGACAATGTGCTCCTGCTCCGCTATGCTTTCGGGGCCGGCGCGGACCAGTCCGAGCGGGTGTCGGTGGAGCTGATGGAGATGGACGCTGTTACCTCCTACTCTTACATCGCCACGATCCGGGACAGCTTCACGGACAGTATGGTGGCCATCGACTATGCGGTAGTTATCATCATCATCGCGGCCGCCGCGCTGGCTTTTGTGGTTCTTTATAACCTGACGAACATCAATATCACCGAGCGGACCCGGGAGCTGGCCACGCTCAAGGTTCTGGGCTTCTATGACCGGGAGACCACAGCCTACGTCTACCGCGAAAATATTTTCCTGACGATCTTCGGGATCCTTCTGGGGCTGGTCATGGGGCGTTTTCTGCATTCCTGGCTGGTCCTTACGGTAGAGGTCAATCTGGTCATGTTCGGGCGTACCGCGCCGCCCTACGCGTATGTGCTGGCGGCGGTTCTGACGGTGTTCTTCTCGGTCATCGTCAACATCGCGGCCCATTTTAAGCTTAAGAAGGTGGATATGGTGGAAAGCCTGAAGACGGTGGAATGAGCCCGGCGGTTCGCGCTGTCTGCAGGCGGTCCGGCGGAGACGCGCCAAAGACGCGGAAATTTTTCCTTGCAGTCGCCGCGAATATGGTATAGAATAAATATCCGGAGATTGAAAGCGGTTCACGAAAAGGTGCAGAAGGTTGCGTATGGGCAGAAAGGAAAAGGTCGTCGTCGGCATGTCCGGCGGCGTGGATTCATCGGTGGCTGCCTGGCTGCTTATGAGGCAGGGTTACGATGTGGTCGGCGTCACGATGCAGATCTGGCAGGAGGAAGACCGCGATACCCAGGCGGCAAACGGCGGCTGCTGCGGACTGAGCGCCGTGGAGGACGCCCGGCGCGTCGCCTGGAAGCTTGGGATCCCTTATTATGTGATGAATTTCCGGGATGAGTTCCGCAGGCACGTCATCGATTATTTTATCGATGAGTACACGCACGGGCGGACGCCGAATCCCTGTATCGCCTGCAACCGTTATGTCAAATGGGAAGCTCTTCTGAGGCGGAGTCTGGATATCGGCGCCGACTACATCGCGACGGGGCATTACGCCCGGGTGGAATGCCTGCCGAACGGCCGCTGCGCCGTCCGCAGCTCTGTGACCGCGGCGAAAGACCAGACCTACGCGCTTTACAATCTGACCCAGGAACAGCTCAGACATACGCTGATGCCGGTGGGCCATTACCACAAGGAAGAGATCCGGGCTATGGCGGAGCAGCTTGATCTTCCTGTCGCCCGCAAGCCGGACAGCCAGGAGATCTGCTTTGTGCCGGATCAGGATTACGCCGGATTTATCGCCAGGGACACCGGAAGGAGTCCGGTTCCGGGAAATTTCGTGGATGCGCAGGGGAGGGTGCTTGGCCGCCATCAGGGGATCACCCATTATACGGTGGGCCAGCGCAAGGGCCTTGGCCTGGCGATGGGACATCCGGTGTTTGTGACGGAGATCCGCCCCGGGACCAATGAAGTGGTCATCGGAGAGGCGGAGGATGTATATTCGGACCGCCTGGTCTGCAGCCGCGTCAACTGGATGGCGGCGGACGGACTGCGCGGGAAGTCGCGAAGGGCGGCGGCGAAGATCCGTTATGCCCACAAGGGCGCGCCCTGTGAGATCAGAGAGATCGGACCGGACCTGGTCGAGGTGCGGTTTGACGAACCCCAGCGGGCCATAACGCCGGGACAGGCGGCAGTGTTCTACGATGGGGAATATGTTTTAGGCGGAGGAGTTATCATATGAAGATGGAAGGGAAAAACAGGGGAAGATATGCGGGGGGCAGGATTGCCGCGGCGGTACTGACCGCCCTTCTGCTGGCAACCGGATGTCAGAACCGGTATCAGCCCATTGAGACCAGCGCGGCGCCGTCAGAAGGCCCCGGCGCTGCCGCGGCGCAGCAGGGGCAGGCGGAAACAGTGCCGCAGGGTCCGGCGATAGAGGCGGAGAATCTGAGCGGAACGCAGGCCGCGGGCCCCGGAGCTCCGGCAGGACCGGGACAGGCAGCAGCGCCTTCTGCGGACGAGACTGCCGCGCAGACTGCTGAGGCAGAGACGACGGCGCCCGAGACGACGCCGGCCTATACGGAGACCGATGAGACGGTCTATGTGACCGGGGACGATGTGAATGTGCGCGCCTCTTCCGACACGCAGTCGGAGGTGGTCGCGAACGTGAGCAGGGGAACGTCCTTGAAGCGCATCGGCTATAACGATGAATGGAGCAAAGTCATCTACGAGGACAAAGAATGTTACATTTCCTCGCAGTTTGTGTCCCTGGAAGAGCCTGAGACCCGGGCGGCCGCGGCGGCTGTCGCCGAGGGAGAGGTGCGGCTGAACCCGGAGTGGAAGTACGCGGAATTCTCCAAGATCAATTCCGGAGCGGCCGTTCTGTATAAATCCGACGCCGCGAACCGCAAGGGGATCACGGTCTGCGTCAACGCCGGCCACGGAACCAAGGGAGGCAGCTCCGTAACGACTCTGTGCCATCCCGACGGCACACCGAAGGTGACCGGCGGAAGCACGGCTGCAGGCGCGACCAGGGCGACCGCCGTATCCGGCGGCATGACATTTGCGGACGGCACGCCGGAGCCGAAGGTGACGCTCGCCATGGCCTTAAAGTTCAAGGCCAGGCTCCTGGCGGCAGGCTATGATGTGCTGATGATCCGCGAGAGCGACGACGTCCAGCTGGACAACATCGCCCGCACCGTCATCGCCAACAACGCGGCAGACTGCCACATCGCGCTTCACTGGGATTCCACGACCAGCGACAAGGGCGCGTTCTATATGAGCGTTCCCAGCACTTCCTCTTACCGCAGCATGGAACCGGTCAAGTCCCACTGGCAGGAGCACAACGCTTTGGGCGAGTGCCTGATCGGCGGGCTTAAGAACGCGGGCGTTAAGATCTTCTCCGGCGGTTCCATGGAGATGGATCTGACCCAGACCTCCTACTCCACGGTCCCGTCCATCGATATCGAGCTTGGCGACAAGGTCTCCGATTACTCGGACGGCAAGCTGGAGACGATCGCGGACGGCCTGCTGGCCGGCGTGAACGCGTTCTTCGGACAGTAAGAGGGCCGTCGGCCCGCAGCGCCTGCCGCGGCAGACAGGCGAATAGTAGAACAGGCTTCCCCTGAATCTGAAAGCTTACGGGATAAGATTTCAGATTCGGGGGATTTTGTATTTAGGAAGAAACACATGCTGTACAGGAAAATATTACTAAAAATAATAAATTTGTTGACAAATCAAACAAAAAATTTTAAAATGAAGAAAATAAAGGAGGTGTCAGGATGCTGTACAAAAGTTCTGTTTTTACGCCGCCGGGGGGATTTACCTTCGGAATAGAGGGACCGGCATGTGACTGGGAAGGAAATTTATATGCTGTCAATTATGGAGAGCAGCATACAATTGGTAAGGTAACTCCTTCCGGAGAGTGTTCCGTTTTCCTGAAATTGCCCGGTATCAGCATCGGCAACGGAATACGGTTTAACAGCAGGGGCGAGATGCTGATCGCGGATTACACGGGGCATAACATCTGGAAGGCCGATATGCAGACGAGAGAGCTGTCCGTACTGGCCCATGAAGACCGTATGAATCAGCCGAACGACATCTGCATCACCAGCGAAGATGTCGTGTTCGCTTCCGACCCGCTGTGGAAGGAACTGTCCGGCCAATTATGGCGCGTCAGTCCGGACGGCTCGGTGGATCTCATGGAGGACCATATGGGAACGACCAACGGCATCGAAGTGAGCCCGGATGAAAAGACGCTTTACGTCAATGAATCCCGGCAGCGCAGGATTTGGGCCTACGACCTCGTGGATGGCCGGGAGCTTGAAAATAAACGGCTGTTTTATGAATTCGAGGATTTCCAGATGGACGGCATGCGGTGCGACGCGGAAGGGAATCTGTATGTGACGCGCTATGATAAAGGGACGGTCGTGATCCTTTCCCCGGATGGAAAGCCGGTTTCCGAGATATATCTGAGCGGGAAGAAGTGCTCCAACATCGCCTTTGGCGGACCGGACGGGAAAACCTGCTATGTAACGCTGGCGGATACCGGGAATATAGACCGGTTCTTTACAGAGATTCCTGGCAGATCTTTTGTCATGTTCAAACGAAGAGTCTTAAATAAATGAAAAATAATAAGAGAAACGCGCAAAATATTAAAATAAGTTTGATATATTGCTTGACATCTGACAAAAATTATGGTATACATGAATTACAAGGCCAGATAACTAAATATTAAGAATGCTCTTGCAAGAAATCAAACTAAATGTTATCATATCTGTATGATATCAATAGAATAAGGAGAGGCAGTTGATATGAAAAACATTTATGAGCAGTGGGATTTGCTGCAGAGCATTTTGGACATGCTGGAGAGACAGTTCGGCTCTTCCTGTGAGGTGGTGCTGCATGATCTGACAAAAGATTATAATCATACAATTGTAGATATCCGTAACGGGCATCTGACTGGCCGGGAGATCGGCGGATGCGGCAGCAATCTGGGGCTGGAAGTCCTCCGCGGCAGTAATGTAGACGGAAACCGCTACAATTACATTACGCATACCCGCGACGGGAAGATCCTGCGCTCTTCTTCCATCTATATCCGCGACGATGAGGGGACTGTGATCGGGTCCCTCTGCGTAAACCTGGATATTACGGAGACCATTCATTTTGAAGAGTATCTGAAGAATCTGAACCGCTATGAGATGGAGCCGGAAGAGCATCAGGAAAACGAAATATTTGCAGAGAATGTAAGTCAGCTTTTTGACCATATGTTTCAGAACGGGGTGAAGATGATCGGAAAGGCCCCCGAAGAGATGAAGCGGGAAGAGAAGCTGGAGCTGCTTCGGTACCTTGACAAAAAAGGAGCGTTTTTGATATCGAAATCCGGGATCAGGGCCTGCGAGCTGCTGCAGATATCGAAGTTCACTTTATACAACTATCTGGATATGGTGCGCGGAAAGGATCAGGAGGGAACTGATGGGGCAAATTGAAAAAAGAATAGAGGAAATGGGTTATAAACTGCCGGGATGTCCGAAGCCAGTGGCTGCGTATCTGCCGGCAGTTACTTTTTTGGGAAAATTAGTCTATGTATCCGGCCAGGACTGCCGGAAGGACGGTGAACTGCCTTATAAGGGCAGACTTGGGGAAACGGTTACGGTAGAACAGGGGATCGAATGCGCGAGACAGTCGATCCTGAACTGTCTCGCCGCGCTTAAGTATGAGATCCATGATCTGGACAGGGTGGAAAGGATCGTGAAGGTTCTCGGGTTTGTGGCCAGCGCGCCCGGATTCGGGGAGCAGCCTTATGTGATCAACGGCGCGTCGGAGCTGCTGATACAGGCGTTCGGCGAGAAAGGACAGCACGCGAGAGCTGCCCTGGGAACCAATGAGCTTCCTTTCGGGACTCCTGTCGAGATCGAGATGATCGTCGAACTGAAGGATGAATGAATAGGAAAGGGGAAAATATGGAACTCTTAATAAAGAACGGCCTGATCATTGACGGAACGGGCGCGCCGCCGTATGCGGCCGATATTCTCGTAGAGCGTGATACGATCACGGATATCGGGAAATTTACGGATGTGAAGGCGCGAAGAGTGATCGACGCGTCGGGCAGATGCGTCTCGCCCGGTTTTATTGACTGTCATACGCATTCGGAGATCAATCTGATGAATAACCGCCAGCATGTAAACGCGGTGTATCAGGGCGTATCGACAGTGGTCACCGGTATGTGCGGACTGGGATTTGCTCCCATGGAACCATGTTGTTTTGAGGACGCCATGAAAGTAAACGCCGGTATCTTCTCCAATGTGAGCGGTCATCTGCCCCGATGGGAGACATTCGGACAGTTTCTCGATCTGCTGGACGGGTGCGCGGTCAATGTGGCATCCGACGTGACCCACAACGCGGTGCGGCAGATGGCAGCCGGATTTACTTCGGCGCCGCTTGTGGGGGAAAGGCTTGAAAAAGCGAAAGAGCATCTCAGAAGATCCATGGAAGAAGGGGCCGCAGGGTTCTCCGTCGGCCTTAGTTATTACCCCGGAACTTACAGCGATACAAAAGAGCTTATTGAACTTTGCAGGGTCGTGAAAGAATATGACGGCGTTTTCTGTGTACATCTGCGCCTGAATATCATCGGTTCTGAGTTTGATCCCCTGCAGGAGATGGTCCGCGTGGCTTCCGAGACAGGAGTCAGGATGCATATGCTCCATCATCGGACGAAATATCCGGCCACGATCGGTCGGCCGGAGAAGCTGATCGAACCGTTCGACGTCTGCCGGAAATACGGATCGGAAGTGACCTTTGAACTGTATCCGTATCTTGCGGGCTGCGGATATATGATGGTCCTTCTTCCGGGCTGGGTCCAGGACGGCGGGTATCCGGCGGTCATGGAGCGGCTGGGAGACCGGAACCTGCGGCAGAGGATCCTGAAAGATATGGAAGAGCGCTGTTCTCTGATCGTGGGAAAGGGAACGACGGGAGTGATCACGCATCTGAAGGATCCTTATTCCGAATTTTTGGGAAAGACGTTCGAAGAGGCCGCGGAAATGATGGGAGTTTCCGTCCCGGAGATGATCGTGGAGACGCTTTTGGAAAATGATCTGGAAGCGGGATGGCGCGGAACGGAACCGGAAGATGAGGCCGTGAGAAGCCAGCTGTTCAGGGATATATACCAGCTGTTTGAGAATGACCGTTACACCATCGGAAGCGATACGATCCCCACCGGAGAGTGGTGCCATCCCAGGACATTCGGAACGTTCCCGAGAGTCATCCGGCAGGCGAGGGAGCATGGGATGCCAGCGGAGAAGATCATATCAAAACTGACCAGCCTCCCTGCTCACATTTACGGGCTTAAGGGAAGGGGAGTCCTGGCCAAAGGATACGCGGCGGATCTGACGATATTCGACTTTGAACGGGTCGCGGATCTGGCGACGTATGAGGAGCCGAGGAAGCGCCCGGCCGGGATCGATACGCTGATCGTGAACGGAAAGGTTGTTATGGAGGACGGCGATATAATCGGAATCCTTCCCGGGAGAGCCCTGAGAAGGCGGAGGTGATGGAATGTCGATCTATGAGGAGCTGGGGATCAGACCGTTTGTGAACGCGAGCGAACCATATACGAGAAACGGCGGATCTGTCGTGGCGGATGAAGTTGTAAAGGCGATGGAAGAGGCGTCGCGGAGTTTCGTGAATATGGAGGAACTGATCGCGAAAGCGTCTGACCGTGCCGCGCAGCTGACGGGAAATGAAGGCGCGTTTATCACGAGCGGCGCGGGAGCGGGGGTCGTTCTGGCCGCCGCGGCCTGCATGTGCGCCGCGAACCCGGCGGAAAAACACACGGCGGGACTTCTTCCGCATACGGATGATCTGGAGAAGAACGAGATCCTGATTTTCCGCGGGAAGTATCTGGACATGATCGAATACTGGAAGCTGACCGCGATCTCGGGGGCGCGTATCCGGATCGTCGATCCGTCCGGGAAGGCGATGCTGGACGCGGTCGGCGAAAAGACGGCGGCGGTATTCCTGTTCCCGGCGCCGATGTATGAAGAAGGGATCCCGTCCTGCGAAGAGATCATTCCCGCGCTTAAACGAAGAGGAGTACGCGTTGTCGCGGACGCGGCCGCGCAGCTCCCGCCGGTTTCGAATCTGTGGTATTACACAGAGAAGCTGGGAGCGGATCTGGCGGTGTTCAGCGGCGGAAAGCATATCGGGGGTCCTCAGGCCACAGGCCTGATCGTGGGAAAGAAGGAGCTTACGGAATACTGCAGGCAGCTCGCGTGCCCGAACCCGCGGCTGGGCCGCGTCTTCAAGACCGGCAAGGAGGAGATCGCCGGATTTTTGAAGGCGCTGGAATTATTCACGGGGCGGGACGAGAAGAAGGAATATTCAAGGCAGGAGAACATGCTGCGGTACGTGGAGGAACAGCTGCGGGGCATACCGGGGATCTCGCTTCACATCCAGTCGGAGGGAAGGCTCGGGACGGAGCAGCCGCTGCTTCTGGTGGAGCTCCCGGGGGACAGAACAGGCGAGGACTGCAATCGTTTTACCAGAGCGTTTGAACAGCCGGTTGATATCGGATATTTCAAGAAGGAGAACGGAAGACCGCATACCGTTTTTGTAAACGCCTATCTGCTGAAGGCCGGGGAGGAGAAAATCGTGGCGGCGGCGTTAAAGGCTTATCTCGGACGTTCCGGCTGAAAGCGGAGAGAGCCGAAAGTACGCGAAGGCACTGGAGAAGGCGGAGGAGATATGAACAAGATATCGGCAGTATTTTTAGGGGTCAGGCATCCGCATATGTGGCACAGGGTTGAACTGCTTAAGAAGAGTCAGGACGCGGACGTCTGGGGATTTTACGATGAAGATCCGTATTTCGCGGAGAATTTTGAAGCGCGGACAGGCTTTCGCCGGTTCGAAAGCGCTGAAGAGATGCTCGCGCTGGGGCCGGACCTCTGCATTATCGAGGCGATGGACTCAAGGACGCCGGATTATGCCAGAATGGCCGCTCCGCATGTGAAGGCAATGATCCTGGAAAAATGTACGGCTCATACGTTTGAAAAGGTCAGGAAGCTGGCGGAGGATCTGAGCGGATATCCGGTGTACATTGAACATGGATTTGAACTGCATTATCTGCAGGTGGCGGACCGATGCAGGGAGATCATTGATTCCGGCGTGCTGGGGCAGATCACGCTGGCGAGATTCCACGGTGGTTCCCCCATAGGCTGCAGCACAGAGATATGGGTGGAAGATCCGGAACTGATGGGAGGGATGGTATATATTGAGGGAAGCCATATGATCGAACTGATGCTGGATACGCTGGGAGATCCGGAAACCGTGTCCGGCTGTGCCGTGAAGCTGGCGCCGGGACAGACGATGGTCGCAGACATCGTGACATCGGATCTGTTTAAAGGAGCCGGAAACCCGCCGAAAGAGGTACAGGTGGGCGGCATGATGTATGAAGATGTGGGAGTGGGAATTGCCCGGTATCAGGACAAGCTGGCGGTGCTCGATTTCACCGCGTGGGAGAGCACCGGATGGTGCAATGCCTGGAGAATGGAATATTACGGAACAAACGGAACGCTGACCGCGTGTCCGATCCCTTCCTGGGCCGTTCTGCAGGTTCGGAGCGATACGGAGGATTATCAGAAAGGGGAGTATCGTTTTGAATATCCGGCGGTGACGGCAGAGGGCGATACGGTCATGAGGGACACGTACAAACGTCAGCTGGAGAAGGTTTTTTCCGCGATAAGGAGCGGGGAAGCCTCTCAGAAGGGGATGGAGATGATATGCAGCGTGGCCCGCGTCGCGGACTGCATCTACCGCTCGGCGGAAAAAGGGGAAACATTTCGTTATCAGGACTGAATAAGGAGGAGAAGTCTATGAAAAAGAGGATCACGGCGTTATTTTTAGCGATGGTATTGGCCGGTGCGATGGCCGCGGCCGCGGGCTGCGGCGGCAGCGGGACGCAGGAGCAGACGACTTCCGGACAGAAGGAAGATGCGCAGGGCACAAACGCCCCGCAGACGGAAGGGCAGCAGGCGGAACAGCAGACGGCGGAACAGCAGGCGGCCGGACAGGAAGAGGGGGAGCTGAGCGGAACCATCCGGTTTGCCATCTATACGGACACGGCCAGGGACCTGGTCGCTCAGAAACAGGCGGAACTTTATATGGAGAAGCATCCGGGCGTCACGGTAGAGATCGTGTCGGTCCCGTTTGCCAATTATTATACGCAGCTGGGACAGGGACTGGCAGCAGGGTCGGCGTGGGATGTTTTCATGATCAACGGCGCGTCGTTCGCGGAGCTTGGAAAGACCGGACAGCTGATGGATCTGACCGATGAGATCGCGGCAAGGGGGATGGACCTGAATGATTACGTGATCGACCCGATGAACTCTTCCTATGAGGGAAGGACCTATGTGCTGCCGTACGAGCTGAATACATCCGCGATCCTGTACAATAAGGACATGTTCGACGCGGCGGGGGCAGAATATCCGTCGCCGGACTGGACATGGGAAGATTTCAGGGAGATCGCGGGAAAACTGACGGATCCGTCCAGGGGCGAGTTCGGATGTTACCTGCGCACCGCTCAGCCGGACCTTGTCAGCTTCGTCTATCAGGCGGGCGGGGCCTTGTACAGCGATGACTTAAAGACGATCACATTCAGCACGCCGGAGGTAAAGAAAGCGCTTACGTATACGACGGAACTGGTCACAAAATACGGATATGCGCCGTCGCCGGAACAGCTTCCGGCCAACATCTCTCCGTTTATGACCAATAAGATCGGTATGGCGTCCGCGATGTGCTTCGAGGTCCTGGCGGTGGAAGCGGCGGAGTTTAACTGGGGGATCGCCCCCTGGCCGAAGGATGTGAACCAGGGAGGAAGCTACTGGACGCAGGGAATGGCGGTATATGACGGCACGAAGAATAAAGAGCTGGCCCTGGACTATATCTTTTTCCTGGCCGGAGAGGAAGCGCAGAATGTGATGGCCGAAGCGGGAGGCGCTGCCCCGTCCCTTCTGTCTGTCGCCTGCGGCGATAAGTATCTGGACGCGGATGCCCCGGACGGAATGGAGTATTTTGTAAATGAATTTATTGAGGGACGTGCGGTCGCGGAGCCGTTTACATCCAAGTGGAGCGCGATCTCCGGCGCGGCGACATCCGTCGTGCAGACCGAGCTTTCCCTGGTAAGAACGGGCGACGAGACGCTTGACGACGCGATCGTCAAAATGGAGGCGGACGCGCAGAAACTGTTGGATGAGATCCAGTGATCTGACAGCTTAAGGAGGGCAACGGGCGATGAGAAAAAAGAATCGATGGTTATTCCTGTTCCTGACCCCATATGCGATAGGCGCCTGCGTATTTATCATAACGCCCCTGTTTTACTCGTTCTATTTATCCTTTACCAGCAGGAGCCTGTTTGGCGGAGGCAGTATAGTAGGCCTGGGGAATTATCAGTATATCTTCGGTGACAGCATATTCAGAAAATCCCTGGTCAACACCGCGTATTACGCCGTGCTGGTCGTGCCGGGAGAGATTGCCGTCGCGCTTCTCATCGCCATGCTTCTGCACAGGAACACATTCAGGGGCGCCAAGTTTTTCCGGGCAGTTATCTTCATGCCGTTTGTACTGTCGCTGATCTCCATCGGCCTGGTGTGGAGCTGGCTGTTCAGCCCCGGCTTCGGGTTTATCTCTCAGGCCGCGGATCTGCTGAATATCGACTTTCCGTCGGTCCTTACGGACGCGAGGTACGCGATGCTGGGCGTGGCCGCGGCCACGCTGTGGAGGAACGTGGGGTATTATACAACGATCTTTATCGCGGGGCTGCAGTCGGTGCCGGATGAACTGTACGACGCGGCAAAGGTGGACGGCGCCAGCCGGTTCCAGAAATTTACCCATGTGACGTTTCCGATGATGAGCTCCATGATCTTCTTCTGCCTTGTGGTCGCGACGATATGGGCGTGGCAGGTCTTTGACCTGACCTATACGATGACGAAGGGCGGCCCGGCGAGAAGCACGCTGTCGACGGGACTCCTGATCTACAATACGGCGTTCATTGACAACCAGGTAGGCAGGGCCTCGGCGCAGAGCTGGGTATTGCTGATCATCATTCTGCTGCTTACAGGAATCTATTTTCTCGGACAGAACAAGTGGGTGTATTATGAGAACGAGTAAAATGCGAAACAAAGTTATTCTCTATATTCTGCTGATGTGCGGGGCGGCCCTGTTTCTTATGCCCATATGGACCGTGATCGTGATCAGCTTTACGTCGGAGGCGAGGGTCTATACTTCGGGATCTGCCCTGTGGCCGTCGCAGCCTACGCTGGAAAATTACAGGAGGATTTTTGACGCGTATCCGTTTGTGAACTGGTTCCGCAATTCGGTAACGGTGACCTCTCTCTATACGCTGGGACAGTTCATATCCTGCACGTTTACGGCCTATGCCCTTACCCATTTCCGGTACCGGTGGAGAGGTCTGATCCTTGGATTTCTGCTGGCGACGATGATGCTTCCGTTCCAGGTGCAGATGGTCCCGCTGTTTCTGGTCATGTCGAAGCTGAAGCTGGTCAACACGATCTGGGCGCTGGTCGTCCCCGCCTTTTTCGGGGACGTGACGGGGGCGGTCTGCATTTTCCTCCTGCGGCAGGCGTTTCTGCAGGTTCCCATGAGCCTGTCGGACGCGGCGTATGTGGACGGCGCAAATCCGCTGCAGGTGTTTTTGCAGGTGTATCTGCCGCTGACGAAGCCCTATCTGGCGGTGATGGTGCTGCTGTCGTTCATGACGAGCTGGAATGATTTTTCCAGACCGCTGGTCTATATCAGCGATATCAATAAAATGACGGTCACGGGCGGGCTCTCATTCTTCCGGACGGAATGGCAGATAGACTGGAGCCTGACGATGACGGGCACCCTGATGGCGATCCTGCCCTGCGTGCTGCTGTATATCTTCCTGCAGAAATATTTTGAGAAAATGGTGATATCCAGCGGGGTGAAGGGATGACAGGGATCCGTAACTGAATTTTTACATGGAGGGTGTCCAAAAAGTCATTTGAAACGACCTGGGGTCCGGGCGGAAAGCCCGGGCCCTTTCTTCGGCCCGGCGGACGGAGACCGTACAGAAGGCGGTGCGGACGCATTTTGTGTGAAAAAGTACAGTTGACAATCCGCGGGATATCGGATATGATAATAAATGTGTTTTTACGGAGATGTAGCGAAGCGGCCGTAACGCGGCGCACTCGAAATGCGTTTGTCGGTTCATCCCGGCACAAGGGTTCGAATCCCTTCATCTCCGCTTTCACAAGAGCCGGAAGTTCCTGGCGGTCCAGGACTTCCGGTTTTTTATATGCGCATTTATGTTTTACTTTCCGGCGGATTCGTGCTAAACTGTCTGTGAAACATATATGATGTCCGGCATGGCGCGCGCCATGGGGACGGTTTTCAGATTTTTATAAGGAGGACGATATGATGAGTTACGCGTTGTGGGAAATGCTTGGCCGGCTGAAGTCGGAGGAATACGAGTGGGTGGAACTGTCCCATTCCCTGAACAATGACAGCCCTTACTGGGCGGGGATCCCGGAGGGCTCTGTGGAGCTGGGAACCGTCTGCTATGACTGGGGCAATCCGATGCTGGACTGCCTGATCCAGACCTTTAAGTTCCCCGGACAGTTCGGGACCCATATCGATTTTCCGGGACATTTTGTAAAGGGGATGGCGCTTTCCGAGGAGTACGGCGCGGAGAGCATGGTCTTCCCGCTCTGCGTGATCGACGTGACCGCCCAGGTGGAGAAGGACTGCCGCTACGCGGTGACGGTGGACGATATCAAGGCCTATGAGGCCCAGTACGGGCCGATCCCGGAAGGGGCGTTCGTGGCGCTTTATACCGGATGGGGGAAGCGCTGGCCGGATATGGACGCGCTCTCCGGAATCGCGGAGGACGGAAGCGAGAACTTCCCGGGATGGTCGCCGGAAGCGCTTCAGTATATCTACGAGGTAAGGCACGCCGCGGCCAACGGGCACGAGACCCTGGATACGGACGCGTCGGCGCTGGCGGCCGCGGCCGGAGACCTGGCCTGCGAGCGCTATGTGCTCTCCCACGGGAAACTGCAGATCGAGGTGCTGGACAACCTGGACAGGGTCGCGCCGGCGGGAGCGGTCCTGATCGCATCCTGGCCGCGGATAGAGGGCGCGACGGGACTTCCGGCCCGGGTCCTGGCGATCACGCCGAAGAAGGCCTGAGAGGCCGTTCCTGAAATCAGTATAAGCAAGGAGAGGAAACGAGTATGATCTGGAATATCTGTCTGGCCATTGCGTTCGGATGCATCCTGCTGTTCGTGCTGCAGCTTATCTGCCGCTTCTTTATCAAAGTCAGGTTTTCTGTCGTCTGGTGGGCGATGGGCCTGACGGCGGCCGGCACGTTCGCGCTGATCTTTCCGGTCCACCTGACCGATTTTGCCGGCGAGGCGGGAGCCTTCTGGAAGGCTGTCTTTATCAGTCTGCAGAACACGATGCAGGTGTTCAGCCTGGATGGAGACTACGACAGCTTCCGGGCGGGTGTTCCCGAATTGCCGCAGGCGGCCGCCAACGCCTATCTGATCCTCGGAGCTGTCTTTCACGGGATCGCGCCGGTCATAACCGTCGGCGCGATCGCCGCGATCCTCAGCTATTTTACCGGGCAGATCGCGCTGGCTCTGGGACTGTATTCGGATCTCTACGTCTTTTCTGAGCTGAATGAACGCTCCGTCCTGCTGGCGGCAGACTGCCTGAAGAATTCCCCGGTAAGGGTCTGGCCGTTTAAGCCGAAGGCGGTGTTTGCTACCGGCCGGGATGAAAGCGGCGAAGCCCTGCCTGCCGGCACCGAAGTGCCCGGCATCTGCGTAAGGAGAGATCTCCTTGAACTGCCCATCCGGTGGTGGGGCGGGAAGCGGGTGCATTTCTTCCTCATGGGGGCGGACGACAATGAGAACATCCAGCTGATGCTTGGCCTGGCGGAGAAATACGGAAAGCATGAGAACGGATCCATATATTTCTTTAATTCCACCGCCGTCGGGGCGGCTCTGATGGCGTCCGTGATGACGGACGAGATGGTGATGCGGGTGCGCCGGATCGACGTGCCCCAGTCGCTGGTGTACAGCTATCTGTACCGCGAGGACGTATTTGCCGCGCCGGTATCGGAAGAGGACGGCGTCAGGCAGATCCGGGCGGCTGTGATCGGCGCCGGACGCATCGGCATCGAATTCCTGAAGGCGATGGTCTGGTGCGGGCAGATGCCGGGCTATCATCTGACGGTCCATGTGTTTGACCTGGATCCGGGCGTGGAAGAGCGGTTTGCCGGCGCGTGCCCGGAGCTGATGGCGCGGAACGGTCTGGTCGAGGACGGCGAGGCCCGCTACACGATCTGTTTTCACCGCAGGGACGGTGACCATGGCTTCGACGTGCGCACGAAGGCGTTCCAGGATGAACTTGAGAAGGCCGGCAGATTTTCGCGCGTGTTCGTGGCGCTGGGAGACGACGACTTAAATATCGAGACGGCGATCCGCTTAAGGGAGATCTTCCTGAGGGAGGGACAGCCCGATGTGAAGATCACCGCGGTGGTGGCCGGTTCCGTCAAGAATGAGGCCCTCGGCAAATATGAGCTGAAAAACTGCCGGAAGGAGCCGTACGGGATCGAGTTCATCGGGGATGTCAGGGAGAATTATTCCTGGGAAGTGATCATGAAATCGGAGCTGGAGCGCGCGGGAAGAGAGAACCATGAGTATTGGAGCAGATTCGCCCCGGAGGAGGAACAGTGGTCCAAAAAGCGCGAGTTTGACCGGTATGATTATTATTACCGTTCCTCTGTGGCGAAAGAGATCCGCCGCAGTATCCGCGTGAAGATGCATGTGCCGGCGGCCGATAAGCCGCTTGCCGGGCGGACGGCCGAGGAGCGCCGCGGGATCCAGCTTGTGGAACATGTGGGCTGGAACGCCTATATGCGAACGGAGGGGTACAGCTACTCGCCCGTCCGCAGCGACCTGGCCAGGCTTCATCCCCTGCTGGTGCCGTTTGACCGGCTGCCGGAGGAGGAGCAGACCAAGGACGATGTATGACGCGTTAAAACGCTAAAATATTACTTGTAAAATATCAAAAAGCTATTTATAATAATTTTATGAACTTTTATGAACTTTTCAGGGGGTACCTATGGATAAGTCAGTGAGAAATGGACATAAGAGGATAAGAAGTCTGTTAAGTCTGTGGATCGCGGTGGCGGCAGTCCTGACGTCGGTATCTGTACCGGCCCGCGCGGCGGGCGGAATTTCCAAGGCAAATACCACCCACGCCATCGCGATCGTGTTCGACAATTCCGGTTCCATGTATGAAAGAGGAAAGAAGGCCTGGTGCCAGGCTACATATGCGATCGAGGTATTCGCGGCCATGATGAATCAGGGGGATACGCTGCAGGTGTATCCCATGAACGATATCGAGGTGGGCGCGCTTTCTTATACGAAAGAAAACCCCCTTGTGATCAGCGATACCTCGGACGCCCGGTATATCCAGGATATCTATACGCCGAGGGCCGGCGACACCCATATCGAGGCGGTCATGCGTGCCTACGACGGGCTGCTTCGCGCCGACACGGATGAGAAATGGCTCATCGTCCTGACGGACGGCGAGGTGTTCTATGAGAACGGCCTCACTCTGGCGGGCGACACGAAGTCCCGGCTGTCCGAGCTTCTTACCGAGTATAATCAGGAGGTCAACGTCCTTTATCTGGGCATCGACGTGAATGCCAGCGAGGTCCCGGAGGTCGCCGGAAGGAATCTCTATTCCGGGATAACGGCTACCTCCCAGCAGGTCCCGTCGGCCTTAAGCGGCATGTGCAACCTGATCTTCGGCCGCGACGAGCTGCCCCAGGCCAATCAGCAGAACGGCCAGCTGACGTTCGACATTCCGCTGAGCAAGCTGATCGTGTTCGTCCAGGGGGAGAATCTGGACAATGTGACGCTGACCGACGCCGCGGGCAATACGGCGGGCCAGGAGACCGGTTCCTATTCGCCCCATTACAGCGAGAACGGCGCCGGAGGCAACTACACGGGCAAATGTGTCGCTGACACGGCGCTGCAGGGCAGGATCGTCACCTACACGAACTGCCCGGCAGGGACCTATGATCTGAGCTATACCGGCAGCGCCAGCAGCATCACGGCGTATTACGAGCCGGATGTGGATCTGTCCGTAAAGCTGCTTGACGAGGAGGGCAGCCAGGTAACGGACAGCTCCCAGTTCTATCCGGGCACTTACCGCATCGTCTACGGCATGGTGGACAGCGGCGGCAATACCACGAACTCGCCGCTGTTGGGCAAAACGGATTATGTGATCACTTACATAAAGAACGGCGAGGAAAAGACCGAGCATGTCTACGAGGCCGGCGGGCTGGAGCTGGAGCTGGCGGAGGGCGACAGTCTTGACGCCGCGGCGGAGGTGACATTCTTAAGCGGCTACCGGATCAGCAAGACCGGCACGCAGCTGGGATGGCCTTCCGGCGGTTTTTCCGTCACGCAGCGTCCCATCGGGAACCTGTCGATCCGGGTCTCGGGGGGAAAGGATGTCTATCAGCTTCCGGAGCTGGAGGAGGCCGGCAGCTATCAGATCGGCATTTTCTATGAAGGAGAACAGATCACCGGCGATAAGCTGGACCGTACCGACGTCAATGTTTCCCTGGAGGGCGGAAACGCCGTCTGTGACCTGTCCGAAGGGACGGACGGCTACGCGCTGAACCTGAAGTACGCGGGCAGCGCCCAGGATACGGACTGCGGTCCATACACGATCCATGTGTCCGCCTCCTATGTCAATGACAACGATCAGACGGCCCAGTCCGGCACGGAGAGCGTTCAGTTTATGCTCGAGGACGTGACCAATGTGCTGACGATGGAAGTGGAGCAGGATAAGAAATACTTCACCCTGTCGCAGCTGGACGACGCGGATGTCGCCGTCGTTCATCTGAGTCTGGACGGCCGGGACATGACCGACGCTGAGATGGAGCAGGTCCGGTTCGATGTCGTCGCCGATCAGATAGGGCTGAAAGCGGAGCTTCTTCCGGGCCAGTCGGCGTACCGGATCGCCGCGGATCCGGCGTGGGAGAAGACCACCGGCAAATTCCGCTTCAAGGCCGCGGCCGCCGCGGAGGACGTGGTCGGACGTGAGATCTCGGCGGAAGGAGGCGGCAGCGTAGAGCTGCAGATGCTGCCCAGATGGGTCTATATCCTCTGCGGACTCCTGATCGTCTTTTTGGTGGCCTTCGTGATCTGGCGCTACCTGAACGCGAAACGGCTCCCGAAGGCGATCAGCGCGGAGCTGAAGGTCTTCACGGTGGACGGAATGCCGACCAAAGGCAAGGTGCCGGTGTCCTATTCCGGCGGCAACAAGAAGAAGGGAAGCCTGCAGATCAGCGTTCCCAAGTATCCGCCGAACCCGATGATCAAAGGCGGCGTCCTGATGGAACTGGAGGCCGCGAGCCCCCGGATCACCAAGTCGGCCTCGCGGGCGATCAGCGTCAAAAAGGTTACGGCCAGCAACATCAACGCGGTCAATTCCGCCAAGATCGGAAGCGTTCTGTTCATGCGCAGCCCGGACGGCAAAGGGCTTGTAAGGTCCGGAGGACGCGCGAACACGCCGCTTGACATCCGCGTGACGAACCGCGGCGTCTGCACCATCACGGGCGAGGTCGCAAGCGGAGACGGAGGATCAGCCACTTTCACTATGGTGGTGGCTTTAAAATATTCATAATAATTAAGAAACGTGGAGGGTAAGAACATGACCAAGGAAAACCTGAAGAACAATGTCGTGGAAGCGCCGACGCTGTTTGTGGGCGTCGGAGGCACCGGAAGCCGCATCGTAAAGGGCGTGGCGGAGATGTGCCGCAAGGGCGAGTCGGAGAACGTCAACTTCCTCTGTCTGGACACCAATGTGAACGACTTGTCGAATGTAGCCAAGAGCGGCGCGAACATCTACTATGTGCAGACGTCCAATACCCAGACTGTGGGCAACTATCTGGACTATGACAAGGACGCTCTTGACAACTGGTTCCCCAAGAACGCGGTCCTGTACGATAAGACCGTCTCGGAGGGCGCGGGCCAGGTGCGCGCGATCTCCAGACTGGCGCTGAATTCCACCATCAAGACCGGCAAGATCAGCCGTCTGTATGACGCCGTCGACGATCTGTTCCGCAAATCCGGCAAGGAGATGAAGCAGGCCATGCGCTGCGTCATGGTCTCCACGGCTTCCGGCGGAACCGGTTCCGGCATCGTGCTTCCGCTTGCCATGTTTATCCGGGATTACGTGAATAAGAAATATCCCAACACCAGCCTGATCGTCCGCTCCCTGATCCTGCTGCCGGAGACTCTGGACAGCGTGATCGATTCCATGGCGGAACGTGAGAGCCAGCGCCGCAACGCCTACGCTACGATCAAGGAGATCAACGCGTTCATGATGAAGGGCTCCGGTTTCCTGGATATCGACGAGGATCTGAAGCGCTACAGCGGACTGCATATGGATTTCGCCAATCCGGGAACCACGGAGCTGAAGTCCCTTTCCCTGCTGCCGTTCGATTTCTGCTTCCTGATGGATGGACAGAACGCCGAGGACAGCACGATGATCAGCGTCAGCCAGTACGAGAAGCAGGCATCCCAGGCCCTGTATGAGCAGAACATCGGCCCGATGCAGAAGAAGGCGTTCTCCGTAGAGGACAATATCATCAAGGAGATGTCCAACCCCGGCAACTACGGCCGCAACCGTTTCGGCGGCATCGGCGCCGGCGTGATCCGCTATCCGTATGAGGATATCGCCGATTATATCGCCTACGACTGGGCGATGGCCAGCATCGGCGGCGAGGGAGAGGCCGCCAAGTGGTCCAAGTATGACAATGAGTTTGAGCTTAAGATCAAGGAAGCCCGCAAGAAAGGCCTGGCCGCCAGCGAGAGCCCGAAGAGATCCGAGGTATATATTGACAAGATGAATTCCTCTCAGGACACCTTCTCCAAGGACCTGAAAGCGAAATTCCTGAAAGACGCCAATAAGGGAGTCACGCGGTATTTTAACGCCCTGGCGGAGCAGATGCACAAGGCGGTCAGCGAGAACACGATGGTGCTGGGCGCGAGAAACGAAGTGAACCATCTGGCCGAGGAGATCGACTACAAGAACAATCCGGAAGAGCGCGGCAAGGCGCTGGAGAACTACAGGAACCTCCAGACCTATCAGAGCGCGGTCCAGATGTGCGCCAAGAAGGCCGGCGAGAATATGGCCGAGGCCATCTTCTTCAATGAATCCAAGACGATCAATGAGAAGAAGGAATATACGCTGGAGGCGCTTTTAAAGAACAGCTACGGCGAGATCTGCCATCCCAACGCGGCCCGCTATGTCCTTTACATGGTGAAGAATGAGATGGACAAGCGGGTGATCAGCACCCAGACGAAGATCAACGATATCATCATGCCCAACCTCGACCTGTATGCTCCCGACGCCAACGACGCGGGCACCTTCGACGCGGGCTACAGCCGCAAGAAGAAAGAGAAGAACCTGCAGGAGCTGTGCGAGGCGGAGAAGGCCGCGGGCCAGGATCCCAATATCCTTGAGAAGCTCGGCGGTTATGAGAAGATCTACGATACGATCAACTCCTGCTTCACGGATTACTACAGCACCATCACCAACCTGGGCGACGCGATGGCCGAACTGGAGGCGTACCGCCTGGGCGCTGAGTACGTGGGTGAGCTGAACAAGATGTTTGAAGACTTCTATCAGACCTTCGGCGAGAAGGTATCCGCCCTGCTCCGCAGACAGGACGACCTGGTAGACAGCCTGCAGTTTGTGAAAGGCGATTCCGTCTTCAACGTGTGCTCCGGAAGAGATCTCTTAAAGGAACTGAGCAATTCCACCAGGAGCAAGAGCGAGGAGGGAGCCCTGCTGGACTCCGAGTTAAACGGCAAGATCTTCGACGCGGTGAAGTCCAACGTCGCCTTCCAGCGCGAGGTGCGTCTGGCGGACGTCATCGAGGAAGACAGACGCATCGATATCTTTGACGATATCCTGCTTGAGTATTTCCGCAGCAGCGTGCGCTCCAACTGCGATTCGATCGACTGCAACATCGTGGACGCCATCGCCATGGAGAACCGCCTGCAGGCCCGCATCAAGATGCGCGAGGAGCAGGGAGATGAGGGCGGCCAGCTCTACGACAAGGTGACCGCGGAGGACAACAAGCGCCATATCCTGGAGATGATCGCCATGGGCGAGCGCCTCTCGGCGCCCGGCATCCAGCGGATCACCAACGAGGAGGCCCGCGAGATCAAGCTCTGCGCTTACAACCGCGAGCTGCTGGGAATGAGGACCTTCCGGATCCGCGATCTGATCCCCAAGGGCGAACCGGTAGACACGATCTCCCGGTATGAGCTGCATTTCTTCAACGCCCTGTACAACCTGACACCGGACAAGCTGAACAAGTTCGCGAGCCCGCTCAAGACGGAGACAGGCAAGAAGAACGCCGGCCTTTACCACACCGCTTACACCAGCTACTCGAGACATATCGGGCCGGATTCCACGAAGAATATGATGATCTCCACCCATATCGACAAGAGGTGGGATTCCGTGGCCGTGATGCCGGAGCTGGATTTCGACTACCAGAACCGCCGGATCATGAAGATCCACAAGGCGATGATCTACGGCCTGATCTACGACGCCATCAGCTACCGGAAGCTGTCCGCCGCCGCCAACGGCAAGATGGTCTTCAAGTATGAGAATTCCGACGAGCGCGAGGAGGAGATGATCGTCTCCAACGGAACGCCGTGCGATGAGTTCTTCGAGGTGCTTGACGCGCTGTATATCAGCTCCGCCATTGTGGAAGACATCGATAAGATCAAGGAGAAGAACCGCAGGCGCGACATGATCCACAAGTCCAACTACAAGGACACGATGTTTGCCAAGGCGGTGGAGCATTTCAAAGTATCGATCCTGAACGAGAACAACGCCAGCCTGTTCGTGATCCCGATGGGATACTACAACACGCTGCCCAACAGCCAGAGGTTCCTGTCCGAGATCGCTGCCATGGTAGAGGCGGTCATCGACGTGCTGCGCGACGAGCTGAATATGTGGGAGCAGCCGCAGGACGCCAAGTTCCTGCTGTGCACCGAGCTTCAGAAGCAGTTTGAGAAGTTCCTGAAGAATTACGAGAAGAACAAGATGCTCAATATGGGCGTCGAGGCGTCGGAGAATGAAGTGATCAACCTGATCTACCGCAAGATCCGCAACGCCATGAGCATTACGCCGGAGCCGGATGATTTTGAGGATGTGCTTATGCACCTCAGGGAACTGATCAATGAATCCAGGATCAACAGAACAGAGGATAACGCATCGGAGTCATGATAACGAAGTCTGACTAAAGAATGGATGGAGGTAGACCAAGTGTTTACTGTAATGATCGCGGAGAAACCGCATTTGGACAGTATACATGAGTATAACATCTTTCTGAAGCCCTTCGTGAATAAGGACAAGGTCGCGTTCTGCCAGTGGGATCGTGAGGCGAAGACGATCAGGGACGCCGTGCCGGAGCTGGTGAGGACGGTGGCGCGCCATGAGCAGTGGCGCGTCGTCATCCTCTGCGATGAGGAAGGCATTGAGCAGAGGAATCCGTTTGAACGGGTGAAGTATACGGCGCCCGAGAAGCCGGAAGCGCCGAAAAAGGTAAAGCCCGCATCGGACAGTGACGACGACAGGGCCGCTGCGCAGAAGGCCTATGACGAGGCCGTAGAAGAGTACCGGATAAAGGTACAGGAATACTATAAGGCTGTGCTTGAGGCGAAGACGGCCGCCTTCCGCGAGGCGGCGTCGGAACCTCTGGTTCGGCTGGTCACGCATTTCTGCGAGCCGCCGGTCGTGTCAGGGGGTCACAATAATCTGGCCGCGAGCGACCCGGAATTTAAAGGGTATCTGGACGAGGCAAGATGCAAGGAGGAGATCCGCGAGAAGGAGATCATAGGCGAAGAGTCGCTGGGGATCCATATGCCGGCGGAGGTATACTGCATCGCGATGCGCACTTACAGCGACGCGCAGTGCGATATCGATTACTCGTGGTCTTCCTACAGCTCCCACCAGTATTCACGGTTCTATGACTGGAACCTGTATTTTGACAAGATGCGGTATCTGATCTTTGATATCCTGCCGAAGGATCATCAGAACTATACCTTTGATTATATCCGTTTTCTGTACGCGGCGCTGCTGTTCGCGAGCAACGACGTGCCGGCGGACAGCCTGCGGCCGAACCGGGTGTACCGGCTGGACTGCGTCAATGACGAGGATGCGCTCCGCAGGATGATGGTGTCCTACAGCGCGAAGCTTGCCGCGACGGAGGAGGTCATTGAGGCGGAGATCAGGAATCTGGAATCCAAGACAAAGGCGAAGATCACGGATCATGATGTAGAGGCGGAATACTGCACTCAGGTCACGGTTCCCGTAACGGTGGACGCTGCTTTTGACGACAGCGGACTTTATGCGGACAAGAAGGGTATCGGGCTTTCGTTTGACTGTCCGAAGAATGAAGAATACGCCTGGGAGACGGACTATCTGGAGTCGGAGCGGACGCTGTACCGGCTGCTTAAGCAGGTGCACCGCGGTCTGCGCAAGTCTGTGGAGAGCTTCCATGCCATGGACAGCCTGGACGCGTCCAGGGCGAAGCAGATGAACTCATTCCAGGTTGAAGATGTGAAAGAATTTGTGGCGGATTCGGAGCTGCGCATGGTAGAGGTGCAGACCCGGGATGTCAGCGACGCCGGTCCGTTCCGAAAGACGATGGAGGAAGAGGACAAGGTCGTCCGCGAGAAGATCGACGCCCGAATGACCAGGATCACAACGATCGCGACGGGCATTGCCGTCCTCGCGGTGTTCCTGGTCGGGTTTGTGCCGCTGTTTATGGGCAACAGCAGTACAGGTTCCTATCTCGGAGCCAGTTCGGCGGTCGTGGGGGCTTCTCTGCTTCTGATGCTGCTGGTGGGGATCATTTGCCTTTACTGCCTGCGCGGCGCCCTGAAACAGAGGATAAGCGATTTTAACGGAGTAATGGGAGGAATACGCGGCGAGATCGACGGCGCCATGCAGCAGTTCTCACGCTATCTGAGCATGGCCTGCAATGTGATGCGCGGCACTTCCATTATCAATTACTTCAACGAGCATGACGACGCGGATACGCTTCAGATCCGTATCAGAAGAAAGCACATGGATGATATCCGCAGGTACCGGGAAGAGATCACAGCCGTCTTCGGACCTTATATGACAGACCTTTCGTTCGTAGACGAGCAGCTGACGGGCCCCTATCTCTATGATTACAGCAGTCCGGCTGACTTCGATTATCCGATGCCCTTCACCGAGGGCGAGAAGCGGCAGATTGAGTATATGAAGGCCGGCAGTACGATCTATGTTCCCGTGGACTTCGTGAAGCGCATCACGGTGGGATTGGAGGAGCTGTATGATTGAGACGATTATGAGATTAAGCGGCGTTCTCCTGGCATTTTTGCCGTTCCTCGTGCTGCTCCTTCTGGACAGTAAGGTCAATCTGAAGAAACCGGTCCGCAGCCGTCAGTTCCTGATGCCGGTCGCGGCGGTCATCGGATGTGTCGTCACGATGCTGCTGGTCGGCCGGATCAGTGAATGGTGCCTGGACCTGGTGAACCGGATCCCCTATCTGCTGGGGCGTGCGGAAGAGTGGCTGAAGACGACGGCCGCCGAAGAAGCCGGGGCCAGACTCGGGGCCGACATGGCCGGCCGGATCAGGGACCTTGGCTTTGCCGTCGGTCAGTGGGGCGACCGGCTGGACGCGTTCCTGCGCAGGACCGATGTGGTCCTTACGGCGCTGGTGTGCGTCAATACGGCGATCCTGGCGGCTTATCTTGTGGTCAAGAAGATCCTTCTGGCCATTATGAAAAGAGCGTTCAAAAACGGCAGCAGCCTTTACGAACTGGCCGCGAAGCTGTTCTATGATTATGATTACGAGAGGGACGTCTGGTATCTGAAACCGCATTTCGGACAGGCCAGAACGTATCTGATGACGTTTTACCGGGCGGCGGTGGTCATTGCCATGGCGGCCATGTTCGCGTCCGTGCGGCTGTACCAGCTGCATTACCTGGCGGCGCCCTTCCATCCGGTGTTCGCGATCATTATGGTGGGAGAGATCTATTTCCTGCTGGGCGGGCTTACGAAGGAAGAACTGGAGGGGAGCCTGGGCGGAGAGGACGAGAAGGCCCGCAGTATGCACCGTTACGTGCTGCTGCGCCAGATCCTCAAGGATCTCTTCGGAGACAAGCTGACCGCGGACGACACGACCGTCACCAGCGATGTGATGAACAGTTCGACGAACGACGAACTGCTGACGGCAATGGCGCGCAGCGGCGATACCCGCCAGGAAGCGTATTCCATTTACATGCGCAGGCGCATGCTGGAAGGCATGGAGCTGGATCAGAATTACTTAAGCTCCGGCCGCGACCTGCTGCTGGGCAAGAGCATTTTATTTAACGATCCGTTCTACTACGATCTGATCCCCTACGCGTTCTACGCGATGGACCGGACCCTGCTACGCCATAAGAAGGTGCTGGTGGTGCTGGGCCGCCACGGGATCGAAGAGGACGTGATCACCTGGTGCAGGGAGGGGCTGCAGTCCATCTCCAATGTGCCGGATCTGTGGCGTGTGGCGGAACTGAGCCGCTATGACGAGATGCCGGATGTCGGTATTATCAGCCGCTCCGCCGTTCACGACCTGCGGATGCATGAGAAGAACCACCCGTTCTTTGAAATGGTGGAGTTCGTGATGATCATCGAGCCGTCCAAGCTGGTCACAACGGCCCAGGTAGGCTTAAATTCCGTGGTTCGCCACTGCCGCGGGCCGAAGAAGGACGTGACGTTCTGCTCGGTCGACAAGAACTGCGACGGACTGGTGGACGCATTGTCCCACATCCTGATGACGAATCTGACCGAGGTCTCCGCGACCAACCATCACAAGGGCACGTGCACCTACATGTGCTGGGCCCCGGACCAGGAGTATCTCCAGCACCGGATGCTGCCCAATGTATCCAGGTACCTGGGCGTGGGAACCGAGCTGTCCTTCGTGGCGCTTAAGAATCAGGTGTCCCGGACCATGTGGTACGGCGGCGACGCGTTCCCGGTGGCGGATATGCACTGGATCGTGAAGCAGTACTACTATGACCTGCTGCACTACGCGAACCTGCCTCTGCATCAGGAAATGATCGATAAATGCTTTGTCGTATCGCAGAATCTGTGGAATGAGCGGCAGAGAAAGGTCAGCTATCTGACCATCGAGGATGAATCGTACAACCTGTTCGAGCTGAAACGGAATTTCGCGACCCGTGCGACAGAGCAGAGCTTTATCAATGTGATCTCCCCGGAATATCTGCTCCGCGACTATATGACGGAGAACGACGGGATCTTCAATACGGACCCGAAAGCGATCCCCTATATCGTGGCGGACTATGCCCGGACCCGGAGAAATGTGGCGTTCCGACTGTGCCTGCGGATGAGCTCCGGCTATCTGCGTGAAGAGGAGCTCAAGCGGGAGCTGATGCTGGTCCACGTGGATACGGACAATCTTCTGGACCGTCTGTGGGATGAGATCTGCACGTGGGGCCGCCATGTGGGCAAGGTCGGCAAGGACGAATCCGGCGAGGTCGTTCTGACCCGCTTCGCGGAGAAGCGCAGCTATGTCTTCAGCCGCTCCGTGATCCAGATGAAGCGCCGTTACTCGATCGAGACCGGCCGGATGGAGACGCTGTATACGATCGTCGGCGAGCGGTTCAAGAGGGTCATGTTAAATGACCTGCAGAACGCGCGGTATATCGCTGAGGACGAGGACAGGCAGAACCATTATCTCGGAACAGAGCTCAGAGGGCATATCTATCAGAAATATCTGCCGGGTCAGTTCCTGACATTTAACGGCAAATATTATGAAATGATCTCGGTCACTCCGGACGGACAGGTGCAGGTGCGCCGCGCGGCCGACCATATCGTGGGGCGGCCCAGCTACCGCCAGGTGCGCGAGTATGTGATGAGCCGCGCCGAGGACTGCCCGGAAATGGGCGCATGCCGTGACATCGGCGGCATTAGGGTCACCCGGCAGTACGCGGATTTCCGCGTGAAGACGCCGGCCTACTGGCAGATGGGCAGCTACAATGATTTCGCCAACGCCAAGAAAGTGACGATCAACGGGATCCCGGAGAGGGAATACTATAATAAGCAGGTGCTGCGGCTTGATTTCCCGTCCGCGCAGGAAGGCTTCACGGATGAGATCCGCTATACGCTGACCGTTCTGTTCAATGAGGTGTTCCGGACGCTGTTCGCGGAGAACCAGAGCTACATCGTGGCCGTCACGGCCGGCGAGCCGGGCGTTCCGCTGACCTACGGCCTGAGAGGGGCTGATGGGAGCGGCGATCCTGAGAACGCGGAAGGCGCCGTCCGGTTCGAGCCGGACAGGAACGCGATCTATCTGATCGAGGACAGCCAGCTGGATATCGGTCTGCTGGTCGCGGTTGAGAGAAACCTGTATCGGATCTTCTCGATCGTCTGCGATTATCTGGACTGGCATCTGGAAACGCTTGACGAGAGCCTGAACCCGCCGCCGAAGCCGGAGACGCCGGACTTCAAGGCGCCGCCGGTTCCGGAAGGAGAGAAGCCGAAGAAGAAAGGGCCGTTCTCGTTCCTGAAGGAACTCTTCGGCAGAATCTTCGGCAGGAAGAACAAAAAAGAGAAACCAAAGAAAGAGAAGAAGAAAAAAGACAGGAAAAAGAAGAGCGGGGCGGAAGCGGAGGCAGCAGAACCGGTAGGCGAAGCGGCGCAGGAGGCTGCAACGGCTGAGGCCGCAGCGGGAGCGACGGCTGAGGTTGCTGCGGAGGCGGCTGCTGAAACGTCGGAGACGGAAACTGCGACGCCGGATACGGTCGAGGGCGCTGTGGAGGCGGAAGTTGCGGCGGCTGAGACGGTTGAGGGTGCTGTGGAGGCGGCGGCTGCGGAGCCGGAAATGGTCGAGGGTGCTGTGAATGTGGCGGCTGCGGAGCCGGAAATGGCTGAGGACGCTGCGGAGGCGGAACCGGCGGAATTGGTGAGCGAAACAGTGCAGGATGCCGCGGAAGCAGATGTCGAGGTACCGGAGGCGGCTGAGAATCCCGCGGCAACAGAGGCCGAGACCCCGGAGGCGGCTGAGAACTCTGCGGAAGCGGAGACTGCGGCTCCGGAACCGAACGCGGAATCCGAGAAAACCGCTGCCGCGGAAGGCGCGGCGCCGGATGATCCGGACATGGATCCTGCCGACAGTTTTAACGATGAGTTAACGGAAGACGGTTCAGAGGGGAGGGAGGCAAGGTGATGCATCAGAGTATCCGGCGGCTTTACAGTGTAGAAGTTCCTGCGTCGAATGCAAATGCGGCTCCCGAAGAAACAGACTCCCTCCGGGAGGAACCGATGAAAGCAGAGGAGGAAGCGGCAGCCGAACCGGAACCCGCTGCCCTGGAGCCGGAAGCGGCAGCCGCACCACAATCCGCTGTACCGGAAGCAACGGCGGAACCGGCAGCCGAACCGGAAAAAGAGGCAGCCGCACCTGCCGAACCGGCAGAAGCAGCCGCCGAACCGGCGGCTCAGCCGCCGGAAACGGATCAGTTCGTCTTCGAGCCGGCGAAGGCAGTCAAGCCTATGAAACCGCCCGAGCGCGCTCCGTATTATGACAGATACTACCTGCTGTACGGCGGGGCGGAGGTCCCGAAACAGATGGACCTGAAGGGAACGCTGGAATTCCTGAAAGGCTACGGGTTCGACAACGGCCCGCTGAAACAGGCCCGAAAGGGCAAGAACGCGGCGGACCTGATCGAGAAGAATTTCGCGCCCAACAAGCCCGGCGTCCATTACTGCGATTTCTGCGGCATTGAACTGACGGGCACGGAATATGATGTGCTGGCAGACGGCCGCGAGCGCTGCACGAACTGCAGCCGGACCGCGGTCCGCACTGTGGAAGAATTCGAGCGGATCTACACGGAAGTGAAGCAGAATCTGGAGTCCTTCTTCGGCGCGAAGATCACGGTTCCCGTGAAGGTGCAGATGGTGAATGCCAAGAAGCTCCACAGCCGCCTCGGGAAAACATTTATCCCGACCGGCAAGAGCGACGGACGCGTCGTGGGCGTCGCGATCAAGAGCGGCAGGAACGATTACGCGCTCCTTCTGGAGAACGGTTCGCCGCGTCTGGCGTCGGCCATGACCATTGCCCATGAACTGACCCATGTCTGGCAGTATGTAAACTGGGATGCCAAGGCGATCCGCCAGATGTACGGCAAAGAGCAGGAACTTGAGGTCTACGAGGGCATGGCCAAATGGACCGAGATCCAGTACGCGTACCTGATCGGCGAGCCGGAGACGGCCAAGCGGGAGGAGATATCGGCGAGAGCCCGCCAGGACGCTTACGGTACCGGCTTCTGCAAATACGCGGCCAAATATCCGCTGTCGGTCGAGACCCATCTGGACGGAAGTACTCCATTTGAAGATGTAACGACTCCGCTTTAGGGCGGAACGCAGATGAAAGGTGTGCGGAAGGAATGAAGCCCCGCACACCTTTCGCCCGCAGAGGAGGGAATCGGCAGTTATGGAAAAAATGAAGGACCTTGCATATTATAACGGAACGATCACGAGGATCGCGGACATGATGATCCCGGCCGGCGACCGCGGCTTCTATTTCGGCGACGGGATCTATGAGGTCGCGATGGTATTTCACAGGAAGATATTCGCGCTTGAGGAGCATCTGGACCGGATGGAGAACAGCGCGGCGCTGGTGCGCATCGGACTGCCGATGCCCCGGAACGAGATCGGAGAGCTTCTCAGGCAGCTGGCGGACCGGGTGGAGAGCGACTGTCAGTTCCTTTACTGGCAGATCACCAGGGGCACGGCGCCCCGCAATCATCTGTTCCCGGCAGGGACGCCCAGCAACCTTTACGTCTACAGCAAGCCCTGGCCCGGTGTCGAGATGTCGGACGATTACCGGCTGGTCAGCGTGGAGGACACCCGCTTTTTAAACTGCAACATCAAGACGCTGAATCTTCTGTTAAATGTGCTGGCGGCGCAGACAGCGAAGGAAAACGGCTGCCAGGAAGCGGTGTTCGTCCGCAGCGGCATCGTGACGGAGGGCTCCCATTCCAACGTGTCCATGATCAAAGACGGCGTATTTGTCACGCACCCGGCGGACAACCTGATCCTGCCCGGCGTGGAGCGGAAGCACCTGATCGCGTACTGCGGGCAGCTCGGCATCCCGGTGGAAGAGCGGGCATTTACGCTGGAGGAGCTGAAAAGCGCGGATGAGATCCTCATGTCCAGCACCAGCCATCCCAGCATGCGGGTTCGGGAGATCGACGGCACGCCCGTGGGCATGAAGAACGCGGCTGCCGTACAGAAGCTACGGGAAATGTATCTGGCGGAGGTGGAAAACTGCTGAGGGGCAGAATGCGCGCAGCGGATGCGGAGCGCGGAAGCTGCACGCGGCGCAGGGAGTTACAGAAAGTGAGAGAAAATGCAGAAGAGAATTCGTGATTACGGAATCAACGTCGGGCGTATGAAGCCCGGCCCGAAAAATAAGATCACCGACGTGCCGGGAGTGAAAGTGGGCCACGTCACGATCAAAGATGACACGCACCGGACCGGCGTCACGGTCATTGTCCCCGGCCCGGACAACGCGTTTACGGAGAAATATACCGCCGCCTGCTATGTGCACAACGGTTTCGGCAAGAGCGCCGGTCTGGTGCAGATCCGGGAACTGGGGACGCTTGAGACGCCCATCGCCCTGACTAACACGCTGAATGTGGGGCTGGTCTGGGACGGTCTGGTTCAGTATACGGTAGACCGTTGCCGCACGGAGGGAGTGACGGCGTCCAGTATCAATCCGGTCGTGGGCGAATGCAACGACAGCCGCCTCAGCGAGATCACGTCGCGGGCCGTGAGGCAGGAGGACGTGCTGACCGCCATCGCAGAAGCGGGCGGGGAGTTCGATGAGGGCGACGTGGGCGCAGGCGCGGGAACCATCTGCTACGGCCTGAAGGGCGGCATCGGCTCCGCGTCCCGCGTTATCGACATTGACGGAAAAAAATATACACTCGGCGTTCTGGTCCAGAGCAATTTCGGCTCAACCGTGGATCTGACCATCGGCGGCGTGCCGGCGGGGGAACGGATCTTAAAGCTCCGCGAGACGAGAAATGATATGGCTGTCTCGAGGAAAGACCAGGGATCGATCATGACGATCGTGGCTACCGACCTGCCGGTATCCGACCGGCAGCTGTACCGGATCATCCGCCGCACCGGCGTCGGGATCGCCCGGACGGGCGCTTATACGGGCCACGGCAGCGGCGAGGTGATGATCGGCTTTACTACGGCCAACCGTGTGCCGAAGGACGCCGGGCCCGCCGGCGCCCTGCTGACGCAGACGGTGATCCACGAGGATCTGATCAATCAGGCGTTTCAGGCGGCGGCTGAGGCCGCCAATGAGGCGATCCTGAATTCCATGGTCTGCGCGGAGCGGGCCGTCGCGCGTGACGGAAAAGTTTATTACAGCCTGGCGGAGTTCATGCCGGAGTGCATGCAGGACAACTGACGCCAAAGTGTCTGCAGAACAGCTGACGCCGGAGTGTCTGCAGAACGGCTGACGTCGGAGTGTTTGCAGAGCAGCTGACACCGAAGTGTCTGCAGAATAACAACTGACG
Source organism: uncultured Lachnospiraceae bacterium (assembly GCA_947600145.1). GTDB lineage: Bacteria > Bacillota > Clostridia > Lachnospirales > Lachnospiraceae > UBA3402. The sequence goes on along the minus strand of CANQGA010000005.1, from coordinate 727 downwards.
CGGCCGCTGCGCGGGAAATACGGCGATCATTCAGAAAAAACGCGGAGGATACCGATATGACGAAGAAAGAGCTGGCGCTTGAGATCATCGGGCGTCTTAAACAGGAATATCCCATGGCGGAGTGTACGCTGGATTATGATCAGGCGTGGAAGCTGCTGGTCAGCGTCCGTCTGGCCGCCCAGTGCACCGACGCCCGTGTCAATGTGGTCGTGCAGGAGCTGTACGCGAAATTTCCGGATGTGGAAAGCCTGGCGGCCGCCGACCCGGCGGAGATCGAGGCCATCGTGAAGCCCTGCGGCCTGGGCCACAGCAAGGCCCGGGACATCAGCGCCTGCATGCGCGTACTGCGCGACCAGTACGGCGGCAGGGTGCCGGATGATTTCGACGAGCTTCTCAAGCTGCCCGGCGTGGGCCGCAAGAGCGCCAATCTGATCATGGGAGACGTCTTCGGCAAGCCGGCCATTGTCACCGACACGCACTGCATCCGCCTGACCAACCGCATGGGGCTGGTGGACGGGACCACAGATCCGAAGAAGGTGGAAATGGCCCTCTGGAAGATCATCCCGCCGGAGGAAGGCAGCGACTTCTGCCATCGTCTTGTCATGCACGGCCGCGACGTCTGCACGGCCCGGACGAAGCCGTACTGCGGCAAATGCGTGCTGAAGGATATCTGCCCGAAGGTGGGAGTCCCCGGCGCCTCGGAAGAGGCGTAGAGGCCGGCGCGGCG
>CANQGA010000004.1 GCA_947600145.1 uncultured Lachnospiraceae bacterium | reverse complement strand
TGGTTCGGAATAGTGTAGTGCTGGCGGTCTATCTCTTGTTTTCGGTTGCTTGCTTCCTTACCGTACATGAGCATTCGGCCAGGGATTCGCTTACTCCCTTCATCATTCTGAACTGCTGAGAGCCGCACAGAAAGAACTGTCCCTTTTTCCGCTCCCGGTCAAGAAACAGTTTGATCTGTTCAAATAAAGCCGGCGCCTTTTGAATTTTATCAACAAACACAGGATGCGGATTATCCTTAAAAAGGTTCCGCTTTCCTCCTCAGCGCTTACACGAAGTATAGGATCGTCCAAGCAGCACTCCTTCGGCTAATTTAATGTTTCTGTATCCGATCCTGATCCTAGTATATTTTCACGTCCTTTAAGAATACTTCTCCTCTGGCCGCCGTCACCCGGACGCGCAGCCGGTCGATCTTGTCCTCGCTGTCGTCCAGCAGGCGGTTCTGCTCCGCGAACGGGTCGACAAGAGTACAGATCTTCCTGTGGCCGATGGTCGTTCCCTGGAACAGCGGGAACTGGCTCCCGCTCGTGAATGCGGCCTCGATGCGGAAATTCTCCACCCTCTGGCCCTTCGCGATATCTTCCTCCAGCACCACATGCTTCACGCGGGACACCGGATGAGCCAATGTGATCAGATATTCCGGCTGGGTCGGATAGCCGTTATCCAGCTTCTCCGCCTTCGCCTCGAGGGGCGTCCCGAATTCCTGACGAAGCAGGTCGCCGAACTCTTTTAAGCGCCTGACATCCCGCTCATCCATCCGGCCGCGGCGGTCCGGCGGAATATTTAAGTTCAGGCAGGCGTTTCCTCCGACGGACGCCTTATAGATCCGAAACAGCTCCGGAAGGGACTTGGGATCCTCGTTCCCGTGCCAGAACCAGCCCCTCCGTATGGAGGTATCCACCTCCGCGGGAACGTATGCCAGACCTTTGGAGTACAGGATGCTGCCCATCCCGCCCAGGTACTGTTCCGTATTGTACAGATAGCTCAGATCGCCCTCTCCCGCCATCGGTCCCGGGCCTGTCTGCCGCTCAGCCAGTGTGCAGAGCTCCCCCGGAACGACGGCCCATTCGGAGACGCGCCCGTTGCCGGCCTCGTTGCCGCACCAGCGGACGTCCGGCCCTTTGTCATAGAAGATCACGGCGCCGGGCTGGTACTTGCGGATCAGCTCCACATATCTCGGGAAATCGTAAACCTGCTTTTTGCCGTTGGGGCCTTCCCCGCAGGCGCCGTCGAACCAGACGCAGAACAGGTCGCCGTAGCCGGTCAGAAGCTCCGTCAGCTGACTGCAGTAATAGTCGTTGTACTCCGGCGTGCCGTAGTAAGCGCTGTTGCGGTCCCACGGCGACAGGTAGACGCCGAAGCGGATGCCGCCTTTTTTGCAGGCCCTGGCCGCCTCGCCGACCACATCGACGGGAACCGGGGAATTTTTCACACAGTGCTCCGTATATTTCGACGGCCACAGGCAGAAGCCGTCGTGATGCTTCGCCGTCAGGATCAGGCCCTTCATACCGGCCTGCTTCACCGTCTCCACCCATTGATCACAGTCCAGGTCCGACGGCGCGAACAGCTGCTCGCTCTCCGTCCCGTCGCCCCATTCCCGGTCTGTAAATGTATTCATGCCGAAATGGACGAACGCGTAAAATCCGATGTCAAACCAGTCCAGCTGCCGCTTCGACGGAACCACCGCGGCGGCTTCCCTTAGAAATGATACCATAGTTTCACCCTTTTCCTGCTTTTGAACTGTCTTCTGCACGCAGTACTGCGCTTTGGCTCCATCATCCATCAATCAGATCACGTCTCCGCGCTCAGGATCCAACAATCAGATCAGGCCTCCGCGCTCAGGATCCGGTACAGCATATCCGCCAGGCCTACATTGTACCCGGCGTCGCCGTAGACCGACTTCGCGCCGCCTTCCAGCACCATGGCTAACGGCAGGCGGTCTGCCACAAGGCCGATCTCCTCCGCCAGAACCTTATAATCCTCGCCGAAATCGTGCAGGAGAGGCTTCAGATTCGGGATCGCGGCCATCGTCCGCGCAAGCGTGGCATCCTTAAGGTCTTCCGGCTTCTTCACCACCACATAAAGCGGCTGCGTCAGCGCGGCGAAATCTGCGCTCTTCTCATACAGCTCGTTCAGGATATGCTCGGTCGGCTCCCTCGTGACCTCCAGCCATACAAGGAGCGCCCTGCCGCTTCCGGACAGATCCTTAAGCCGCACATCCCTGCCCTCCGTCGTCTTAAGGCCCAGATCGCGAACCTCATACTCGGTACGAAGCGCCGTCGGAGAGATCTTTCGCAGACTCAGATCCAGTTCACGCTGCTCTCCTGCCTTCAGCTCAAAGGTCATGTATTTCACAAGCTGGCTGCCGTCCGCCCGGCGGTTCGTGGTCAGCGCGCGGTAAATACCCGGCTCCAGTTCCAGATAGACTTCATTCATCTGCAGTTCTTCGAAATGATCCCACATCCCCACGCGGTCATAATGATCCTTCTCAAACCGGTCCAGGCTGTAATGGGCCCAGTCGGTCAGATTCAGCGACTCGCTCCCGCGCAGGGTCAGGCCCGCCTTTCCGGCGGAAGGGAACAGACCTCCGGATCCTTTCGGCTCTTCTCCTCCGGCCGATTCAAACCGGCCGTCCCGGTAATACTCCACGCTCCGGTCGATCATGCGGATCCGTGCCGGAATTCCCAGCGTCCTGTACAGCGTAACGCAGAAGACCTTCTTCGACATGACGCTTGCGATACCGCCCCGCAGGCACGCCGCAGGCGTAGTGATCAGATCTTCATACTCCTGACTCGGAATCGAATGGATCCACTGATCCGCAAGCGATGTCAGGACAGACGGACATTTACGGATCGCTTCCGCCTGTTCCGAACTTATATGATCTGCCAGGAACCGTCTGCACGGCCGGACCATCTCATTGGCCACACGGGCGTTCACCAGGAAATGATAGAAGACCCAGCCGGGCATGCTGCCCGCGTAAGGCGCAGCCGTTTCGCAGCATTCCTTCAGAATATCCGCCCTGATGTCCCACAGATCCTTTTCCCGGAGCGACCGCAGCACTTCCAGCTTCCAGCTTCCGGCCTTCTTAATTCCGGATTCTCCGAAACGTCCCGCAAATCCTCCCGCGTTCTCAGCCGGATCCGCGCAGGCGTCCCGCCGCTCCTGGGCAGCCAGGCAGTCTGACTCCCAGGTGAGGAATTTGAGGATCTCGGACAGATTGCCGAGGGCCCTGTGCAGAAGCTCATCCAGCTCCGCGCGTTCCTCCTCCGGGAAACGCTTAAGAACCGCCTCCGCCTTCTCCCTGTCATAGAACGCTTCCTTCTTCCGCGCACGGTATCCGGCGGCTTCCTGGTTGCGCTTAAGACCGACTCGCTTCTGCTCGTCCGTCAATGTATCGTCGTTGATATTTCCTACCTTCGGGGCATAGAATTCCAGATCCTGAAAGCCATCCGTACACCGCGGGCCGTCGTGCAGGACGACCGCGGCTTCCGCCTCCTGCCCTGCCGCAAGGCCGATCATCGAGACCTTCGTCTCGCCGTAGCGCACGGCATGGCCGGTCATCCCGGCTTTCGAAGCTTCCGTCCTCCGCGCGGGGGCAGCCTGCCCGGCCTCCGGCTCTTCCGTTCCCCGCGCGCTGTCTGCCGGATCATCTTCCGGACAGCCCGCGCCTGCGTCCTCCTTCGACGCCGTCACATACAGATCCCCGTAACCGGTCAGCATCCTGACTGTTCCGCAGTCCGGCGAACCCGCGCCGCCAGTCTTAAGGAACGCGATCGGCCGCAGTTCGCCGGCGTTCACCACCTGGCACTCCACCTTCGCGTCCGGCACCGGCCGGCCGCTCTCATCCGCCACGCGTATCGTCAGCCAGGTCGTATGCGCGTACCGCTCCATATGGTTCAGGATCCGGCTCATGCCCTTTCGGCCCAGCACGGGATCCAGCGGTTCATCCGGCCCGAACCACCGGGAATGCAGAAGCATCGCCCTGGATGCCGGTCCGATGAACCAGCCGTAATTCAGCCGTTCTTCCGGCTCGCAGGCGCCGAAGAAGATCCATTTCCCGTCGCACCAGGCCTCGACCCAGGCGTGATTGTCGTCGCAGTGTGTCCAGAGCGGCGCGTAGACCTGCCGGGCCGGGATGCCGATGCTCCGCAGCACGGAAACCGCGAAGGTCGATTCCTCCCCGCAGCGGCCTGTCGCCGTCGAGTACATGGTCAGGGCGTTCTGGGTGCGTCCGTCGGTGGAACGGTAGGTTCCCTCCTGCGCGCACCAGTAATTGGCCTCAATGACCGTCTTCTCCATGCTGTCCGGGACCACCCGGCCGGCCAGCTTCCCATAGAAGAAGGACCGCAGATCCGCGATATCCTCATTATTCACCCTGTGGTGCAGCACATAATTGGCAAAGAGCCTCTCCGGAACTCTGCCCGCAAAGGGCCCCTCCTTCCACAGGAATACCCCGTGCCGGGCGTATGCCAGGAAAAGCTCCGCCGGGTACTCCAGAATGTCGCTTATGGGCATGGCGCTGAAGAGAAACATCATCGCTTCCGCCTCATCCGGCAGGCAGCCGCCGAGCGCGTCCAGGATCTCCTGCTTCTTCGCGCGAAGCAGCGGAAGGCGCAGCGCCGCCAGACCGCCGGAAGACACGGCGGCGTTTCCATTTTCCTCCCCGGCTAAGGCAGGCTTTGATCCATTCTCCAGTCTCCCGATCTCTTCCTCGATTAACGTCATCTGGCGGTCAAAGCCCCGCCTGATCTCACGCATATACTCATTCGAAAACATCGCAAAACCTCCGAAACCAATTTGTCTGTCCGCTCTCAGCGCAGTTTGCGGTAAAGTGTGTCGAGAAGCACGCCGGTGCCGTCGCACTTGTGCTCCCAGTAGAAGATCCCGCCGTACCCTTTCTCTTTCACATACTCCGCCTTGGCCGTCAGGGACCTGGGATTGTCGTAGGACAGGAATGTGGAACCGTTAAACAGGTAAGGCGCCTGGGCCTCGTCGTCCCAGTACTCCACATATCCGTTCTTGTTCTCATACTCTTTCACAAGCAGTTCGTAGTCAGGGCCGTAGCCGCCGCCCTTCGGGCAGAGCACCAGAAGGCCGTGATTCTCGTTATCCGCAAGGTCCGTCCATTTGCGGGAATAGAAGGCCGCGCCCATCATCAGCCGGTCCGCCGGCACGCCGCGGCTCTCAAAGAGCTCCAGCGCCTGGGCGCAGCTGTTGGTGAACACATCGCCCCGGTTGGCATACAGCGCCGTGTGATGGCCGGCCAGCGCGTGGAAGCCGCATTTCAGGTCGTAGGTCATCACGTTGATATAATCCAGATGATCCATAAGCTCCGGCAGTTCCACGCAGTTCACATAGTAAAGGTCCGCGCCCGCCGCGATGGTCAGATAATGCTTCCGCCCGCCGATGGCGTCCAGGCACCTGCGGATCTCCGCACACAGCAGCGTGAAATTGTGCCGGTCATCCGGCGACACCACGCTCCCGTTAGACGGAACGCACGGATATTCCCAGTCCAGGTCCACGCCGTCCAGATCATAGCGGACCGTCACGTCCGCAAGGGAAGCAGCCGCGGTCTTTCGGAGCTCCTCGTCCGCGCAGCATCTTGTAAACGCGTCCCGATCTGCCTGTACCATCGAAAGGATGATCCGCAGGTCCGGGTTCCACCCACGGATCTGCGGGATCATCTCCAGCTTGTCGATCCGTCCCTGTACAGTCACGCTTCCGTCCCTGTGAAGCTCCCCGAACGCAAGATTGATGCCTGTCAGTTTCTTCGCGTCGCTCTCCGTGAACGCGCCGGTTCCCACATATCCGATGATCTCATTTTTCATAATCGTTCTCCAATCTGCCGCCGTAATCCGACGGCCGCGTCTTGTCACTGTTTCACATAATACTGTCCGCGGTCTGCTTCGACGAATCCCTCAGCAGATCCGCGTACCAGTAAAATACTTCCGCGACCCTCTCCAGATCGCTCTGCTTGCTGTTTTCCCGCCACTGCTTCTTATAGTGGTACAGGCAGTTCTCCAGCCGCTCTGCCAGCGCGAAGCCGTCCTGGCCTTCTCCTGCCTTTCCGTCCTTCATGCGGGACAAAAACACGCCCACGTCGTTAAAGGTCCGCATGACGTCGATCGCAGAGAGGGTGATCGCGGCGATGCCCCTCCTGCTGCTGTCCATACTGCGGCTGATCAGGCGCACCTGCTCCTCCATCCGGCCCAGCTTCTCATTGCTCTCCGGCACCCTGCCCATGTCGTCCTCGCCGAACAGCTTCTCCAGCTCCCCGCGCGGGAAGCCTTTCTGCGCATGTTCCTTCAGCATCACCACATTGCGCCAGGAGAACCGCATCTGATCGGAGATCTCTTTCAGACACGCAAGAAGTTCCCCGCTCCTGTCGGTAAATTCCAGTTCCGAGATCTGCTTATTGATCTCCTCAAATTCCAGGGCCCCGCCGTTCCACGCGAACACCGCGCCGTAGATCAGTCCGGGAACCGAGAACACCGGATGATTGACATGCCCGAAATCGCCCCAGTCCGTGTTCAGCATGCCGACCGCGCCGTATTTCACCGCGTATCCGGTCATGATCTTCACATTGTAATAGCTGTTGGAAAGAATATTGACCCAGGTATTCCAGCCGCAGGCGCCGGGGCATACGTACTGAAGGACCCCCGCTTCGGCCAGGAGACGGGTCTCGTCCTCCCTCTGAGTCGGACTGTATCCCCAGTTCAGGCAGATCACATCTTTCGGGATGCGGCCCGCCAGCTCCGGATGACGGCAGATGATGTCGCCCCAGAACATGGGCTCCTTTCCGGCCTTCTTAAGGAAATCAAACAGTTCGCAGATATAATCCACATATAATGTGCCGACGCCTTTCTCATCCGCCAGGGCCCTGCTTTTTCCTTTGCCCAGGGCAAACGTCTCATCCGCGCAGATATTGAATTTATTCGTGCGGAACAGCGCCATATACTCGGTGATCATTTCCTTGACCAGCTTTATGGAATCCGGGTCGGATACGTTTACCGTATGCAGAGCCATCCGGTCTTCAAACGAGAACGGCCTGCCGGCGCTGTCGGGCAGCTCACAGAGACGCTCATAGGTTCTGGAGCTTAACAGCTTATACAGATGGCCGAAGGTCGCCAGGGACGGAACCAGTTCGATCCCTCTCTCAAAGCAGTAATCATCCAGCTCCATGATCTCTTCCGCCGTCAGCGGCGTGTCGTCCCGCCACAGTTCCGACATGCCGCGGAACAGATAGGTATGCTCCACATTCAGCTGAAGCTGGTTCAGCTTGTAAAACGCCATGGTATCCGCCAGTTTTTTCAGGTTATCAAGGGTCTGGATGCGGCCTCTGGTCGCATCGTGGTAGAAGCCCCTGGCCCTAAGCATCGGCTCATCGTCGATCTCTACGCAGGGCAGAAGGCCCGCGCTCTGGCGCACGATCTGACGCAGCGTGGCCACGGCATAGCCGACGGCGGTGTTTGTTCCGCCGCTGAGAACGGCCCCGTGTTCCGTGATCTCAAGACGATACGCCTGATCGGCAAGGGACGCGTCGACTTTCAAAAGGATATCGCCTTTCCGCGAGGCGCCGCGGATGATCCCCAGATCAAGCCCGGCCCACTCCCGGATCTCATCTTTCAGCGTCCCTGCGTATACGATAGTACCCGCAGGGCAGGAACCGTCGATCACGATCATGGTTCCGAGATTCAGCTTCAGGCTGCCTTCCTGTTCCGCGATCTGTTTCGGCGCAGGCAGTAAAATCATACTCAGTTCCTCCTTTTCAGGCTCCCAGTTTTAAGCTTGCAGTAAAAATGTAATTGGGATCTCCCCGCTCCGCCAGAGTCTCCCGTATCGTATCCGCCGAGCGCTCTGCGATAAAATCTTTCTTCACGCCGCCGGGATACCGCACAGTCACCGGACGGTCCAGATCCAGCATTCCGTCCCGAAGGAGCGCCGTCACCTGTCCGTGGGTATCGTCCCGCTCGATCACGATGCCGTTGCACTCGTGATCCAGGCGGAGAATCACAGTACCGCTGTCCACCCCGGACGGAACCTTCAGCCAGTAGAAGCTGTCAACGCTCCGGTCCGTCAGCCTGTCCCTGGTATCCAGATCCCAGATCACCCGGTCGGGAACCGGCTGTCTGGTGAATTCATCCAGAAAATGCACCGCGTTGGAGTCCACCGTTCTTCTCGTCACCAGTCCCGTGTGCAGCCAGCTCAGATTGTCGATCATCACCTGCTGGAGTTCCTGGGAATTATCCCGGAAGTTATGGGGCTTATCCACATGGACATAGACATTGTGGGTGTAGCCGTCCGGGTTCTCGCTCTCCAGCCGGTCTAAGACCATCTGGTAGCGCACCGTCTCATGGTTTCGGTCGTAAGCGGCGTCATTCATCCCCACCTGCAGCTGGATCGGCGTGTGGTAGAGATTGACCATGCTGCCCTCGTTCGGATGCCCGGCAGACATATGGAGCGCGGCGAAACGATCCGCCATGCGAGGCCCCACCAGGTAGACGCCGTCGCCTCCCGCCGAAAATCCGAGCAGATAGATCCGGTTGGGGTCCGCCCCGCAGAATACGATCAGGTTCTCGATCAGACGGTCATAGAGCGGATAGGACTCCGGGTTGGCATGGGTATCCCAGGTATCCCGGACGCCGCGCGGATTGATGTAAATACCGTTCTTCACGCTGTCCTTATAATAGATCGCCATATGGGCCCACTGCTGGTTGTTGATATCCGGAAACGGCGCTCCGCCGCCTCCGTGCAGAGCAATGTAGACCGGATAGCCGTTCTCGCCGGGTTCCCCGATCACCTCGATGCCATACTTCATCTGTACATCCCCGAAGGCAATGCATCGTTCTTCTACTTCCCGGATCCGTACGGGATCCTCCCGAAGTTCCTTACAGTGCCGCTCCCAGAGATCCCTGGCACAGTCCTGTGCCTGCGCGCTGTTCATCATTGCTGTTTATTCCCCTTTCGGTGACGGATCCGCGTCTTCACAGAAACGCAGTCCGAATTCAAATTCAAATTCATTCTCCTCAAAGAGATATTCCTTCTCCGGTCCGGGTCCGCAGCTGGCGGAACCGATCCCGTCCTGCTTATAGTCGACGCAGAATACCGTCATGCCGGAATCCTCAAGCTCATAGTTGTGCGCCTTCCCGGCCAGCTCCTCCTGCGTATAGCGGGACGCGTTGAAGGAAAACGGCTTTCCCGACGCGGCGGCGACGGTAAGGGCGCCGCCGCTGACCTCCGCGAAACTCACTTCGCAGTGGCTCCCGTTCTCCTGCGGCTTTATATAATCCTCAAAAAGGGTATCCACCGTCCCGTCAAAAAGGCCATGATACGCGGCGCGCCGCTTGTCGGCATAACTCTCGGTCGGGCCGAGCCCATAGTATGTCACATGCTTAAGCTCATCCGGCAGCATCAGCCGGACGCCGAACCGCGGAAGCCGCGGGAACGCCGGATCCTTTCTGACATTCAGCCGCACGTCCAGGCTTCCGTCCGCCCATACGCGGAATACCGTCCGGGCCGTCAGGATCCGCTGCCTGTATCTGCACAGCAGGGAAATGATGCCGCTGACCTCGATGTACGCGGCGGAACATCCTGTCTGCCCCGCCGGGTCATCCGTGCGCGGGCCGCCGTCCGTTTTCCACGAAATGTCCTGCGCGCGTGTCACCGGCTTATCGTAATCCAGTTCTTCCCAGAGTCCCCGCGAATTGCGGTCATTGTCCGTAGGCGCGCGCCAGATGTTAAGCTCCATCGGCCGCTTAAGGATCTGGCGGTTCTGCCAGACCATGGTATCGAACAGGCCCGTGAACTTATCCAGCCGATACCGAAACCGCGGCGTCCCGACAGTCAGGAAACGGTCATCCTCGCTGATCCGGAAGACGCCCTTCAGAGCGCCGGCTCCCGCACGCGGCGCCGCCAGAAGCTCCGCCGCCCGGGCGCACGTCCCGTCCGACGGCAGCTCCACCTCGTCAAACCCCAGCTCTTCCCCTGCCTTAAGCATACTACGGTCCTCTTTCAGGACCCAGACCACACGCAGATAACAGCGGCCGGTCCGCGGAAGTTTCCCGCAGGGGATCACGGTCTCGCCTTCTTCATGGGGCCTGATGGACGGCAGCTGCGCCGCGCCGGATCCGGTCACTTCGCCGTCACGGCTCACCTCCCACCGCATGACGCAGTAATCCCGCAGATCGAGGAAATCCATATAGTTGTGGATCCGAAGTCTTCCGGTTTGCGGGTCAAAAGCCGTCACCCTGGCCGGCCGGTAGACATTCTTATGCTCTAAAAGCCCTGTATGCGGCTTCCGGTCCGGATAGACCAGTCCGTCCACACAGAAATTTCCGTCGTGGGGAAATTCTCCGTGGTCGCCGCCGTAGGCGTATTTCTTCCTTCCGGCTTCATCGGTGCCTTTATAGACCGCGTGATCGCACCATTCCCACACCATTCCGCCGCAGGCTCCGTCGTACTGCTGGATCACCCGGAAATAGTCTTCCAGATTACCGGGGCCGTTGCCCATGGCGTGGCTGTATTCGCAGAGAAGAAGCGGCCTCGCCGCCGCTGCCGCGTACTTATGACTCCTCTCTTCCGGTTCGGAACATTCAGGATCCTGACGGACAAAATAATCGTGTATCTCGTTCAGCCCCGGATACATGCGGCTGTATACATCGATATCGGAATAATCGTACAGGCTCTCGTCCGTCACATGCCAGGCTCCCTCATAATGGGCGATCCGGGTGTCGTCATACTGCTTCGTCCACCGAAGGGCTTTCTCGATCCCGCAGCCGTAAGCGCTCTCATTGCCCATGGACCAGCCGAAGACGCAGGGCCGGTTCTTATCCCGCGTCACGCACCGTTTCACCCGATCCAGGATCGCCGGCGCGAACAGGGGATTATCCGAGATCCAGGCGCACTCCCCGCCCCATTCCTGTCCGTAAGCCATCTCCGTTCCGTGAGTCTCCAGATCCGCCTCGTCGAGCACGTAGAAGCCGTACCGGTCGCACAGCTGGCAGAACTGAGGCGCGTTGGGATAATGGCTGGTGCGGATGGCGTTCACATTGTGCCGCTTCATCACCAGCAGATCCTTCTTCATCCGGGCAGGACTTATGGTAAAGCCCGTCTCCGGGTCGCTGTCGTGACGGTTGACGCCGTGAAGCTTGATATTCTGACCGTTGAATCGGAGCACCGCGTCTCTGATCTCCACCTTCCGCACGCCCAGAAACTCAACGATCATCTCATGCTCCGTGCAGATCTCCACGCGGTACAGATACGGCTGTTCCGCGTTCCAGAGCCTCGCCCGCGGGATCGTAAGCTCTGCGGACTCCGTCTCCTCGCCGGAAGTCCCGCACACCAAATGTCCCTCTGCGTCATAGATGGATACGCGCACAGGGATCTTACGTGTCAGATATGTAAATGAAACGCTCACCCGGGCGCTCTCATCCGCCCCGGGCTCCGTCCTGATAAAATAATCGTACACACATTCGGCCGGCCGCCGCAGCAGGTAAACGTCACGGAAGATCCCGCTCATGCGGAACTTATCCTGATCTTCCAGATAACTCCCGACGCACCATTTCACCACTAATACCGCCAGCAGATTCTCGCCTTCCCGCAGAAACTCCGTCACATCGAACTCGCTGGTGGAATGGGACACCTGGCTGTATCCGACGAAGCGGCCGTTCAGCCACACATAAAAGCAGGAGTCCACGCCTTCAAAATTCAGATACGCGCGGGGCGCCGATCCATCCGTGGTCCAGAAAAATGTGCGGCGGTAAGCCCCGCAGGGATTCTCATAAGGCACGTGGGGAGGATCCAGCGGAAACGGATAACGGACATTGGTATACTGATGACGGTCATATCCGTTCATCTGCCAGACCGATGGCACAGGGATGGTTCCCCATCCCCGGCCCGGATCCGTATCCTCTTCATAGAAACGGTCTTTCAGTTCACGGATCCCTTCGTAATACCGGAAATCCCATTCGCCGTTCAGCGAAACGAAGCGGTCCGATTCCTCCCTGCGCTCTACCGGATCCCACCGGGAACCGGCAGAAGCTTTATCCGCGCCGGCCGGGATGTAATAGGCCCGCTCCGGCATGGTATTTACATGAAGCACATTCACGTCTTCAAAATAATTCGGCACTATCACGGCAAATCTCACTCTCTAAGATCACGAATCAGCAGTACCTTCTTATATCATTCGTACGGTAACGATCTCATAAGGCTTCAGCGTGACGCCGATCTGTCCGTTCTCCACAGTAAGCCCGCTCTCGTTCTCCTCCAGGAGATTGCAGCTGTAAGCCTCCTTATACGCGCTGTCCACAGTAAGCTTCGCGTGGGTCAGGCTGTTCTCCGACTCATACATGCGGACGATCACGCCGTTTCCGTCCTCCGCCTTCTTCACAGTCTCGATGATCACGTTGGGAGCGTCCACGGACGCGAAGGAATACTCCGGACCCTCCGCCGCGCCGTCCACAGCCAATAACGGCTGGTTCAGCTTATAGCTCTCCGCCACGGTCTGCGCCGCCTGCCAGCCCTCCGCGTGGGGATACAGGGCGTAGGTAAACACATGCTGCTCCTGGTCAGCCACCGGGTTCGGCTCGATCCCGGACTTGATAAGGCTCAGTCCGATCACGCTGTCCTTCACGGAATGGCCGTACTTGCAGTCATTTAACAAACTGACGCCGTAATGGCCTTCCGACAGATCCATCCACTTCTGGCCGCAGCTCTCGAATCTGGCCACGTCCCAGCTGGTGTTGGAATGGGTCTTCCTGGTCAGATTGCCGAACTGGACGTCGAAGGTGGCCTGGTCCGTATGGACATTGATCGGGAAATGCACCTTCAGAAGCGTCTGATGCTCCTTCCAGTCCACATTGGTCTTAAAATCGATCCTTCTGCTGTCGGCGTAGAAGACGATCTTCTGGGTAAACGCTGACTTGCTGGCCTTTCGCCTGATCTCAAGCACAGCGCATACGTCGCCCATCTCCGTCCACCGCATGGACTCCACTTCGTTCACCGGCCAGCTCTTCTCGGTGTAAAAGATATCGATATCCCAGTTATCGTAGTAAATGGGCTTATCCTCGTACATCACGAGGGCGTTGGCCTTCCTGCCCTCCTGCAGCACCTCGCGGCCGCAGTCCTTATCGTAGAGGCGGTCGATCTCGCCGTTCTCATCGAAATGGACCGTATAGAACGGGGTCTCAAGCGTATGCTCATCCGCCAGGCTAAACGGATGCTTCTCCTCGGTCTGCGGCTTTCCGGAGCCGGCGTGTACCTGGTACATGACGGAATATCCTTTGGCGGGAATGTTCTTCACAAAGGCCACGGTTCCGTCCGCCGTCTTCTGGCAGGGATAGACCCGGCCGGCCATATCCACCAGCCACTCCGCGCCGCAGTCGCCTAAGAGTACGATGTCGTCGCGGCGTTTGCCGGTGGTATTGACGATCATCATGCAGTGTCCGTATCCGGCCAAGGCGTGTAGCCGCTCATCAGTGAGGGCGCCGATCTGCTCATGCAGCTGATCGTACTCCCGCTTCGTCACCTCGTAGACCTCATGGATCGAGGAGCCGGGCAGGATATCGTGGAACTGGTTCAGAAGCACCGTCTCCCACATCTTATAGATCTGCTCCGCCGGGTAAGCCGTCTTATCCTCGGCCAGGACGCCTAAAAGCTCCAGATCCATAAGTCCCAGTTCGGTCTTGCGGTTGGCCCGCTTGTTGCGCGCCATGGAGGTCAGCGTACCGCGGTGATACTCGAAATACAGCTCGCCCTCCCACACGGGCAGGCGCTTGTTATCCCACACCTTCTCCTTCAGCTCGTCGAAGAATACGCCGGCGAACTCCTGGCGCACCTTCGGGATCCCCTTGATGCCCTTCTCCATACGCACGGAGGTCTCCAGCATCTCCCTGGTGGGGCCGCCGCCTCCGTCGCCGTAGCCGTAGGAGATCAGGATGTCGTTGTTGATATCTTTATTCTGGTAGCGCATCCAGCCGCCCATGATGGAGTCCGGATGCAGCGAACCGTTATAGGTGGTGAAGAAATCCGTCGCCGGCTGCTTGATGCCCAGGGTCGTGATCAGATGGGTCAGCACTTCGCTGCCGTCGATGCCTCTCCAGCGCATGGTGTCGTAGGGAACCTTGTTGAACTGGTTCCAGGACAGCTTGGTGGTCATGAAATAATCGATGCCGCATTTCTTCATGATCTGCGGAAGGGCCCCGCTGTATCCGAACACGTCCGGCAGCCACAGGATCTTACTGTCCACGCCGAACTCGTCTTTGAAGAACTTCTTGCCGTGCATAAACTGGCGCACCAATGACTCGCCGGAGGTCAGGTTCGTATCCGACTCCAGCCACATGCCGCCTTCCGGCTCCCAGCGGTGCTCTTTCACCCGCTCTTTGATCTTCGCGAACAGCTCCGGATAGCGCTCCTTTAAGAACGCGTAGAGCTGGGGCTGACTGGACATAAAACGATAGGACGGGAACTCATCCATCAGCTTCAGCACCGTCGCGAAACTGCGGCCGGTCTTCTCCCTGGTCTGCTCCACAGTCCACCACCAGGCCACATCGATATGGGTGTGGCCGATGCAGGTGGCGATCACGTCGCTGTAACCCGCCAGATCCGTATAAAGCGCCTTGTCTATATAATCGCTGGCCTCCTGCAGGGTGCTGTAAAATTCAGCAGAATAAGGAGTCCGCAGATCGATGAGATTGATCGTCTCGTTCAGGACATTCTCGATCTCCATGCGGGTCTTGTCTTCCTTATCCATCCGCGTAAAGGCCCACAGCGGCACCTGCAGGTCATAGTAGACCTTGTTGATCAGGGCGTCCATCTCAAAGAAATCTACCCGCAGCTGGAACTCGTCGTGAAGCGTGCCGGTATAGGACTGAAGCTCTACCTTAAGCTCTTCTCCGCCTTTCGCGCTCTCCGTGATATTCACCATGCGGTGGTTCATATCGATTCCCTGAATGATCTCTCCGTTGATAAACAGCAGAAACTGCGGATTCTTGCCGTCGTCCCACTCCTTGATCTGGGTGGACACGTGCATCCAGAGTCTCCTGCCGTCCATTTCCTCAGGAACCGTAAATGTCGTCTTAAACCAGTAATGCTCATCCGGACCGTACCAGTGCATGGTCCTGCTGTCGAAATGCTCCCACGGCGTTTCGCAGTTTTCCGCGTCCTCAGGATGGAAGAAATTCCCTTTCTTGTATTCCCAATCCAGAACCGGGATCCTGTCCTTCACGCGCAGCTTCTTGAGTTCATCGCAGATCACCTGAACCCGCTTGTCTAGAAAATGCATGTTATCCTCCTGACACAAAAAATAGAGTGATGTAAATGTCCGACATCGCCACCACTCTACCATATTTCAGACCATAAAGCAATCTAATTTTTTAACATTCGAAAAAGATATTTTCGGCGGCGTAAAAGCCCCATCTACGCCTCCGGCCACGGCAGCGCGGGAGCCTCCACCGCCTTGTCGCGCATCATCAGATCGCCTACCGCTTCCGCCGCCGGCTTGCCCTCGAAAAGCACCTGATTCACCTGCTCGATGATCGGCATCGACACCTGATACTTCTCCGCCAGCTTAAGCGCCGCCTTTGCGGAGTACACGCCTTCCACCACCATGCTGACCTCGTCCATGGCCTGCTGCATCGTATAGCCTTTGCCGATCAGGATGCCTGCCCGCCGGTTCCGGCTGTGCATACTGGCGCAGGTAACGATCAGGTCGCCGATGCCGGACAGCCCGCAGAAGGTCTCGAACCTTCCGCCCATCGCCATGCCCAGCCGGGCGATCTCGTGGATGCCGCGGGTGATCAGCGCCGCCTTCGTATTATCGCCGTACCCCAGTCCGTCGGCGATTCCGGCCGCCAGGGCGATCACATTTTTCAGCGCCCCGCCCAGCTCCACGCCGAGGACGTCCGGGCTTGTATAGACCCGAAAGGCCGGTCCCATGAACAGGTTCTGGACCGTCTCGGCCGCTTTCCTCGAATGAGCCGCCGCCACACAGGTGGTGGGCAGTCCCCGGCTCACCTCCTCCGCGTGGCTTGGTCCGGAGAGAACCGCCGCCTCCGCCTCAGAAAGTTCCTGCTCAATGATCTCGGAAAGCGTCATCAGCGTACTCTCCTCGATCCCCTTGGCCACATTGACCACAAGCTGGCCCGGCCTGATAAACGGCTTCATGGATGCCGCCGTTCCTCTTGTATAGACGGAAGGAACCGCCAGCACCAGCATTTCTTTCCGGTCCATGGCTTCATCCAGTTCTGCCGTAAACTCCACATTCTCCGGCAGGACCACCCCCGGAAGGTTATGGTGCTTTCGCGTCTCCTTAAGCTCCGCGATCTCCTGCGGAAGCGCCGACCAGACCGTGACCCGGTGGCCGCCCCCGGAAAGAAGAACCGCAAGCGCGGTCCCCCAGCTTCCCGCTCCTATGATCCCGATATCCGCCATGCCGATCGTCTCCCTTCTGCCGCTGTGCTGTTCCGTCACTTCGTATGCCCGATGCTCAGCTTGTTCTCGTTCCCGTGGATCAGCCGGACGATGTTTGCCTTATGCCGCCAGAACGCCATGGCCGTCACCGCCGCGCTCAGCACGTAAAACTCCGTCAGGTACTGAGGCGCCAGGCCGTAGTCGCCGCGGCTTCCGAAGAAGATCATGCCGATCAGGAAAAGACTCACCACGGTAAGAGAACCCAGCGATACGAATCTGGTCGCAGCCACGACGATAATGAAGGCCGCGAGACAGATGAGCATCACCCGCCAGTCCATGGCCGCCAGAAGTCCCGCAGTGGAAGCGATCCCTTTGCCGCCCTTAAACTTCAGGTAGAACGGAAAATTGTGCCCCAGGATCGCGCCGAACGCCGTATAAAGCACCAGGAGGTTCGCCATCTCCGGCATCCGCGCGCTGAATACCGCGCGCACGATCAGGCACGGGATCAGCGTCTTGAACGCGTCCCCCAAAAACACGATCAGACCCGCTCTCGGCCCCATCGTCCGCATCACGTTGGTACTGCCGGAATTACCGCTGCCCACGCTCCGGATATCCACATGGTGGGCCTTCGTGTAAAAATAACCGGTCTGGATAAGCCCGCAGGCATACCCGATCAGAAGACAGATGATACGCTCCATATCCTTCTCCTCTCTTCCGCTGTGTTTCCCTTCGCCTACGCGTTCTCCTTCGCGTTCCTCTCCCGGATCATGAATTTAAGGGGCGTCCCCTTAAACCCGAACGTCTCCCGGATCTGGTTCTCCAGATACCGCAGATAGGAGAAATGCATCAGTTCCTTATCGTTCACAAACACCACGAACGCCGGCGGCTTCACCGCCACCTGGGTCACATAGAAGATCTTCAGCCGCCTGCCCTTGTCCGACGGCGGCTGCTTCATGGCCACAGCCTGGGTGACGATCTCGTTGAGCACGCCGGTCGCCACCCGCAGGTTCTGGTTCTGCCGCACCATATCGATGGCATCGAACAGTTTATTAAGCCGCTGGCCGGTCACTGCCGAGATGAACACGATCTCCGCGTAAGGCATAAAGGACAGGGTATCCCGCACCTTCCGCGTGAATTCGTAGATCGTCTTGTCATTCTTCTCGACGGCGTCCCATTTGTTCACGGCGACGATCACGCCTTTGCCCCGCTCGTGGGCGATCCCGGCGATCTTCGCGTCCTGCTCGGTGACGCCCTCCGCCGCGTCAATGACGACCACCACCACGTCGGCCCGCTCCACGGCGGCCACGGCCCGGATGATGCTGTAACGCTCCAGTTCTTCCCTGATCCTGCTCTTGCGCCGCAGGCCGGCCGTATCGATCAGCACGTACTCCGTGCCGTTATAGACCACCTGCGTGTCCACCGCGTCCCTGGTAGTCCCGGCGATATCGGAAACGATCATCCGGTTCTCCCCCGCCAGCCTGTTGACCAGGGAGGACTTGCCGACGTTGGGCTTGCCGATAATGGCCACCCGCGGCCTGTCGTCGTCCTCGTCCTCAAACTGCTTCAGATCAAAATGCTTTACCACCTCGTCCAGCAGTTCTCCGAGCCCCAGCATGGAAGCCGCCGAGATCCCGAACGGATCTCCGATGCCGAGGTTATAGAACTCGTAGACGTCATTGCCGAATTTTTTGACGCTGTCCACCTTGTTGACGCAGAGGACCACAGGCTTCTGCGCCTTTCTGAGCATGTCCGCCACCTTAAAATCCGCGTCCACCAGCCCCTGCCGCACATCCACCATGAAAATGATCACGTCCGCCGTGGCGATGGCGATCTCCGCCTGCTCCCTCATCTGGGACAGGATGATATCCTTGCTTTCCGGCTCGATGCCGCCGGTGTCGATCAGTGTATAATTCTTGTCCAGCCATGTGCAGTCCGCGTAGATCCGGTCCCTGGTCACGCCCGGCGTGTCCTTTACAATGGCGATCTGCTGCCCCGCCAGGGCGTTAAAAAGCGTGGACTTGCCCACATTGGGCCGGCCTACGATGGCTACGATCGGTTTGCTCATATCTGTCTCCTACCTTCTATCTGCTACAGGCCCGGCAGCTCATAGGCCCCGTGCTCCGCATGTCCGTCGTCTTCCGGCGGCGCAAGCACTGCCGCCACAAAATCCTGTCCGCTTGATTTTACAATATTCACCGGGACTTGTAAAGCATTTTCCACCTGCTGCCTGGTCACATCGTCCAGAAGGACCTCCTCCCCGCTCCGGAACATATTGACCGGCAGAAGGAGCCGTTTCCCCAGCGGCTTTCCGTCAAGCTGGCGGATCAGGTCCCGCCCGGTGATCAGCCCGGACACCGTGATCATTTCCCCGAAGAACTCATTGACGACCGGATAGAGATGGACCTTCCGGTTCGGGAATTTCTCCGCGATCTCCTTAAGGAACCCCCGAAGATACTCCGCCGCCAGAAGCCCCGTCGCCACCGACAGTTCCTCCGACTCCTGATCGCCGTCCGTCTCCGCCAGCGCCTCATGGACCTCCTCGGTCATCAGCCGAACCATGCCCACGCCGTTCTCCAGCTGGGGATAGCCGTCGTAGCGCTCCGCCTCCGGAAGCGGCCGTCCGGCCAGGATATAGAACTCGTCGCTGGCATGGACGAAATGGGTCCCGCGCTCCGCGTACAGCTTCTTCTGCCACCGCTCGATCCGGTCGATGGTCCGCGCCGCGTCCTCCGCAGTAAACGGCTTAAGCGGATACAGACCGTCCCTAAACTTCGTAAGCCCCACCGGCACCACCGACACGCTCTCCATATACGGTATATACCGGCTCAGGTCGCCGATCGTCCGCTCCAGCTCCTCCCCGTCGTTTAGGCCCCTGCAGAGCACGATCTGGCCGTTCATCGGCGTCTGCGCCTCATAAAGCCGGTCGATATACTTAAGGGACTTTCCGGCAAACCGATTGTTCAGCATCATGCACCGAAGCTCCGGGTTCGTGGTATGGACCGAGATATTGATCGGCGACAGCTTAAACTGAATGATCCGGTCAATATCCTTCTTCTTCATATTCGTCAGCGTGATATAATTGCCCTGCAGGAACGAAAGCCGGGAATCGTCGTCCTTGAAATACAGCGTATCCCGCATCCCCGGCGGCATCTGGTCGATAAAGCAGAAAACGCACTTGTTCGTGCAGGAGCGGTACTCGCTCATCAGGCCGTTCTCAAACGTCAGTCCCAGATCCTGATAGTCGTTTTCGATGTCCAGCTCCCACTCCTCGCCGTCGGCCTTCTCTGCGAGCACGACGACGGATTCGTTCTCCAGGTAGTATTCATAGTCAAAAATGTCTTCCGGATCATGTCCGTCGATGGAGATCAGACGGTCTCCCGGCTCAAGCCCCAGCTCGTCCGCGATGGATCCGGGATCCACCGAGCGGATCCGGTGGCCGCGTTCCTTCTTCATTGCGCATCCTTTCCCTGCTGCCCGGCCCTGCCGCGCCGCATCCTGGCCTTCCGCCCGCGCTGCCTGGGCGGCGGCAGTTCATTTCCATATCCTATGATACCAAGTTTCTCCGCAAATGTAAAGCGCAACCGGCTTATCCGGTTCCGGCCGCGCCGGACTGCAGGCGTTAAAAATTGTATTTTTTGCGAAACTTTTTCATTCCTATTGACGCTGTCCGCCGGGAAATGATATAAATACAATGTGCAGAGTTTGTTCGACAGCCAACCATACGGAGGTGTCCCCCATGCCAAACAAGTACGTATTCTACCATTCCCTGCCGGTCGCGCCGCTTAAACTGGCGGCACTCGACAGCTGCAGGGACCTTGCGGGTCTGGTCAACGACCATATCGTATCCTTCCGCAGGCGCGATATGGAAGAACTGATGCGCCGGAAGGAGGATCTGAACTACCGCGGCTACGACGCAGGCTCATATCTGCTCGATCTTTCCTGCCCCCGGTTCGGCACCGGCGAGGCGAAGGCCGTCATCAACGAATCCGTGCGCGGCGCTGACGTGTTCGTCATGGCCGACGTCACCAATTACAGTCTTACCTATTCCATGAACGGCTACATCAATCACATGTCCCCGGACGATCATTATCAGAATATGAAGCGCGTCATCGGCGCGTGCACTTCCACTGCCCACCGGGTCAGCGTGATCATGCCGTTTTTGTACGAGGGACGCCAGCACAAGCGCAGCAAGCGGGAGTCCCTGGACTGCGCCATGGCTCTTGAGGAGCTGGCGAAAATGGGCGTCGCCGACATCATCACGTTCGACGCCCACGATCCGAGAGTCCAGAACGCGATCCCTCTTAACGGATTCGATAATTTCATGCCTACCTACCAGTTTATGACCACCCTCTTCGAGCACGATCCGGACCTGATCATCGACAAGGACCATTTTATGGTCATCAGTCCCGATGAGGGAGCCATGGACAGGGCCGTCTATGTCGCCAACAACTTAAGCGTCGATATGGGCATGTTCTATAAGCGCCGCGATTATTCCCGCGTCGTGGGAGGGCGCAATCCCATCGTGGCCCACGAATTTCTGGGGGCCTCCGTGGAAGGCAAGACCGTGCTGATCATCGACGATATGATCTCCTCCGGCGAGAGCATGCTGGACACAGCCAGGGCGCTGAAGGACCGGAAGGCGTCAAAGGTCATCGTCTGCTGCACCTTCGGCCTGTTCACCAACGGTCTGGAGAAATTCGACGATTTCTACGAGAAAGGCTATATCGATTACGTGATCACCACCAACTTAAACTACCGCCCCGCGGAGCTTCTGAAGCGCGAGTGGTACCTGGAGGCCGATATGAGCAAATATCTGGCCGCCATCATCAACTGCCTGAATCACGACGTCGCCATCGGCGGCGCGCTGTCCCAGACCGAGCGCATCCAGAGGCTGGTCCAGAGACGCAAGTCGGACGGATACGAGTATTTCCAGATCATACAGTAACGTTCATTCCGTATTACATACTCCCCGGACAGGGGATGTCCGCATCAACTGATACGAACAAGGCGTCACCGGCGCCCTGTTCGCATACTGACGTAAACAGGGCTGCCGCAGGACGTTCATCGCATCCTGCGGCAGCCCTTTCGTCTGCCTTAAAATCCGCTGCCCGGAAAGCCGGAAGATCCGTCTCAGAGTCCGTCTCAGAACTCGTTGCCCGGGAATTTGGGGATCCCGTCGAATCCCTTCTGCAGATCCGCGTCTGTCGGGATATAATCCGTCATCTCCCCGTTGTGGAACTTCTCATAGGCCACCAGATCAAAGTAGCCGGTTCCGGTAAGTCCGAAGAGGATCGTCTTCTCCTCCCCTGTCTCCCTGCACCTGACCGCCTCGTCAATGGCTACGCGGATCGCGTGGGCGCTCTCCGGAGCCGGAAGGATCCCTTCCACCCGGGCGAACATCTCCGCCGCCTCGAACACGGACGTCTGCTCTACGGAAGTCGCCTCCATCAGGCCGTCATGATACAGCTGGGACAGGATGGTGCTCATGCCGTGGAAGCGCAGGCCGCCCGCATGGTTGGGCGAAGGAATGAATCCGCTGCCGAGCGTATACATCTTCGCGAGCGGGCAGATCATTCCGGTATCGCAGAAATCGTAAGCGAATTTTCCTCTGGTGAAGCTCGGGCAGGACGCGGGCTCTACCGCGATGATCCGGTAGTCCGCCTCGCCGCGCAGCTTCTCGCCCATGAACGGAGCGATCAGGCCGCCCAGGTTGGAACCGCCGCCGGCGCAGCCGATGATGACGTCCGGCTTGATCCCGTATTTGTCCATCGCGATCTTGGACTCAAGTCCGATGACCGACTGATGCAGAAGCACCTGGTTTAAGACGCTGCCCAGCACATAACGGTAACCCTCGTTGGTCGTAGCTACCTCTACAGCCTCAGAGATGGCGCAGCCGAGGCTTCCCGTGGTTCCGGGATGCTCCGCCAGGATCTTGCGTCCGACCTCGGTCTCCATCGACGGCGACGGCGTCACGGACGCGCCGTAGGTCCTCATCACTTCCCTGCGGAAAGGCTTCTGCTCATAGGAGACCTTCACCATATACACCTTGCAGTCCAGTCCGAGATACGCGCAGGCCATGGACAGGGCCGTCCCCCACTGGCCGGCTCCGGTCTCGGTGGTCACGCCCTTGAGACCCTGTTTCTTGGCGTAATAGGCCTGGGCGATGGCGGAATTCAGCTTGTGGCTGCCGCTGGTATTATTTCCCTCGAACTTGTAATAGATCTTCGCCGGCGTCTGAAGCTTCTCCTCCAGGCAGTATGCCCGGACCAGCGGAGACGGACGGTACATCTTGTAAAAACTGCGGATCTCTTCGGGGATCTCGACGTAGGCTGTTGTGTCGTCCAGCTCCTGGCGCACCAGGTCGTCGCAGAATACGCCGCGAAGCTCTTCGAACGTCATGGGCTTAAGGGTGCCCGGATTCAGAAGAGGCGCCGGCTTGTTCTTCATGTCAGCGCGCAGATTATACCAGCTTGTCGGCATCTCGCTCTCTTCCAGATAGATCTTGTAGGGGATCTTGCTTTCCTGTTTCATCTCTCTTACCTCCAAAAAATAATAATAGAGTTAGGATTGCCGGAACCGGGAAATCTATCCGTCTTCCTCCCGGGACGCGTCTGTGCGGCGCCCGGAGAACACAAAAAACTCCTGTCCCCGCAATCTCAATGCAGGGACAGGAGTTAAACTCCTGCGGTGCCACCCGGCTTGGTACGATGTACCCACTCTGCGCATACATATCATATGCTGAATTTGATAACGGAGCTTCTCTCCGGCTCACATACTGAAAGGTTCTGCTCGCCCTCAGGAGTCCATTCGCCTCTGCTTCCCGTACCGCCTTTCCACCGCCGGCGGCTCTCTGTGACCTTCCGCAGAGGGTACTTACTCTCCCTCACAGGTTTCTAATGAATATATATACCACGCTCCGGTATAAATTGTCAAGCCTTTAATCCTAAAAAAGCTGCCATATTTCCGCGCTTCTCCCCGTGGAACCGGTGGGAGAACAGATAATCGGGATTGCATCTGGTGCAGAGGTCCGTAACCTGGATGTGCTCCGGCTTTACACCCGCTTCCAGAAGGATGATCTCGTTGGCCTTCCACAGATCCAGCTGATATTTCCCGTTCTCCTTCCGGTCAAACAGATCCTTCCAGCGGGAAGGGTCGAAGCTCTCCTGGAACGCTTCCGCGACCTCCGCCCCCACTTCAAAACAGTCCCGGCAGATGCTCGGTCCCACACAGCAGAGGACATCCTCCGGCTCCGTTCCGAACTCCCGCGCCATAGCCTGAAGCGTCGCCCGCCCCATCCGCGCCGCGGTCCCTCTCCAGCCGGAATGGCTCAGTCCGACGGCCCGGCGGACCGGATCCAGAAAATAGAGCGGCACGCAGTCGGCGTAAAACGTGGCGAGCGTAATCCCGGGCACATCCGTGATCAGCCCGTCCACGTCCCGGTAATCACGCTCCTTAAAGATCCCTTTCCCCGCGTCCGCTTCCGTCACGCGGCGTACATTCGTCGTGTGCGTCTGGAACGACAGCACGAGCCTTGCCGGATCCGCGCCGATGGCGTCTGCCATCCGCCGGTAATTTTCCTTTACATGCTCCGGATCGTCTCCCCGTGTAAACGAGAAATTCATCGTGGCGTAAGGTCCCGTGCTGACCCCGCCCAGCCGGGTCGGGAAGCCGTGAACCACCAGCCCTGTCTCTTCCAGAAGCGGAAACGACAGATACGGCACATTTCCGTCCTCCGTCCAGCAGAGGCGCGGAAGCTTCCTGTCAGTCTTATAGTTAAGAGGGATCATTTTCCGCATCCGTTCATCCTCCCGAAATCCTTTCTCTTATCCTTTTCTCTTATCCTCTTCTCTTATTCAGAACGCGTCCGCGATCAGCCTGATCTCCCCGCCGAGGACCGCGACCACATCGAAGCGGCACGGCGTGTCCTCCGGATACCGGCGGCTGTACAGATAGCTGGCCGCCGCGTGCCGGATCCGCGCCTGTTTGCGCGCGTCCACCGCCTCCTCCGGATAGCCGCTCGCGCTGCTTTTCCGGTATTTGACCTCCACGAAGACCAGATAGCGTCCGTCCCTCGCGACCAGATCGATCTCACTGTAGCGGCCGCGGTAATTCCTTTCCAGGATCTGATACCCTTTTTCCTGCAGAAACGCAGCCGCCATCTCTTCATAGCGGCCGCCTGTCGCGCGTTTATTCTCCATCATAAAAATTCCCGATAAATGTCCTGCGGTGGATCGGACACGGTCCGTACTCGCGGATCGCGGCGATATGGGCCGCCGTGCCGTAGCCCTTATGCTTCGCAAATCCATATTCCGGATACAGCCTGTCATATTCCGCCATCATATGGTCCCTCGTCACCTTCGCCAGGATACTGGCAGCGGCGATGGACACGCTCTTGGCGTCGCCCTTAATGATCGGGACCTGTCTGATCGTCACCTGCGGGATCGTTACGGCGTCGTTCAGCAGGATCTGGGGAGTCACCGACAGCTGCCCGATCGCCTGGCGCATCGCCTCATAGGTGGCCTGAAGGATATTGATCTCATCGATCCGCTCCGGAGACACGATCCCGACGCCGAAGGCGACCGCCTTCTCACGGATCTCCGCAAACAGCTCCTCCCGCCGCTTCTCCGACAGCTTCTTGGAGTCGTTCAGATAAAGGATCTGACAGTCCTTCGGCAGGATCACGGCCCCGGCCGCCACCGGCCCCGCCAAGGGCCCCCGGCCCGCCTCGTCGATCCCGCAGATAAACTGACAGTCCCCGTATTCCTCTTCATACCGGCGCATGGCCGCAAGGCGCGCCAGTTCCGCTTCCAGTCGTTCTCCCTTCAGCTGTCTCATCCCATGATTCTCCTTTGTCTGATCCGCGGTTTCATTCCGGCCCTTTACTCCGTAAACGGCGGCATCTCCAGGGTGATCCGCCCCAGCCTTCCCGCGCGGAAATCCTCCAGAAGAAGGCCCGCGGCCTTCCCGTAATCCGGGGCGCCGCCTTTCCCAAGGCATCCGCGCCGCACGGCGACCCGCTCAAGCATCCTTAATTCCTCAGACTTCCCTGTCTCCGGCTCTCCCGCCTCGGGCTCCCTTATCTCCAACGCTCCCGCCTCGGGCTCCCTTATCTCCAACACTCCCGCCTCGGGCTCCCCTTCCTGCGGCTCCTCTGCCCGCGCCTGCCCGTACCTCCGTTCAAGCGCGTCCGGCTCCCTTTCCCCCATAAGCCGGATCAGCTCAAGAGCCAGTTCCTCTTTATTAAGGATCTGGTCGCTGATCGAGCCGATCAGGGCCAGATGAAGCCCCACGGACGCGTCCTCAAACTTCGGCCACAGAAGACCGGGCGTATCCAGAAGCTCCAGCGACCGGTTCAGACGGATCCACTGATTTCCCTTCGTGACGCCGGGCTTGTTGCCGGTCTTCGCGCACGCCTTTCCGGCAAAGGAATTGATAAAGGTGGACTTGCCCACGTTGGGGATCCCCACCACCATGGCCCGCACCGGCCGGTTAAGGATCCCGCGCCTCCGGTCGCGCTCGATCTTCTCCCGGCAGGCCTCCTGCACCGCCGCGTGCACGCTCTTAAGCCGGGCGCTGTTCCGGGAGTCGGCCTGTACGACCGTATACCCTTTCTCCGAAAACCATTTCTCCCAGGCCGCGTTCCCGCTCTCTCCGGCCAGATCGGCCTTGTTCAGCAGGATCAGTCTCGCCTTGCCCGCGCCCAGGCGGTCGATGTCCGGATTCCTGCTGGAAACAGGCACGCGGGCGTCCACCACCTCGATCAGCAGATCGATCAGCTTCATATCCTCCTGCATGGCCCGCCTGGCCTTCGTCATATGTCCCGGATACCACTGTATATTCATAAAAACTCCTGTTCTATTTCACCGGTCCGATCCCCATCAGCGGGAGTACGCGGAACCAGACCTTCCCGATGATCTGGGAACGCCTGACATTGCCGATATTCTCAAATCTGCTGTCCTCGCTGCTGTCCCGGTTGTCGCCCAGCAGAAAATACTCGTCCGCCTCCAGGATCACGGGATTCTCCGCCAGCCCCGAAAGCGCCACATAGCTCAGGCTCTCATCCGCCTTAAGCGGCTTTCCGTCTATATAAATGGTCCCCCCGGTGATCTGTACGGTCTCTCCCGGAAGGCCGATGACGCGCTTCACATTGGTTCTGCGGTCTTCTCTCGCAAACACGACCACATCAAAACGCTTCGGATTCCCCAGATCGTAGGACAGCCGGTCCATCAGCACCAGATCCCCCCCGGAAAGCCCCGGCATCATCGACTGACCCGAGATCTTCACCCGCGTCCCGAACGCGTAGACAACGAACCAGGCCAGGGAGATGACTACCACGATATCCACGATCCAGCCCACCGCTTTCCGCAGGGTGCTGGTCTCTTCCTGATAAAATTCCACTCTTATCTCCTGACTGTTTCCGATAAAGTTTAAGAAAGGGACAATAAATAGTTATTGTCCCTTTTCCTGCGATCACATCGATTATCTGACAAGCTCTTTGACCTTGGCGGCCTTTCCTACGCGCTTCCTCAGGTAGAACAGCTTCGCCCTCCTTACCTTACCTCTGCGGACGACCTCAACGTCTGCCACGGAGGGGGAATGAAGCGGCCATGTCTTCTCTACGCCGATACCGCCGGAAGTCTTGCGCACCGTAAAGGTCTCTCTCGCTCCGCCGTTCTGGCGCTTGATCACGGTTCCCTCAAAGATCTGGATCCTCTCGCGGTTTCCTTCTTTGATCAGGTTGTGTACGCGGACGGTGTCGCCTACGCGGAACTCCGGTACCTTCTCTTTCAGCTGCGCTGCCTCGATGTTCTTGATAATGTCGTTCATGTGGATCTCCTTCCATCTATTTGATGTTCTTAATACGAGAATTTGCCGTAACAGAGGACCATCGCTTATTTGTCACAATATGAGATTTTAACATATGTTTCCTGCAAATGCAAGCACTTTTTCAAAATTCCGGTTACTCCCCGGTCTCAGGACCGGCGTCACCGCCGGCGGCTTCCGCGCAAAGCTCTGCCAGATACTCCCTCTCCTTCTTCGAAAGGTTCGCCTCCCCAAGAAGATCCGGCCGCCGCTCGAACGTGCGCTTCACGGACTGAAGCCTTCTCCACGTCTCGATATTCTTGTGATGGCCGGTCAGAAGCACCTCCGGCACCTTCAGGCCTTTATAGTCCTCCGGCCTCGTATACTGGGGATATTCCAGCAGATTATCATGGAAGGACTCGATCTCCGCCGACGCGTCGTTGTGGAGAACGCCCGGAACCAGCCTGGAAATGCAGTCGATCATGACCATGGCCGGTAGCTCCCCGCCTGTAAGGACATAATCCCCGACAGACAGGTTCTCGGTATCCAGAAGCCTCAGCGCCCGCTCGTCCACGCCCTCATAATGGCCGCAGAGAAAGACCAGGTTCTCCTCCGCTGCCAGTTCCTGCGCGATCGCCTGGTTAAAGACGCGGCCCTGGGGAGTCATATAGAGAACGCGGGGACGTTTGCCGATCCGTTCGCAGAGAGCTTCATAGCAGTCGCAGATCGGCGCCGGCTGCATGACCTGGCCGGCGCCGCCCCCGTAAGGGGCGTCATCCACCTGCCCGTGTTTATTGATCGCATAATCCCGGATATTGACCGCCTCCACGCGGATCGCGCCTTTCTCCATGGCGCGGCCGGTGATGCTGGTCCCGAGGCCGTTCATCACCATATCCGGAAATAATGTCATGATGTAAAAATTCACGAAACTCTCCTTTCTCCCTGCCTGTGATCCCCGTAGCTTCCGCGCACGGTCCCGGCCCTCAGGCTTAAAGCCCAACGCCGCGGATCCCTAGAGATCCAGAAGCCCGTCCAGCACATGGACCGTGATCTTCCCCGCTTCCAGATCCGTATCAAGGATGCACTGCCTGATCGCCGGAAGGAGCACTTCCTTCCCGGAATCCGTTTTCACCACATAGACGTCGTTGGCGCCGGTCTGAAGCACATCCGCCAGTTCCCCAAGCCGCTCTCCCTCGTCGGTAATGACCGAAAGGCCGATCAGGTCCGCGATGAAATTCTCATCCGGTCCCAGTTCCACCGCGTTTTCCCGGGTCACCAGCAGATCCTTCCCCTTAAATATCTCCACGTCATCGATCGCATCGAGACCCTTGAACTTTACGATGACCATATTCTTGAAGAATTTCACATGCTCCACTTCCATCGGCAGCTGTTCCCTGCCGGTGTCTAAAAGCACGTCTTTCAGCTGTTTAAACCGTTTCGCGTCGTCTGTCGTCGGATATACCTTGACCTCCCCGCGAAGACCGTGGGTCGAGGTGATCACTCCCACCCGAAATGTCTGTTCCATATCGATTTCCTCTCCGCCGCTTCCGCCTGCCCGGTTCCGGCGCAGCCTGCCGGGCGCGTTTCCCCGCGGACGCTGTCCCTGTGAGATGAAAATAGCAGGTTTCCTCACCTGCTATCCCCATATCAGTCGATCTCGACAACCACTTTCTTATCGTCCTTCGAGGCCGCGGCCTTCACGACGGAACGTATGGCTTTCGCGATCCTGCCCTGCTTTCCAATAACTTTACCCATATCGGAAGGAGCCACTTTCAATTCAACGATGGTCTCTCCATCCTTCTCGGTTTCGGTGACGATCACTTCCTCCGGGTGTTCCACCAGAGCTTTTGCCATGACTTCAACTAATTCTTTCATAATCCTCACCTCAATTACTGGATGCCTGCCAGCTTCAGGAGCTTCGCAACCCGGTCTGTGGGCTGGGCGCCGTTGGCTAACCATTTCTTCGCTGCTTCCTCGTTGAACTTGATCTCGCTGGGTTCCTTGTTCGGATCGTAGTATCCTACTTCCTCGATGAATCTTCCGTCTCTGGGAGATCTGGAATCCGCGACTACAACTCTATAGAAAGGTGCCTTCTTCTGGCCCATTCTTCTAAGTCTCATCTTTACCGCCATGTCATTTCACCTCCTTATCTTCGCAAATGTCTTCCTTAACAATGCGGACTGCATCTATGCGAAAGCAGACATATGTCCGCTCTGCCGGCTGTATCAGCGCCGTCCCGCGCTCCCCGAAAATTCCCCAAAAAAGCCTGCGCGGCCGCGGCTAAAACGGCAGTTTCCCGAACATGCCGCCCAGCCCGCCGAGCATTCCGCCGCGGCGTTTCCTGCCGCCCATCATGCCCGGAAGCTGTTTCATCATCTTCTTCATCTGGTCGAACTGTTTGACGATCCGGTTCACCTCGCTGATGTTCACACCGGCGCCCTTCGCGATGCGCTGCTTGCGGGACGGATTCAGGATCGCGGGATTGGCCCGCTCTTCCTTCGTCATGGAGAGAATGATAGCCTCCACCCGGTCCATCGCGGATTCGTCCACATCCAGATCCCCCTTCATCTGGGGGATCCCGGGCATCATGCCCAGAATGCTGTTCATGCCGCCCATTTTCTTAATCTGGCGCATCTGCTCCAGGAAATCGTTGAAATCGAACTCCGCCTTGCGAAGCTTCTGGCCCATCTCCCGGGCCTTGGCCTCGTCTACCTCCTGCTCCGCCTTCTCGATCAGAGACAGGATATCGCCCATGCCCAGGATCCTGGAAGCCATGCGGTCCGGATAGAACTGTTCCAGGTCGGACAGCTTCTCGCCCATGCCCACATAGAGGATCGGTTTCCCGGTCACAGCTTTGATCGAGAGCGCGGCGCCGCCTCTGGTGTCGCCGTCCAGCTTGGTCAGGATCACCCCGTCGATGCCGACCTTGTTCTGAAAGCTCTCGGCCACATTCACAGCGTCCTGCCCGGTCATGGCGTCCACGACCAGGATGGACTGATCCACACGGACTGCCTCGCGGATCTCCTGCAGCTCCCGCATCATATCCTCATCGATATGGAGGCGCCCGGCCGTGTCAAGGATGACCACGTTGAATCCGTTCTCCTTCGCGTACTCCACAGCCGCTTTCGCGATGGCGACGGGACTTTTGGAGCCTTCTATGGAAAATACGGGAACGTCCTGTTTCCCTCCGTTGATCTTAAGCTGTTCAACGGCCGCCGGCCTGTATACGTCGCAGGCGGCAAGAAGGGGCTTGCGTCCCCTGGCCTTCAGCTTCCCGGCGATCTTGGCAGCCGTCGTGGTCTTGCCGGCTCCCTGCAGGCCTTCCATCAGGATCACCGTGATCTCTCCTCCCGGCTTCAGCGCGATCTCCGTGGTCTCGCTGCCCATCAGGGCGATCAGTTCCTCATGAACGATCTTGATCACCATCTGTCCCGGCGTCAGACTTCCCAGAACATCCTCGCCGACAGCGCGCTCCTGCACGGAATTAATGAACTGCTTCACGACCTTAAAGCTGACGTCCGCCTCCAAAAGAGCCATCTTGACTTCCCGCAGGGCGGCCTTCACATCCGCCTCTGTCAGCCGGCCTTTGCCCCGGAGATTCTTAAATACGTTCTGCAGTTTGTCCGACAAGCTCTCAAAAGCCATAGATTCTCCTCACAGTTTGATAATATCCCCGGCGATCCGTCCGATCTCATCCATAAGGCCGAGATCGCTCTTCGCCTTCGCCTCTTCGGCCAGACCGCGGATCTGCCCTACCATTTCCTTCGTCTGCCTGAACTTCTCCACCAGCTTCAACTTCTGCTCGTATTCGCCCAGGATCCGGTCGCAGCGCTTCACCAGATCGTAGACGCCCTGACGGCTGATCCCCTCTTCCCCGGCGATCTCGCCCAGAGACATGTCGTCGAACACGACGCTCTCATAGATCTGGCGCTGCCTCGGTGTCAGCAGCTCCCCGTAAAAATCATAGAGCATGGCCTGCTCGCCAATGGTCTTCATACTCTCTCACCCTGGCTATCATACACGATACCGGCACAGCTGTCAAGCATTTTTGCTTTACACATCAAAAAAATAAATGCTGCCGCAGGATCTTCAGATCCGCCCGCTCCTGCGGCGCTCTGAAACAGTCTGCGGCAGCACCTCTGATTCCTTATCCGGATCAGTCGGCTGCCTTGATCCGCGAAAGGATGAATTTTTCCACCTCGGCCGCCGATATCCCAAGCGGGATCGACAGCTCGCCGAACAGATTTTCCTTCGCCTTCTTCATATAACGCTCATCCACCTCCGTCATCCGCTTTCCGCGGCTTAAACGGTCCTGACGGCGCAGATAGAGCGTCTTGAGAACACCGACACATTCCCTGCAGTCGCAGGTCTTAAGCGCCTCTTTATAGCAGTTTTCCCGCTGCTTGTCATCCCGGACGCTCAGACTGTCGATCTCTTCGATCCCGTCGATCAGGTCATAGGCCTCCTCGCTGGTCATCACGCGCCGCATCACGTTCTTATTGCCCTCCACCGGAGTGATGATGCGGCTCCCGTTCACGCCGGTCGGTTCCAGGACATAATAAAGTTTCGTATCGGATATTCCGTCCATGTTCATCTCCGTGATATCGCTCACACGGCATACTCCTGTCATTCCGTACACGATGTATTCGCCCTTACTAAACAAACCGATCATCCTTTCTGAATACTCCAAACCATATCTTATATATGTGGGCTTATTTTCATGATATCTATCTTTTAGCACTTTTATTCGGAAAATGACAATGTTTTTGCAAAATGAACAGTTTTCGTGATTATATCCCATATATAATGAAGAAAATATTGTGCAATATTACCATTATTTCGACATAAAGCGGCTCATATCGTCAAAAGGAACGAACCCAGTTCCCCGACGGTCCCAACGATCTTAAACGCTCCCACCTCCTCAAGCTCCTGACGGCTTCCGTAGCCGAACAGGACTCCGACGCAGTCCACACCGTTTTCCCTGGCGCCGAGAACATCGTGCTCCCGGTCGCCGACCATAATGACTTCCCGCTTATCCGCAATCCCCGCGGCCTCAAGCGTATAGCGGATCACCTCGCCCTTGCCCACGCGGA
Source organism: uncultured Lachnospiraceae bacterium (assembly GCA_947600145.1). Classification (GTDB taxonomy): domain Bacteria; phylum Bacillota; class Clostridia; order Lachnospirales; family Lachnospiraceae; genus UBA3402. The sequence goes on along the minus strand of CANQGA010000004.1, from coordinate 9,276 downwards.
CCTCGTCCATACTCGCCCCGCCGACGTAATCAAAATACTTTCTCAGATCAAAATGCTCCAGAATCCGCACGGCAAATTCCTCCGGTTTGGACGTGGCCACCAACAGATGCTTTCCGTTCTTTTTAAGCATCTCAAGCATCTGCGGGATCCCGTCGTAGACCTCGTTTTCAAATATGCCGCGCGCGGTGAAATACTCCCGGTACCTGCCGATCGCTTCCATCCCCTGCGTTTCGGAAAAGCCGTAAAACTTCATAAAGCTTTCCTTCAGCGGCGGACCGATAAACGGGTACAGCTTTGACAGATCCGTTTCTTCAATGCCATACGATCTAAGCGCATACTGAACGGATCTGGTAATGCCCGCCCCCGGGTCGGTCAGGGTTCCGTCCAGGTCGAATACTATATAGCGCCTCGTCATCAGAAAACCATCTCCTTCCCGTCCGCAGGCAGGAAACGGGGAACATGCCGGCAGCGGTCCCGCGCCATACGCGAAATCCGCTCCCGGTCCGGCCCGAAAGCGCGGCGCCGCCGGATTCGCATAATAAAAGGGGGAAACGCACAGACGGAATACCGCCCTGCTTCTCCCCCATGTATGCTGTTCTCTCATCACCCAATTTATAGCAATATTATCTCACTTTACAAATGGAAAGTCAAGTTTTTTTGAAATTATATTTTCATTATAAAAATTTCATTATATTTTCTTTGTTACAGTTTTTTCGTCCGCCAGCCAGGGAAGAGATCCATGCTCGCACAAATCTGCCCCTGGCCGGACGGACGAAGGGAGCGCCGTTTTATGAGCAAAGGCAGTCGCGAAGCGACGGAAAGCGCGTAAACGCGGCTTTGTGAATGGACTCCTTTATTCATCCAGATACCCCATAATGCGGTCTTTTATCTGTTCCATGCCTGATCCGGTCGGGTGGCCTTCATTCTTATCTATGTTGCCGATCCGGATATAGTCCGCTCCATAGTTTTGACAGGCTGCAGCCATCCCCTGAATCATGACCGGTCTTATATCCGGATCATTCATAAGAACAATCGGACGCGCAGAAGGAATCCGGCTCTTTACTCTGTCCAACAGATAACAGAATGCCGGAAGGAATTCCTTTAAATCTTCTGCCCACCAATCGGAATATTTCAGATCTCCCGTAGGCGATTTTGCCCAGAAATCATTCGTCCCTCCAAAAATAAATATGGTATCCGGTCTGTTCCGTTCGAAATATCCGTCCTCAATCAGTCTGTCAAGCCGGCCTATAAATGACTTATGGGGACAATATTCACCATTATAGCCTGTATTGCAGATTGTTGACCCTGAATAGCTGGAGTTTCTCAGAAACTCCGCACCCGTTTCCCGAAGCAGCATATGCCACCAGGTTTGTTCAACGCTGCTCACGCCGTTTCTCGGATTCTCATCGCAATAATAGCAGGGATAACCATCCGGCACCCAGCCTCCGTAAGTAGAATAACTGTCTCCCAAAATAAAAACCTTTCCAAGGCTTTCCATGCTGCTCACGTCCCCTTCCCATCTTGCCGCGGCTCATCCTCATTCACCACGGTTATTGTTCCTTTTCATAAAACTCCCGCCGCACGCAGAAGCCCCGCGCATCTGTCCGCGTCAAGAGGAGCCGTACCGCACAGGTAATGGTTCCAGCCCTTGTGCAGTCCCTCACAGTCCTCATATTCCCACTCCATACGATAACAATGAAGTTCCTCCATCCGGCAGGGGATACAGGCCAATCTCGCGGCACCTGCCGCATGGATAACCGCCCTCTGCCTTACAAGCGGCTCTTCCTCTTCCACGTCAAAGACGGAATAATCGACCGCGGCGTCATACGGATACTCATTTACTCCAAACAGAGACAGTTTCCCGTCTTCCGGCTCGTCCATCATCAGACAGACCGGCTGCTGGGAACGCCTGATCGCGCCGTAGGCCAGTTTCTTATTAAAATAATAGTCCACCACCGCGTCCGAGAACTGAGGCCAGCCATCCAGCAGGTTCCACCACAGGATCCCTGTCCTCTGCCCCTTCCGGATCCGGAACCGCTCGATGAAGAACTTGAACGCCTCCTCCTGGGAGATCTGGCTGAGAAGCGAGAATTCCTCCAGGGATTCCGCCTCCTTCCCGAACAGCACCTTCACCTGGTTGACCATGAGCGGAATCCGGTACGCGTAAGGCCCGGCAGGGTCCAGGTCATATCCCGCGGCATGAACCAGCCACTCCGGATTGTCCTGAGGCGGCCACAGATACTCTTCCGAGATGAATTTTCTTACCGATTCCGCCGATGGACATCCGTGATAACCGGTCTCGCTTGCAAAACAGCAGACTTTCTCCGTATAATACCTGCTCTTATAATAATCCCTCGGTCCCCAGAGATGGTTCTCCGTCGTGCTGCGGATTTTTCCCTGCGCAACGGCATATTCGTCCATATAGGGCGAACTCGGCAGATACGGGCGCATGGGGTCGTATTTCTTCAGCACCCCGGGCAGGACCTGTCTTGTCAGCACATTTTCATTGGGATTCTTATGAAGCACGCCGACAGCCAGGCTCTCATCGCATTCATTGTCTCCCGCCCACACAAACAGCGACGGATGCTGCCTTAACCGCAGCACCACCTTCTCCGCTTCACGCCTGATCGCTCCGCAAAACTCCTCATCCTGCGGGTAATCCGCGCAGGCCATGGAAAAATCCTGCCAGACAGCGATGCCGTTCCTGTCGCAGAAATCATAGAACTCGTCCGCTTCATATACATTCCCGCCCCAGCACCGGACCATGTTGCAGCCAATGTCCAGCATCATCTCAAGCGCCCCGGACAGCCTCCCGGCATCGCGGGAATGGAACGCATCCAGGGGCACCCAGTTCGTCCCCATGGCAAAGAAGGGCCTGCCGTTGATATGGAAACAGAATTCCCCGCTTCCATCCGGCTCCATGATACTGGTACGGGTCAGCGTCACGATCCGAATTCCGACGCTCGTCCGATATCTGTCCAGAACAGCGCCTCCGCAGCGCAACTCCGCCTCCACCTCGTACAGGCTGGCTTCTCCCATATATCTCGGCCACCAGAGTTTCGGGGAGTCGATCAAAACCGTCATATGACCCGATGTATGTCGCAGCCGCTGCGCACAGCAAAACCCGCTGTCCCCGCAGCGCCCCGTGACGCGGATCTCATACTGACAGGACAGGGAATGACTGACCGCCGCGTCATACCATATCCGAAGCTCCGCTTTCCCGCTGTCACAGGAAACCGTCTGGATGAACAGGCGGTCGATGCGCTCCGCGGGAAGCCGGTACAGATAAACCGGCTTCCAGAGCCCGCCGGAAAGAACCCGCGGCATGATATCCCAGCCGTACATATGGGGCGCCTTGCGGACCGGCAGGGAATCCAGACGGTACGACTGGGAAGGATTGACTCCCAGGTCATAACGCCTCGCCTCAACCGCCGCAGGCCTAATATGTACCACCAGCTCGTTTCCGCCTGTGCGCAGTCCTCTGGCGGGGAACTCAAATTCAACCAGCATATTGTCGGTCTCCCCAATCAAGGCGCCATTCAGATAGATCTCCGCATAGGTGTCCACTCCCTCAAAGCGCAGCCATGTGTTATCCCCGGCCGTTTCGCTTTCAAACCGGCAGGCATACCACAGATGATACTCTTCATACGCCTGAAGCCCAAGGACATTGGTGGAGAAAAACATATCGCCTATAAGGCCGGCCCGATACAGATCCAGTTCGAAATTGCCCGGCACAGATGCGTCCACGCAGGGCAGGCCGCTGTCCTGCAGCCGGCTGATGGATGTGAGTCCCGAAAGGCCTTCTGATACAACCCTTTCGTGCGGTGCCAGAAACAGTTTCCATTTTTCCTCAATCGCTGTCACATAGAAATCGTGCGCTTTTATGTTCATCGGTAGCTTCTCCTTCATATTTTATTGCACTGCAGCCTCATTCGTCAATTTAATCTTCACACCCGATAACAACGCCTTCCGCAGAAGCACGGGCGAGCATATCCGCCGGCGTCACACGGTTCGTCGGGACGTAATCCAGTCCTAAGTCATACATTCTCCGGACAATCTCCGGACTGTCCCCGGCGCGCAGACACACGCAAACGCCCATTTCGTGCGTCCTTGCGATCAGCCCGTCCGGGACCTCCGCCAGATCCGGATAGTTGTATGAAAGTCCGGCCGTTCCCATCTCCGCCAGCTTCCGCATATGATCCTCATCGCTGAAAATATGGTGAATGAAGACCCGGTCCGTCAGGCGCCGCACCTGCTCCAGGTGGGCAAAGTCTATGCTTGACATGACGATTCCCCCGGGCGGGAAACAGGCCAGCGCTTCCTCCAGCACCTGTCTGACGTCGCCGGTCTTCGTCTCGATAAACGGCACCGCATGGTATTCCCGGCAGACCGCAAGATACTCGGAAAACAGCGGGATCCGCAGTTCCTTCGGATCGCAGGGGACTGATGTCTCCGCCTCCCTGCGCTCCATTCTGTATAATTCCCTAAGGGTAAGCTCCGCCACATTCCCGCTTCCTATGTAGGTCTGCTCCGGAGACTCGTCGTGAATGCAGACCAGGTATCCGTCCGCGGTTCTGCGGACGTCCGTCTCGATTGCCCAGAATCCCCGCTTTCCGGCCTCCCGAAAGGCCGGAAGGGAATTGGCGGGAGCCGCCGGCGTATACCCCCTGTGAGCGATCAGCCTGACGCCGGCCGCTCTGCTTTTCTCTTCCCTGCTTTTGTCTTCCCTGCCTTTATCGGCCCTGCTTCCTTCTGTCCTGACACCTTCCACGGTTCTCTCCTTTCCGAAAGCCCTACCCCATCTCAAACGCGAAAATATGGGCGGTAGCGCTGCCATAGGTCTCCGACACAGCCTCGCTTGCATATGTGCTTAAGGGGATGAAACGGACCGCCTTTGTCACCACATCTATCTCTTTCCGGATAAACCGCTGATAGTTATCCATCTCTTCGCAGATACTGCGCCACTGCCCGTTTTCATCCAATGCCTCGATCCGATAGGATTTTATCATACATTTTGGGAACCCAAAGGTCGTCCTGTTGTAGGACAGGGGCCTCATAAGCACTGTGGAAATATTCAGCGCGTCCGGGTTGCCTTCCACATACTCACGGTCCAGATCGCTGTCCGCCACCAGACGGAACCGGGTCAGATGCGTCGGGGCGTCAAAGGTATAGGTCACAGCCTGATTGATCCTTCCGAAATATCCGTTGTCATTTCCCCAGATCCGGTGTTCCATCCCGTTGTGCAGCGCCGAACAGTCCCCGTAATCACAGGACAGACGGGCCTGGCGGGATGTCTCCCAGATCCTGCGGCGGCGGTGAGGCAGGAAACAGTCGTCTTCCAGCAGAATATCCTGTATCTCCCCGATCTTCTCCCGACAGGCCTGCCGCGGCGTCATATGGTACTTTAACGCCACGGATGCCGCGGTGCCGACAGCCTGCCCGATGACTCCGACCGTTCCCATCACACGGGTCGTGGCAAAACCGATATGCGTCGCGCTGATATTGCGGCCGGCAAACATCAGGTTCTCGATATTCCTGGAGTAAAGGCATCTGAGCGGAATCCCGTACGGCTCCGTCAGGCGGCGCTTCTGCAGATGCGCCCCGGATTTGCCGTCCATGAAGAAGCCGCCGGGCAGATGATTGTCGATCTGCCAGCCGCCGTAGGCTACCTCATCGGGAAAGTCCGGATGCTGCTCCACATCGTTCTGGTTCAGGATGTAATCCCCCACGTACCGGCGGCTCTCCCGCTTGCCGGGCAGGAAGCCGATCCATTCCAGCTCCCAGTTATCCGCCCCGTGGTCTCCGTGATTCTTCATATGATCCCAGACGCCGAACGCGATCTTTAAAAGCTCGTCCCGGATAATCTCCGTATCCCTGATGCTGTCATACTCCCCGCCCAGCTCGATCCAGTAGAAATTCGTCCCGATATTCTGCAGACATCGGTGAGGTTTGTTCTTCATCTCCTCATCAGTCCGGAATGTGTAGGCCCAGGCCGGCGGCGTAAAATGGCAGACATGGTCCGTCTCCCTCGCCTGAATCATCAGGCTCATGCCCATGGTCCTCGCATCCGCCTCATTTAGCCCAAATTCCTCGTGAAACTCTTCCGCGGCCTCGCGGCCCACTCTGAACTCTGCGCCGGTAAGCTCCGCCAAAATGCTGTCGCCGGAACAGTCGGCATAAAGCTCCGCCTCTACCTGATGCCAGGTATAGGTCGTCAGTTGGAAACCTCTCACAGAAATGATCCGGCTGTCCTCTGTCACAGCGTCGCAGCAGGTACAGTTCAGCAGGAGCTCTATATTCTCTTCAAAACGGATCTTCTCGTACAGGATGCTGTCCCATATAGCAAAATTCCGCTCCGGATTTCTCTTCATATTTTCTAACAGGATCTCCTCCATGATACCGGTTTCCTGGAGGTTTCTGACTCTGGAGCCGGCGCCGCTGACCCACATGCGTATCTCGGAGCTGGCGTTCCCGCCCAGAACCGGCCGGTCGTGCATCAGCAGCACCTTCGTCCCGTGCCTGGCCGCCGCCAGCGCCGTCAGCATCCCGCCGAAGCCCCCGCCGATGACGCAGAGCTGAGGGTGATGGATGACCGTCTTCATATTTCCCATATCTTCCTCCTTTGCCGTGCCACAGCGACTGCGGCTCCTCTTGCGGGCGCAGCGCGGAAATGCTGCTGCCCTTGATTCGTTCGGCATACTGATATATGCAGAAAGGTATCACCGCGCCCCGCCTTTTCACAACGAGCCGCGGCAACACCTCTCTGCGCTCATTCTACAACTTTTTAACTGCCATACTCCGCATTCAGATCATCGACAAGCGGCTGCCAGACGCCCCGGTACTCTTCCTTGAAGGCTTCCCAAGTGCTCTCCACATCCAGGTTGTTGACGACGATCTCCGCAATCTTATCTGTCGCGGGAACCGAATAGTTGGCCTTGCTCTCTCCCGTGAAGTTGGTATATTCATCGGGCGTAGCGTATACAACACCGGCGTTTCTGAGTTCATACATCCGTCTCACCCGTTCTACGATCTCCAGGTCAAACGCACCGAATCCGGAAAGTGTATAATCGTCCGCATTGATGCCGACACAGGTCAGGGAGTCGTATTTCGCGTGCATCTCGTCATCCCCGTCCAGCTGATTGATCGTTCCGTCCGCAGCGTATTCCCACTGAACGCCGGGGATACCGCGGTATTTGCTGACCTCGCCTTCCTTCGTGCAGAGCCAGTCCGTCAGATCCAGGATCCGCTCGATCACCGCGTCGTCACTTTCGGGATTGAAAACGTTGACCGACCAGTAGTTTTTGGTGCCGTCCGAATAGATCACGCCGTCATCGGCCCTGACCGTCGCGTATTCAAATACAGTCCCAAGCGGGTTCTCAAATCCGCTGTTCTCGAAGAGCTGGATCTGATCCTGGAGGTTCTGCGCTGCCCCGTTGCGGAACAGGGCCCCGGTTAATCCGCTGGCGAACGCCTGTGTATAATAAGCCAGGTCATTGTTAAAATATTCCGGATCGATCAGCCCTGACTGATACCAATCCTGAAGCGTGGCGATCATCTTGACATAATTTTCCTCGCCCGGTCCCCAGACATATCCCTCATCCGTCTTGACGGCGGCTGTGGTACGGTTAGCTCCGCAGCCCCACCAGAACATAACATTCATATAGTTGGAAGCTGTTCCGAGAGGCGTATCCGTAAGGCCCGCATCCTTGATCTTCTGCAGGTATTCTTTCAGAACCGACATCTGGACCGTGCCGTCCGCTCCCATATCTCCCATGCCTACCTGTTCCGCCCAGTCTTTCCGGAAATAGATGCTGTTATGTCCGGGCACCGGCACATCAGGATTCAGCTGCACGAAATTAGCATAGACAACTACCGGCAAAGCGTAAAGCACGCCGTCAACCGTAAAGGACTCTTCCGCTCCGGTTGCTTCTACCGCATGGGCAAGATTGGGCCACCTGGTTTTCCAGTCATCGGGAAGGGGTCTTAAAAGTCCCTGTTCGGCGTAGCTTACATATTCACTCATGGACGGACTGTTCCAGTTCATCATATCCGGCATCGTACCGCTGTTGATCCAGATACGCTGCTTTTCAGCCGCCTCCGAATCGGCGCATACCCAGAGCTCCATATCCATATTGTATTTGTCCATAAGCCAGCGCCAGAAGTCATTGTCCGTGTAATCGTCGCCGGTCGCCGCGTGAGTCCTGCTGTAATACGTGGTCGCTGTAACCGACACATGCTCGTCATAGGTTTTTTCAGCTGCTGTCGCCTGCTCGGTCTCCGTCGCGGCAGTGCTTTCGGAACCCGCTGCCGCTGTGGTGCCGTCGGAACCTGCCGCCGCTGTCGTTGCGGCAGTCGTAGCCTGAGCGTTTCCTGCCGCTGTCGTCGCGGACGTATCCCCTCCGCCCGAACAACCGGCAAGCAATGACGCGGCCATGGCGGCCGATAAGAGTGTCGCCGCTATCTTTTTCATACTAACGTACCTCCTTTTTACTTTCCTTGTTTTCTTTATCTCTGAACCGCGGACGGCACCGCCGGGATCGTCCGGACATATCCCCCAAGCGCATCCGCATTACAGATTCACCTCTCAGATCCTACATTTTGACGCCGCCTACCAGCACGCCTTTCACAAAATATTTCTGCAGGAACGGATAAACCAGCATGATCGGAAGCATCACAAGAAATACTGCCGCCATCTGAATTCCCTGCGAATATGTTACCTCTACGGACGATGCCATGCCCACATCCTGCTCCGCCATCTTGCTGGCGCTCATGATCAGTGTCCGCAAAAACATCTGCAGCACCATCTTGCTGTTTTTGTTCAGGACCAGCGTCGGCCAGTACCAGTTATTCCAGTAACCGACGACTGTAAACAGGGAAAAAGTCGCTATCATCGGTTTCTGGAGGGGCAGCATTACCTTCAAAAAAATCTTCATATCATGAGCCCCGTCGATCATCGCCGCATCCTCCAGATCCTTCGGAATGCTCTCAAAGCCGCTCTTCATCACGATGATATTATGAACGGAAGCGAAAGAGAGCATGATGATCGCCGCATGGTGATCGATCAGTTTCAGATTCTTGATCAGCAGGTAGGTCGGAACCAGCCCGCCGCCGAAAAACATCGTAAACAGCATGATCAGAAAGAGCGGTTTTTTCCCGGGAAACTGCCTGGAAAACGCGTACGCTGTCATGACCATGACGGCCATTCCAGAGACGGTTCCGACGACCGCGATCTTGATCGTATTGAGATAAGCGGTCAGCAGGCCGCCGCCCGTCTCG
>CANQGA010000003.1 GCA_947600145.1 uncultured Lachnospiraceae bacterium | reverse complement strand
TGAACGATTCCGCCGGTTTGGGCGGCAGGACCGTCGTTTACAGCGAGGATATGTTCAGGGAACTTATGGCGGGCGGCGCTGCGGAAGAGCGCCCGCCTTTCAGGGACGCTGAGAGCCGGATGATCCTGAAGGAGTCGTTCGGGATCGAGCCGGTGGAAGACGACTGGTACAGCATTATCGTCGAGGGGAGAAGGACCTGTTTTTCAGAGCTCTCAGCGGATCTTAAGTATGCGCTGGTTCTGATCGACCGGTCGCGGGCCGGGTACTTTCTCACGGCGGAGTCCATGCAGGAGCCGGTATGGAATGCGGTCAGTAAGGTCGCGTTCGACATCCTGGTCGCGTGTACATGGGAAGATATTTTCTGGACGTCGTGTAAGCTGCCGCGCGCGGAATACATCATTTATGGTTTGCCGTATGGAGGAGGCGACGGCATACATGTCCGCGATATCGATCATACGGATGGTTTCTATACGCCTTTGTGTCCTGTGAAGCCCGGCGGGGACCGCGGGGGCACGGATATCGCGAAGTATCTGTATATTGGCCGCGACGGCAGATATTATACCAATGCCCTGGGCGGGATCCTGCGTTTCTTCTGGAGGAAGCACCTGGACGAGATGCTGGATTATATTGATAAGCTGGAATATCCTAAGAAGCTTAAGAAGATCGACGACACCTATTCCCTGTTTGAGTTTGGCCGGATGATCGAGCCGACGGGCAGCGGCGGCCTTGTCGGATATGTCTGCAGAGATTACCTGTGGGAACTGAATCTTTCTAAGGCAGACTTTAAGGCAGGCAGGATCACTGCGGCGGAGTACAGGGCCGCCAGGGACATGATCAGGGAGTTTTGGGGATATGAGGACTATCTCTATTATCGCGACACGTTTAAGGTCGTGAATCATATGTATCAGCTTCCGCCGAAAGAGATGGACTGGCGCAAGGTGCCGATCCTGTCGGTCAGGATGAACAGGGACGGCAGCTATGTCATCGGCGGGGGGATATCTTTTAAGTATCCGTGGCAGGAGGAGATCCTCGGGGAAGCCATAGCCATGTGTTCCGACGACCATGATACGTTTATCCTGTATGTGAACGTTGATGAGATCATAGACAGGCCGGAAGATCTGGACAAGACGACATGGGCGGTCTGGGTACGACAGGATTCCATCGAATTGTTTGATAAATGGGACGGCCTGCGATTGTTCGCCGCGGCGGTCAGGGAGGCGCTGGCGTCAGGCAGATGCGAGATAATCGATGAGTTTTATTGAGAAAGGAGTTTAAAAGTATGAAGCAGAAACTGATCGTTCTGTCGGCAGACGCGCTGACCTTTGAGGATATGGAATATCTGAAAACACTGCCGAATTACCGGAAATATCTGGAAGGCGGATGCAGGGTGAAGCGGGTCCGCTCCGTTTATCCCACGATCACCTACCCCTGCCATACGACGATGGTCACGGGCGTGTGGCCCGAGAAGCACGGGGTGCTGAGCAATATGGAACTGATACCCGGCGCGTCTCCGGTCCCCTGGAAATGGTTCTATTCCTCCGTTTCGTGGAAGGAAGACCTCTTTACGGCGGCCAAACGGGCGGGGCTGACCACAGCGGCCATTTTCTGGCCGGTCACCGGCGGCCACCCGGCGATCGATTATCTGATCGACGAGTACTGGCCCCAGCCGGGAGATGAGAACATGCGGCATGTGTTTGCCAGGGCGGGTTCCTCCGAGGAGGTCCTGGATATCATCGAGGAGCAGCTTCACGGGATCCGGATCCGCACCCATCCGCAGACGGACGATTTCATCATGCGCTGCGCCAGGGAGTTCATCCTCCGGTATCAGCCGGATCTGCTTATGCTGCATCCGGCCAATATCGACGCGTACCGTCACAATTACGGTCTGTTTAATGACCAGGTGACGAAGGGCGTTGAGGAAACCGACCGCTATATCGGGGAACTGATGGAGGCGGTGGAAGAGGCGGGACTTTCCGACTGCACCAATCTGGCTCTGGTCAGCGACCATGGGCAGATCGATATCAAACGCATCGTCTCTCCCAACGTCCTGCTGGCGGAGGCCGGACTGATCGAGACGGACGGGGACGGGAAGCTCAGGGACTGGAAGGCTTACTGCCAGTCGGGAGGGACGCAGGCGCTGGTCTATCTGAAGGATCCGAACGACAGGGACGTCTATGATAAGACCTATAAGCTGCTGCGCCGTCTGGAGGAGGAAGGGGTCTATGGGTTTGAAAAGGTTTATACGGAGGAGGAGATCCGCAGACAGGAGCATCTGGGAGGCGGTTTCGCCTTCGCCCTGGAGACGGACGGCTTTACTTCCTTCGGAGAGTCGCTTAAGAGGCCGCTGGTGTCATCGTTCCGGTTCGAGGATTACCGGTACGGGAAAGCGACTCACGGACATCTGCCGGATAAAGGACCGCAGCCGGTATTTTCGGCGAAGGGACCGGCTTTCCGGACGGATGTGGTTCTCGAACGGGCGGATCTGGTGGACGAGGCTCCTACGTTCGCCCGGGCGCTTGGGATCGAGCTGAAAGACGCCGACGGAAGGGTACTGAAAGAATTCATGAGCGGAGGGGAGCGGCAAAACTAAAGGATCCGCAAAGGTAAGGCCTTGCTTTTGACGACTGTCCCGGTTATAATGGCAGTGTCCGTATCCGGAACACGGCGGAAGGGCGATTCTATTTTTGAAGGAGAGAAAGCGATGAAGAAAGATTTTGGAGTGCAGCCGTATCTGTTTCCGATGCCGACGTACATGATCGGCACCTACAATGAGGACGGCACCGTAGATGAGATGATGATGGCGTGGGGCGGTATCTGCGCCGAGGATATGGTGGCGCTGAACCTGGAGGCCGCCCATAAGACGGTCGCGAATATCCGGGCGAGGGGCGCGTTCACGCTGGCCATTCCGGGAACGGATACGCTGGAGGCGTCGGATTTCTTCGGGATCGCCACGGCGAATAAGATGGCCGATAAGTTCGAGCGCACCGGTCTTCATGCGGTTAAAAGCAGCCGGGTGGACGCGCCGGTCATTGAGGAATATCCGGTCACGCTGGAGTGTACCGTCGTGAAGATGGAAGACGAGCCTTACGGCCTGCGCGTGCTGGGACGGATCGAGAATGTCCTGGCGGACGAGAAGGTGCTTGATGAGAAAGGAAAGATCGACGCCGGGAAACTGAACGCGTTCCTTTTCGACCAGATGCGGAACGGCTACTATGCCGTGGGAGAGAAGATCGGCCAGGCATGGCACAGCGGCGCGGGACTGATGAAGAAATAGTGCGGGAAAGCAGATCCGGCCCTGCGGGACAGAGAAAATGTCTCGCAGGGCCGGATCCTGTTAAATAGATCTCTGCGCGACCATCAGTACGATGACTACGGCGCTGATCGCGGTTTCCATTTTGCTCTTCATAAATTATCTCCTTTCAGCCTGCCCGAAACAAAGGCAGGAAATGATCAGGCATACGGCGGTGATCAGCGCGGCGGCGGGGAGCCACGGGACCAGCCGGACCGGCGCCGTTTCCAGGTTGGCAGCCAGTTTCCCGTATTCCGAGGCTGTCACGAAGAACGGATAGGCCATCGGATAGGCGAACCATACTTTTGTGTTTATCATCAGAACGGACGGCACGATCGAGGCAAGACCGATCCCGATGGAGAAGACCGGCGTCCGGATACAGACGGCCAGCAGCCAGAAAAACGCCAGCATCGGGATGGCGGACGCCCACATCATACAGGCTTCTTTAAAGACAAAGAGCGGAGGCAGGCAGAAGGCGTAGCCCTGCGTATGGGACGCGGCCGCGGCGCTGATATAGTACATTCCGACGGACATCAGAATCTGGACGGCCGAGAAGGATACCAGCACGGCGAATTTCGCCATGCAGAGCTTCGCGGTGCCGACAGGCAGGGAAAGCATTTTGAGAATGCCGTGATCGTTTCTCTCGGTCTGTGTCTGCAGAACGGTTATTACGACCATAGCGGCCGGAAACAAAAACCACGCCATCGCCATAAATCCCTGGATAAAGAAGTTGTTTTCCGGGGATATGCCCACCGCCTGCATGCCGAAATTGAGATCCGCGTTCAGAACGGAAGGGATCCAGAGGATGACTGCGGCCAGGATCAGGATCAGAAAAATTTTTGAGCGGCGCACTTTCTGATGCTCAACTCTTACAAGAGACAAAAAACTCATGCAAATGACCTCCTGACTTACGAAAATGATAAAAGCTCATGCAAATATCCTCCTGACTTTCAGGATTATAACCTCTGACAGGCCGATCACGATTGTTTCGGCCGCGGCGGCAATCGCATAATTTCGTATCACATCAGCCGCATGATTTCCCGGCATCTGGAATGGCATCGCAAACGGGAACAGCGTCAGGGCAAACCTCTGCGCCGGGATCATGGTGGCCGCGAACACGCACACGACGCCGATTCCCAGCGAGGTCCACAGATTCCTGCACGCCGACGCGAGCGCAAGAGACAGCAGGGCGGTCGGGATCAGCATCAGCAGAAAGAACCCGAAGCTTTTGAGGATTTCCGCAGACGGAGCCGCAGCCCGGCTGAACCAGTAAATGGAGCAGCCGAAAACGGAGACCGCCTCGATCGCCAGAAGAAGACCGCCGGCCAGGATCAGCACGGCGGCCTTTCCGAAGAACAGACTGCTTTCCCGGACCGGCAGCGTACTCATTTTCCTCATGGCGTTATCTGCGTACTCGATGTGATACAGGACGCAGGCCCCGGCGACGGTCAGCAGGACATTCAGCATGGACATCATCTGCCAGTTGGCGCCGAGAAGAATGCTGACCGGCGGGGCGCTTAAGCCGGCGAACAGTTCCGGTCGGAAAGCCGTGTTCACGGCGGGAACCGCCGCGGCCAGGATGCCGCCGCCAAGAAAGGCGGGCAGGAACCCGGTCCTTTTGATTTTTTTAAGTTCCAGTCTTATCAAGTTCATCGTGCTCATCGCGCGCCGCCTCTCTGCCGGTTGTCGGCGTCGATCAGCGCGAGAAAGGTGTCCTCGAGATTGTCGGTCGGGTATCCCTGAAATGTGGCGTCGCGCTTCAAAGCGTCGGGCGTACCCTCAAAGAGCAGCCGCCCGTGATTGAGAATGCCGATGTGATCCGCCATCAGTTCGATCTCGGAAAGCAGGTGCGAGGATACCAGTACCGTACACGCGAACCGCTGCGGCAAAGAGCGGATCAGCGTTCGGATCTCATGAATGCCGACGGGGTCGAGGCCGTTGGTCGGCTCGTCCAGGATCAGGATGGGCGGCCTGCCGATCAGCGCGCCCGCAAGCCCCAGCCGCTGTTTCATGCCGAGAGAATACTTTTTCGCCAGCTGCTTTCTGTGCGGCGTCAGACCGACGGTCTCAAGGGCTTCTGACACGGACGACCGCGGAAGGCCCAGGATCCTGCGGATGATGTCCAGATTCTCTTCGCCGGTCAGATTGCCATAGAAGCCGGGGGCTTCGATCAATGAGCCGATCTCTTTCAGAATTTGGACCCGGCTGTCAGGAAACCGCATTCCGTCGATGACGAAGGAACCGCCGGTGGGTTTTGTAAGCCCGAGAAACATTTTCATCGTGGTGGATTTGCCGGCGCCGTTGGGACCGAGAAACCCGTATACCGAGCCCTGCGGGATATGAAGATCGATCCCGGAGACAGCCGTAAAGCCGCCGTAGGATTTGGTCAGTCCCTGCGTTTCAATGATGTTCATAGGGGAACTCCTCCTTTTGTTTGCTGCCGTTATTGTATCTCACCGGCCTTACGGCAGAATTCTTTCTGCCTTACATTTCCCTTACTTTTGACCGAACGATAGAAAAAACCGTCGTTTTCATGTTATAATGGGGCGTGAAAATGTAATTAAGCGCGAAAACGGAAACAGGAAAGGAGATTATCCCTATGGAGATGTCCGGTTTGAAGAACAGGAGGATCCTGATCGTGGACGATGAGCAGACGCTTTTGGATCTGGTTATATCCGTTTTTCAAAACGACGGTTATCAGAATATCGCGGCCGCGAAGAGTGTGGGCGAGGCGGTCCGGCTGGCGAAGGAGTTTTCGCCAGAGCTGGCGGTCCTGGACGTCATGCTGCCGGACGGAAACGGTTTCAGCCTGATGGAACGGCTGAGGCAGGACGGCGATTATCCGGTTCTTTTTCTGACCGCGCGCGGCGAGGAGGAAGACAAGTTCAGAGGCTTTGGCCTCGGCGCTGACGATTATGTGGTCAAACCGTTCCTTCCCAGGGAGCTTTTGTACCGGGTCGCCGCGATCCTGCGCAGGACCTACAGGGAGGAGAAAACAGTAGTCCCGCTGAAAAACAGCGTCATCGATTTCTCCCGCGCGGAGGTGATCCGAGACGGGGAGCATATTCCGCTTACGGCCAAGGAGCATGCCCTGCTCTCCGCGCTCTGGCGGGGCGCCGGCCGGATCGTCACGATCGACGCGCTGTGCGAGGCGGCGTGGGGCGACAATCCGTTCGGATACGAGAACTCGCTGATGGCGCATATCTGCAGGATCCGCGAGAAGATCGAGGCGAATCCCTCGTCCCCGGTATCGCTTGTCACGGTCAAGGGACTCGGCTATAAACTGCTTGTGGAGGACAAATGAGATGAAAAGCGTACCCAAGCTGATCCGGCGTTTTGTAGGGTTATTGCTTCTGAGCTTCATCCTGCTGGTCATCGTCAATATCCTGATCTTCGCGGTGATCGTTTCCCGGCAGATGGCGAACGCCCGGCCGTGGAAAACGGCGGAAGAGGTTGCGGCGGCCTTAACGGAAACGGAAAACGGCGTCCTTCTGTCCGATGAAGGCGCGGAAACTCTGCGTTTGTCCGGCGCGTGGGCGATCCTGATCGACAACGATACAAAGGCGGTCGTGTGGCACAGCGATAACCTTCCCAAATCTGTACCCGCAGGTTACACCCTGTCGGACATTGCGGGCCTGACCCGCGGCTATATCGACGGATATCCGACTTTCACGAGCGGTACAGAGTCCGGCCTTGTGGTGCTGGGATTTCCGAAGACCAGCTTCTGGAAGCATATGTGGCCGAGCTGGGACTATCAGCTCATTGCCCATGCGCCGCAGATCGCTCTCGTTGTTGTGATCGCGAATGTGGCCGTGATCCTTCTGATCTATATGGCCGCGAGTACGAAGCTGCTCCGATCGGTCAAACCGATTGCCAACGCGATCCGGGCCCTGCCGTCCGGCGATCCGGTTTATATCCGGGAGACAGGGCTTTTATCCGAGATAGCGTTCCATATCAATTCCACTTCCGAAGTCCTGCAGACGCAGAAGCGGCAGCTGCAGAAGAGGGAGACCGCCCGGGCCAGCTGGATCGCCGGGGTTTCCCACGATATCCGGACGCCGCTCTCCACGGTCATGGGCTACGCCGACCAGCTGCAGGCCGCTCCGGGGCTTACGGAGGAGGAGCGGCATAAGGCGGAAATTATCCTGAAACAGAGCGAACGAATCGGAAAGCTTGTCAGCGATCTCAACCTGGCTTCCAGACTGGAATACAACATGCAGCCGGTCAGGCTCCGGGAAGAGAACGCGGTGGCGCTCGTCCGGCAGGCCGCGGCGGACTTTGCCAACGCCGATCCGGACGGAAAATATCCGATCAGATGGGAGACTGATGAAAAGCTTTTGGTGTGCCGGGTAAACGCCGACGGGGAATTGTTAAGGAGAGCGGTTGCCAACCTGCTCCAGAACAGCGCGGTCCACAACGAAGACGGCTGTACGATCTATGTATCTGTAGAAAAGAATGGGGAGAGCTGTGTTATACACGTAGAGGACGACGGGATCGGCGCGTCGGATGAACAGATCGCAAAGCTGAACAGCGCGCCGCATTCTATGGCCTGCGATGAGACCGCGGCAGAGCCGCGGCACGGGCTGGGACTTCTGATCGTCAGGCAGATCGCGGATTCCCATCACGGAACCGCCGTTGTCGGCCGCAGCCGTTACGGGGGATTTGCGGCTGCGATCACGCTGGAATGCAACTGACGGAAACAGTTTCTCAATGTCCGGTTTCGTTTAATACCTCAGCGCGTCCTGGATATTGCGTTTCCTTTGCTCGTTCAGTTTCTCGTACATCGCCCGTTCCTCCGGGGAGAAGCCCTCGTACTGGACCTGTTCCAGATCGCACAGGACGAACAGAAGCTCGGACATCACATTTTCCGCTTCCTGCGTCAGGACGTATTCCTTTATGCGGTCCTTTTCCATGACCGCGATCATTTCCTTGCCGAGAAGCTTCTGGATCGACGCGGACAGCTCCCTCCTGGTGATATGCAGAATGTCCGCGGTCTCCTTCAGGGTACATTTCTCATGGGACTGGCCCAGGAAATACAGCAGCTTCACGTCGACAGTGGCCAGGTCGTTCCGCAGCGCCACGATATCGAGCAGCCGTTCCTGGAGCTTCTGCTCCCGGTAGGCGTCGAAGAAAACGCCTTCCCCTTCCAGAGCGCCTTCGCCGATCCGCGTCCGCTCATTGCCCAGCCGGTAGGTCCCGGGGATGTTTAAGGGGGATACGCTGCCGTCGCTGGCGGCGTCGAACAGAAAGCGGTATACCTGTCCTTTCCGCTTTTCGTAATCCATATCGTCGAAGACATCCTTGTAGAAATCATTGTAGCAGGCGAAAACGGTGCGTTTCATCTGGATCGTCTTCTTCACGCTGATCCCCTGGGAGACCAGGGAGCCTTTTGTCTTTACATAATAATACACCGGGATCCTGAGGGCATAGATCGTCTTCGCGTGCCGGACGTATTCCAGATTGAACATAAAGTCCTCGCACCAGCTGACGGAGCTGTCCATCCGCAGATGGTGTTTTTCTATGATGGAACGTTTGTACAGCTTGTTCCACAGAACCCCGTAATAGAAATCAGCCGGCTTCTGCATCATCTTGATGGCGAAATCTGTCTGCTCCATGACGCCTTCTTCTTCGATGCTCCCTTTCTGGGAGACCCGTTCCCCGATCACCCGGTAGAAGTCGGCGATGACCATATCGCAGCCATGTTCGGTGACGGCCTGCACCAGAAATTTGGTCGCCTCCGGCGTGATCCAGTCGTCGCTGTCCGCGAACTGCAGATACTTCCCCCTGGCCCGCGCGATCCCCCGGTTGCGCGTGTCGGAAACGCCCGAATTCGCCTTATGAAGCACCCGGACGCGCGGATCCTTTTTGGCAAAGGCGTCGCAGATCTCCCCCGAATCGTCTGTGCTTCCGTCGTCCAGCAGAAGCAGTTCAAAATCCCTGTATTCCTGGTTCAGAATGCTGTTCACGCACCGGTCGATCGTTTTCGCGGCATTATAAACCGGGACAATTATGCTTACCAGCGGCATCTTCTTGTGATCTCCTTCTCCGGCCCTTCGCGCCGCGGCAGGAGCCGCCCGGCGGCGCGGATTTCGCGGCTTTAAAGTTATAATATCATAAAACATCGGGTTTTACAATGCCCGCGGAAAAGCGGCCGGCAGTAAATAAAAGATAGTGAAATGGAGTCCCGAATGTGGTATGATAGACTGCAGAGCTGCAAAAATAATCTGGATTGGGGTGAAGGAAGATGATTCCGGGCGTGAGCGGCGATGTGCCGACGCTTTGGCTCGTGGAGCCGAAGCAGAAGCAGAAGCCGGAGAATGAGAAGGCGATCGAGGAGTTCTGCAGGAAGCTATGGGAAGAATAACGGTCATCGGCAACTCAGTCGTCGATGTGATGGCAAGGCCGGTCACGCCGGCGGTGTTTCAGACCGGATCCGCGGCGATCCGGGAGACAAAGCTGACCTTCGGCGGGGACGCGTTAAATGAGGCGGTGGTGCTGTCACGCTTCGGAAAGAGTGTGCGGCTGATCTCCAGGATCGGCCGCGACGAGGCAGGGGCGAGGATCCTGAGTTTCCTGAAGGATAACGGCGTATCCGCGGAAGATATGATCGTGGATCCGGGGACAGCCACCTCCGTCAATATCGTGCTGATCGATGAAAAGGGCGAGCGGTATTTTCTGACGGATCCGGACAGCAGCCAGCGGAGACTTGCGAAGGAGGATGTGCTGGGGAAGCTGCGCCGGCCGCGGGACGAGCGGCCGGAGAATGCGCAGCCGCATGACGCGCGGCTGCAGGATGCGGAGCAGAAAGAAGCGCGGATGCCGCAGGATGCGGATATCGTCAGTTTCGCCAGCATTTTTGTCTCGACAGCCCTGGATATTCCGGCTATGACGGAAATATTCCGCAGGATCAGGGAGAAGCCCGGGCGGATCCTGGCGGCGGATATGACGAAGGCGAAGCGGGGAGAGCGCTTTGACGATATCAAATGCTTTCTTCCCTACATAGATTTTCTCTTCCCCAATGAGGCGGAGATCGCGCTGCTGACGGGCGAGAGCGACCCGTACCGGAACGCGGAGCTGCTGAATGAGGCCGGCGTACGCTGCGCGGTGATCAAGCGGGGCGGCAGGGGCTGCCTGATCCGCACGAGGGAAGAACTGTACGAGATCCCCGCCTGTCCGGTACCGGCCTGTGTCGATACCACCGGGGCCGGAGACGCCTTCGCGGCCGGGTTTCTGTGGGCGCTGTCGGAGGGAATGCCGCTTAAGGAGTGCGGGCGCTTTGCCTGCGCGGCGGCGTCCTGCGCGGTGGAGCATACGGGCGCGACGGACGGGATCCGTTCGCTGAAAAAGCCGATGGAGCGGTACAGGAATCAGTTTCGTTGATTGGCAGTGTGTACAAAGTGGGGATACGGCGCCGACGCCGGGGTATCGGATCGGAATAGATCGTATGAACAGGAGAAAACAGGCATGATCATCTATCTTGTAAGGCACGGTGAAACGGACTGGAACCGGGCGGGCCGGCTTCAGGGGCAGACGGATATTGAGCTGAATGAAAAGGGCAGGGAACAGGCGGAAAAGCTTCGTGAGAAACTTTCGGGAGCCGAGCTGGACGCCGCGTTCTCGTCAAGCCTTGCGCGGGCGAGGCAGACGCGTCAGATCATCCTGGACGGGCGGAACGTCCCGGCGTGGGATGAGCCGCTTCTGAAGGAAATGAATTTCGGACAGTGGGAGGGCGGCATGCTGAAGGAGATCCGGGCGGACGAAGCTCATCCGCTGCACGACCTCTTTGAGCGGCCGGGACGGTACGCCGCGCCGCGGACCGCGGAATCCTTTGAGGATCTCTACCGAAGGACATGGGAGTTCATGAATGAAAAGCTGCGTCCGCTGGAGACGGCGTACGGTCATGTCCTGATCGTCGCCCACGGCGGGGCGGGCCGGAGCATCCTCAATCCTCTGGCGGACGTCCCGGTCGCACGGTTCTGGGAGAAACCGATGGGAAACTGCGCGCTCGCGCAGATCGCCCTGGAGAACGGGAAATTCCGCCTGCTGGAGTATGATCCCGGGACGGCGTCCTCATCGAAAAAGATCGGCATTCTCGGAGAAGAAGAGTAGGTTACGACCGATTCATTTTATTGAAACTTATATATAAAGTATTATTCCTTCAATATTGACAAGTGCTGAAAATAATTGTAAAATACTTTACAAATAAGTTTGAGGAGCCTTTAAGATGCCGGATTACAGAATCGTGGAGGATATAGAGATCGTAAAAGAATTGCTGGGTATGACATCGGGTGAGATTGCGGATGAGATAGGCGTATCCAGGATGACGCTCAATAACTGGAAGAATGATGCGGGCAGGATACGCCGGATTAATCTGACATCATTTTATAGTATGGCCTTTCGGAAGGGAATCCGCTTAAATAAGATCAAAGAGCAGTTATATCGGGAAGATTATTCGGATGAGTTTCATAAGATATTATTTCATGGCGCGAAGACCAGCCTGGAAGGGAGACCGGACATAGGGAGATCGAGAAAGAATAATGATTTTGGGCAGGGTTTTTATTGCGGTGAAAGTCTTGAACAGTCGGCGATGTTCGTTTCTAATTTTCCTGAGTCATCTTTGTATGTGATACGATTCGATAAGAGAGGTCTGAAGAGTAAAAAATTTACAGTTGACAGGGAATGGATGCTGAGTATCGCGTATTTCAGAGGGAGACTGAAAGCGTTTGAGGGGGCTGCGGCACTCACAGAACTGATTGCCGGTATGAATGGTCTGGATTATGTGACAGCGCCGATTGCGGATAACAGAATGTTTGAAATTATTGACAGCTTTATAGCGGGTGAGATCACGGACATCCAATGCGGGCACTGCCTTTCCGCTACAAATCTGGGGAATCAATATGTCTTCCTCACTGAAAAGGCGCTTGATCAGGTACATATTCTGGAGCACTGCTATCTAGCGCCAGAGGAAAAAGAATATTATCTGCGTTCCGGCAAAGAATTTATGGATGTAAATCTTGATAAAGTGAAAATTGCGAGAAGACAGTATCGGGGACAGGGACAATATATTGAGGATATTTTAAAATGAGAAAATTTGATGAATACGGATTAAGCCTGTGCAGATATCAGGCCGGTCTGTTTTCCCTTTCTGAAAAGAGAGCAGAATGCAGTTCGCCGGTTTTCCTGAGACGTTTTATGTACTCCGACGCGGCACGGAGAATGGATGGAGAGGGTTTTCTGCTTGAATCGGTGCCTCCGGAGGCGCTGATCGATGAGATAGCCGCAGAATATGGGGAATCTGATTATGGGAAGATAAAGTATCATGCAGAAGAACTGTACTGGATCGGTTATATCTATCGATATTGGTGTTATATGCGGGAAATCAGCAGCAGACAGGTATATAAGATCATCAAGCCGGAAGAGCTTAAAAATCTTTATTATCCGTATCATTCTCTGGATCCGGAGCAGGCGGTTGAACGGATCATTGAGGCGAAGGGGCTGCATGAAGAGGAAGAGATCCGGAGAGGTGTAGAACTTCTGAGAAAACTGCGGGGGACGAAGTGCCTATAAAAAATATCGTATAACCCGCATTGAAAGGAAATTCCTGAATCCGGCCGGCGCCAAGACAGGGAAGCTGCTTCCCACGGGCAATGTGATCGACGAACTTCTGATCCCCGGGCTCGGCAGGATCGAGGCGACCATCGTGGACGTGTCCAATCCGATGGTTCTGGTGCGGGCCGAGGACATCGGCATGAAGGGGACCGGGCTTCCCGAAGAGATCAACGGCAACGCGAGAGTCTGTGAGATCCTGGAGAAGATCCGGGGAAACATTGGATCATCTGACGCGCGAAGAGCGGAAGATCCTGACGGCCGGGTGCCTGATCAATTATTACCGCGATTGTACGATGTAAAATACAAAAAAATATTAAAAAAACCACTAAAATATCTGTAGCGAGACACATGGCAGGATATGCACGGTGATACAATCACTTTATATGCCTTACTATGCGCCGGCGGAAGTCCGGACAGAACATCTGCGGCGTGAGGATCGGGAGCTGAGGTCATGTACCGTGTTGCCATATGTGAAGATGAAGCGCCTGTGAGGGAAGAAAACGCGCGTATGTGCGGAGAGATCCTGAACCGGCTGGAGACGGAATATTCGCTGCAGGTATTTTCTTCTGCAGAGAGTCTGGAGGAGGCGTTACATTCCGGGGTAGTGTTTGATCTTATCTGCCTCGATATTGTGATGCCCGGAAAATCCGGACTGGAGCTTGCCAGAGAGCTCCGCATGCATGACGACAGGACGTCGATTCTCTTTATCAGCAGTTCAGCAGATTTCCTTTTGGACGGATATAGTGTAAGACCGATTCAGTATCTCCTGAAACCGGTGGATGAGGCAGTACTGGAAAAGGCGATCGCCGATGACCTGAGACTGAACCATCAGGCGCGCGCCGTGCTGATCCCCGCGGGAGGAAAGACAGAGATTCTGCCGCTTGGCGAGATCCAGTACATTGAAAGCCGTGACCACGGCTGCGTATTTGTGATGGAGCAGGAAGAGCGGTTTTTTTGGATGTCTTTGAGGCAGGCGGAGGGACTGATGCCGGGCGGACAGTTCTGCCGCTGCCATAACAGTTTTCTCATTCATCTTGATAAAGTAGTGCGGATGGATAACCACAATATCACGCTGACCGGGCAGAAGCAGATCCCGCTCAGCCGACGTTACAACCGGCAGTTTAAGAACCAGATTGCCCGCTATTTCGGGAGCAGGCAGTAGCCGGATCTGAAAACGGATTAGCAGGAAAGCATATATAGTATCCGGTTAAATTTCGTGCGGGGTTGGATGAAGATGGGAAAGACCGATACGAAACAGTATTTTGAATGGATAGACCTGGCAAAGGGGATCGGAATCGTTTTTGTGGTTCTGGGCCACGCCTTTCGGGATGAGATGAGGGCGTCAAGCATGGTCTGTGAATACATATACAGGCTGATCTACCTGTTTCATATGCCGGTTTTCTGGACGATATCCGGTCTTACCTATTCTGTCTCAGGCAGCCGGCATCTGTCAGAGAAAGCCCGATATACGGCCGGACGCGTCAGGACTCTTCTGATTCCGCTTCTGGTCTACAGTCTGGTAATATACGCATGCTTTATGACTGCTTACCAGATTCCGGCTTTCAGCCGGATCCTGGAAGGCTCTTCTTACGCGCCGTGCGGAGTGAAGGATTATCTGATCAGGACGTTTCTGGCGGAGAATCCATATGCGCAGCATCTCTGGTATATCTGGATGCTATTCCTGTTTTCACTGGGAATATTCTGGTGGCAGGCGATAAGCGAAAGGCTTTCGGTCGACTGGAGGATCCTGCTGCCTGTTTCCGCCGCCCTGTGCTGGTATCTTGGCTACGCGGATTTTCATGAGATTCATATGCCGGCTTTGGGGGTTTATCTGACAGGTTACCTTATTTATTTTGTGTGCGGCGCGGTACTGCTTTCTCACAGGAATATCCTTTACGGGAAGGCTCCTCTTGTCAGACTCTGCTGCCTGGCGTCCTGGGCGATACTGGCAGTGGAAGCTGCGAACGCTGCCTTTAACCTGGGCATCGGAGACAGCGGTTTCTTTGGATGGGTCAGGTATACATTGGTTGCGGCCGCCAGATTCGGGGTGAGCGTCAGCTTCCTGCGGGCGGCAGTCCATTTGGAGGGACATCTTTCCTGGCTGGTGTATGCAGGGAAAAAATCTTATGTTATTTATTTGCTTCATCAGCCCTTCTGTTGCGCTTTTGTTGGAACGGTTCTGTATAATGGCCTGGGATGGCCGATGATCGCGGCATATGGGATCTGTGTTGTGCTGAGCTTTGCCGTTCCGCTCCTGATCCTGCGGCTGGCGAACCGCATACGGATCATGGGAATCGTTATGAAAAGGCTTTTTAACGTTTATTAACGGAAGGAATAGAACTCTATGGGAAAATGGGTCAGGCAGGCTGTTTCATGGGTCGCGGCGTTTATAACGGCATTCTGCATATGTAATGCGGCTATGTTTTTGTATGAGGTCCAGCCCGGATGGATCGATCGGGAAGGCGGCGCGACGCTGGCCATCTGGGATCCAGGCGCGGTGCTGGTTGCGGGAATGGAGGGACGCGGCCATTATCGTGTCGACAGCAAGGGATATCTAAACGATTGTCTTCCGGACGGGCCAGGATACTGCGTCGTTGTCGGGGCGTCCTTTACCCAGGGAAAGGAAGTAGAAAACGGAAAGAGATATACGGATCTTTTGAATGATATGCTGTCCCCGTCATTTGTATACAATGTGTCTCAGGAAGGTTATTATTTTCCGGATATTGCCGCCGGCTTTCAGGCTGTGACAGGGGAATTTCCGGATGCAGGGACGATCGTGATCGAGACCGGCAAAACCTCTTTTTCCGATGAGGAGCTGGAGGAAGCGCTGAACCAGAGAGGATATGATGAAAGCCAGAACGGTGAGAATATACTGGAGACGCTTTCTCCGGTCAAGCGGTTTACCATGAGGGTAAAAGAGGCGCTGCCGCTTCTGAATATTCTGAAAAGGCAGGCGGAGACCGTGAAAAAGAAACAGTCCGAGGAAGAGGAACTAGCGGAAGGAGACGCCGAGGAGTCTTATTCCGACCGATTGGAGCAGGTCCTTAAAATGCTGCGGGAAGAATTTGGCGGAACGCTGATCATCGCGTATCATCCGGACGTGACCATTTGTGAGGACGGTTCTCTCAGCCCGGATCGTTATGAGGAGACGGAAGTGTTTGTCAGGCTGTGCAGGGAGAACGGGATCATATTTATGGACGCCACCCAGGCGATCCTGGACGCATACGCGGAGGATTATTCGGTCCCTTACGGTTTTATGAATTCGGCGATGGGAAAAGGTCATTTCAGTGAGGCCGGACATCGTGTTATGGCGGAGGAACTGTATAAAATACTAGTCGGGAGGAACGGGCAGTGAGTTTTCTGTCAGTCAGATTCGGGATATTTTTTCTGATCCTTCTTCTGGTCATGAAGCTGACCAGAGGGGCCAAAACTCATCAGCTGGTCCTGCTGGGAGCCAGTTATGTTTTCTATGCCGCCGGCGACTGGAGGTTTTTGGCGCTTCTTGCGGGCATTTCCCTCGCTATGTGGAAGTGCGGTTTAGAGATCGGCCAGAAGTCCGGCGCGAACGGGAAGAAGAAAAAAATGTGGCTGACCCTGGGAATCTGCCTGGACCTGCTGGTGCTTGGCATATTCAAATATGCGGATTTTTTCGTGGATACGTTTACCGCAGCCTTTGGGCTTCCCCGGGCGACGATGGGGCTTCTGCTGCCGCTCGGCCTGTCATTTTACAGCTTTCAGGCCATAAGCTATCTGGCCGATGTTTATATGGGGAAAATGAAGGCGGAGGCTTCCCTGCGCAAGGTGCTTTTGTATATCGGATTTTTCCCGCAGATCGTGTCAGGTCCCATTGTAAAGGCCCGCGATTTTTTTCCGCAGCTTGAGACGGACCATGAACTCACGTGGGAGAACCTGTCCTGGGGAGGACAGAGGTTTCTGATGGGCCTTTTTAAGAAAATGGTGGTCGCGGACAGACTCGGCGTCTGCGTGGATACGGTTTACGCCGCTCCGAGCGCTTACAGCGGTATCAGTCTCCTGACGGCAGTGCTCGCCTACGCCCTTCAGATCTATTATGACTTTGCAGGATATTCGGATATGGCGATCGGCGCTGCCCGTATCCTCGGTTTTGATCTGGGGAGAAACTTTAATCTGCCCTATCTGGCGGCAAACCCTTCTGAGTTTTGGAGAAGGTGGCATATCAGTCTGTCCGGCTGGTTTCGCGATTATGTCTACATTCCCCTGGGCGGAAACCGAAAAGGGGAAGCAAGGACTTATCGGAATCTGTTCCTGACCATGCTTTTAAGCGGCCTCTGGCATGGGGCCAGTTGGTCCTTCGTGGTGTGGGGAGCACTTCACGGTGCAGTTTCGGCTGTCAGCAGGGTGTTTCAGAGAAAACGGAAGGGAAAGAAAACAGCCTCAGCGGCGTGGGGGAAGGCGCGCCATGTATTTTCCGTGTTCCTTAATTTTTGTGTGGTTGCGGTTCTCTGGATCCCTTTCAGGGCCAATGATTTCGGGAAGACGATTCTGATCCTGCGGCGGATCTTCACATGGGCCCCGGGAATCTATTATGTATATGTATATGCCGTTATTTTTGGAATGGGTCTTTTGCTAACGGAGCTGGCCGCCGTCCGTTATAATCGGGGAAATGATATCTGGCGCCCTCTTGACTTAAGCAGATTTGGCAGCCGCGTGATACTTTGCTGCTTTATCCTGCTGACGACGGTGTTCGCGTATATAGGAGACAGCGCATTTATCTATGCGCAGTTTTAGGCGCATTGACAGGGGCAAGAAAAGAGAACAGGATAATGAAGGGAAATGGGAACGAATGTGATGGACGGGAAATATGGAATTGAGAAAAGAAGAAAACGGCGCTTTGGAGGCTGCCTTTCGGTAATTCTGGTTTTAGCGGCGGCGGTTCTGACCTTCGGAATCGTTATATGGATATGTTCGGACGACGATACCCTGGAGACGACCTTTTACCAGGTGACTTCCGGCAAGATCCAGGAGCCGGTTCGGATCGTCCTGCTGGCAGATCTGCATAACCATGAATTCGGGCGGGCCAACCGCGAGCTGGTGGAAAAGATCGAACAGCTGGAGCCGGACCTGATCGTAATGGCCGGAGACATGGTCAACGGAGATGACCCGAACATAACGATCGCAACGGATCTGTGCGGAAAGCTTCTCAAAATGGCGCCGGTTTATTACGTATTCGGCAACAATGAGGGAACCCTGGAGTATGCGGGCGGCAGCCACCGGGTAGCTTTGGACGCGGCGCTCTGGGAGAAGGGCGTGACAGTTCTGTATAATAACTCCGTAAGCGCCACGATAAAGGGAAATCCTTTTGAGATCATGGGAGTGACGGCCGAGACGGACGATTATGAAGAGGTCGCCGGGGATGCCGTATCCGCCTTTGAGAAAAAGGAAGGCTTTAAGCTTCTGCTCACGCATTTTCCGGCTCTTTATTACGACTGTCTGGCGGATGTGGATTTTGATCTGGGCGTCGCGGGACATTTTCACGGGGGCCAGATACGGCTTCCCGACGGAAGAGGCCTGTTTCATGTGGATGAAGGCTTTTTCCCGAAGTATTGTTACGGCGAATTTTCCCTGGCGCATGGGATTCTGATCGTGAGCAGAGGGCTGGGCGGTCATGGGCATTTGCCGCGGATCAACAACAGGCCGGAGCTTGTTGTAATAGATATCAGCCGTTCATAGGAGAAAGGAGTGGTTATATATGGAGAACATTCGATATTTCGAGTATATTTTGGCGGCTATTCCGGCGGTGATAATCCTGTGCGCGCTGATCCTTTTTCTGCGTCACGAGGAGAATCTTCTCAGACGGATCAGAAACGGCATCCGCACATTGAAGAGGTGGCTGATACTGATCGTTATAGCCGCGGGAGCGTATGGGGTGATCTGTCTGAAAACAGAACAGACGCAGACAGCGATGCTGGCGTCGGTGATCATCGGATTTAATTATCCGGAAGCTTCCAGCGGCCTGAATCCGAACAGAACGAGATTTAATATTTCAGAGCTTCTTTCCGACGAGATTCTGGAAAAAGCGATCACGGAGGGAAATCTGAAAAATGTCACCGCGGACGACCTGAAACGCTGCTTTCAGGTAACGCCTCTGAATGCCGGAGATTCCATATCTACCAATCAGGTATACATGTCAACGGAATACCAGCTGACCTATGAGGCAGATAATAATACGCTGCACTTAAAGCCAGCGGACGTGGTGGATTCGGTGGCCCAGGTATACCGCCGCGAATTTATCAACTCGTATTCCAGAAAGACGAACGTCCTGACGATGGATTTTTCCGAATTGGACAATATGGATTATCTGGATATCGTCGAGCTGTTTGACAGAAAGGCGGAAGATATCTCGGATTATGCTTACGCGATGTCGGCTGAGGCTGCCGCTTTTCAGTCTGTGACGACGGGAGAAACATTTGATTCTATTACAGAGAAGGTCAAGACCTTCCGGGACGTACAGCTGGAAGGCTTTCGGGCGTTTATTCTCTCGAACGGCCTTGCCAAAAACGCCGATCAGTACGTGGCAAAACTGAACTATGATAATACGATCACCCACAAGGCGTATCTGAAGGATATCGCGACCCACAATATCAATCTGGCTGCCATTGACCGATATGACAGGGATATGGCCACGATCGTACTGATTCCCAGCGAGGATCTGGACGGGGAGTTTTATATGTCCAGAACAAAGATAGGCGTCGATTATTTTGCTGAGAACGCGGAGGAGTCCATGCAGTCCGCCGCTAAACGGCAGCGGAATATGCAGTCTAATGATTACGCCATCACGCAGATGCAGGCCGCCGGCGATGTAAGCGCGCAGGCCGCGCAGGCAGAAGAGATGCTGGAATCTCTGAAAAGCGAGTATCAGGTTTTCGCAAAGCTTCTCGAGGACACGCTGGCGGATTATGACAGGAAGACGACCAATGATTATGTGAGCGTTGTTTCCGGCCGCGCGGTCAGTACCGGGGCTGAGATCAGGAGCGCCGTCATACACGCGGTTATTTTCGCCGTAGCGTTATGCATACTGATCATAGCGCTGAAGGGAAGAAATGATTCCGCTTCCTACGTGGCGGAAGCCTATGGAGGCACTGCGCGGAAGAAAAACAGAAAAAGGAAACACGCGAAAGAAGACAAAGGGAACAGAGAAGGGGAAGCGGTGGAGGAAAACAGAAGATGAAAAGATTTCGTATTTTAGAATATATTAAGAAGTATCAAATACCGATCGTCGTTTTGTCTCTTTTGGCCGGACTGGTTTTCTTTCTGTATATGCAGTCGAACCAGACTTACACGGCGTCCGCGGTAATCAGTTATACGAATAACCGCGCGGCCGAGGGCTACGCGCCGGACGGAAGCGAGATCGATGTGTCGGAGATTTATTCTTCTCAGGCTATGACCCGTGTTTTTGAAGAGATGGGGCTGGATTACAACGAGTATAACCTGGATGAGCTGCGTTCCCGGGTAACGGTAACGGGGATCGTGACGGATGAGGATAAGGCGATCCAGGAAGCGGTGAATGCTACCGGCGAGCAGTCTACCTCCCAGCCTACAAGATATTATGTCTCTTTTACGGCCCGTCAGTCGGATTCCGATAATCCGCAGGCTTTTGCACGGCAGATACTGGATAATCTTCTGAATATTTATATTGAGAATTATGGGGAGAAGCATATTAACAACCTGATGGCGGCAAACGATATTTCAGGCCTGAATGAAAGAAATTACGATTATCTGGAAATGGCGGAGATCCTGGAGAAATCTCTGGACGGCGTCATGGCGAGCACCAGCGAAGGCTTTAGTGAGAATAATACGTTCCGCGCGGCGGCGAACGGTTATTCCTTCATGGATCTGTATCGGGAATTCTCTTATTTGAAGGATGTGGAGCTGTCCAACATTTATGCCTATATTCTGAGCAACAGGGTGACGAAAAACAGGGACGCCCTGATTGCCAAGTATGAGAACCGAATAGAGGATTATGGGCTGGACAATAACGCCAGCAGGACTAAGATTGCCGCGATCGAACGGGTGATCGATTCTTATGTGGAGATGATGAGAGAGTCCGGAAATACCGACATTACCTATGAGTATATTCTGGACGACGTTCATGATGCAAGGGACGGAGGGGACCAAAACCAGAAGCGGATCGATCAGACGGTCGAATACGATGTCCTGATGAAGAATTATATCGAGGATCAGGAAGACTATGAGTGGGCGCTTATTGAGGTGGCCTATTGCGAGTACATACTCGGGATCTACAGAGACGGCGCAGATATCGGGACCGCTCTGAACATACAGGGGATCGAAGAAGCAGAGGCTTCGGCTGAAGGCGAAGAAGAAACAGCGGCCCCTGCGGAAGGCGAAGAAAAGACAGCGGCCCCTGCGGAAGACGAAGAAGAGACAGCGGTTCCTGCCGAAAGCGAAGAAGTGGCAGAGGCTCCCGCAGAAGGCGCGGGAGAAACGGCTGCGGAGGCGCGTCCGGCTGTAACCGTTGCTTATGCGGCACCTTCTCAGGAGGTTCTGGATACGGCAGATGCCATGATCTCCGAGCTGGTGGAGAAAACCAATCGTCTGTACGAGATCATGATGGAAGTAAATAAGGAGTACAATGCTTTTTGCGGATCCGCCAATATCAGTCTGCTCAGCAATATTATTGTAATTGCCAATCAGAGGGTCCTTTTGTACGCGGCCATGGTAGTCGTCATTTTCCTGTGCATGTTCTGCGCGGCTGCTGTCGTCCTGGGACGGTTGGGGGATATTGTTGATTACTATGTATATCAGGACAGAAAATTTGAGCTTCCCAATCGGGCCGGCTGTGATAAATACATGGATACTTACGCCGAACGTATACTTCCCGACGATTTCGGGTGCGTCGTTCTCAGGCTCGTTCGGATCCAGGAGAAGAACGTCGTTTACGGCAGGGAAGCGATGGATAAGATGATGCTGAAGTTTAACAGCATGGTCAAGGAGGTTTATCCGAAGAATGACGACTGCTTCATTGCTCTTAACGGCGTGGGACAGTATATCATCTATGTAAAGGGTATATCGAAGGAGCAGATGGAGTATTACGCGCAGTATCTGAAAAAAGAGGCCGAGAGCTACAATGCCGCCGCGGACTGCAAGGTTGAGTATGAGTGCGGGATGGCCGAATCCAGAACCTCCGGTATCTATCGGATCAAGCAGCTTCTGGTTCATGCGCTGGATCAGGTAGAGCCGGTGATAGAGGAAGCCGGATAACGGCGGTGTAAGGAGAATCCATGACCTGGGAGAAGATAAAAAAGGGAACGCTTTTTACCATTTACATGGTACTGGCGGCGCTGATGTATAATGCGCTGGACTGGAGTTCTGGCGGCGTGACCATCGGCGGATTTACGTTCATGTATATGTATCTGTTCGGCATGGGCATCATCGGAATTGCGCTCCTGGCATTTCTTGTCGATCCCCGGGTGCCGCGGGCGTGGCTGCTGATGAAATATGTGATGTGGATCTGCATGCCGTTTCTCCTTAACATATTCATTTCGCTGATCGTCTGGGTAATAGACCGATCAGCGCCCAACGTGATCATCCGCGGCACGTTCTTTTCCGTCTATCAGATACTGGCTGTTATGACGGCGGCGTCGACCCTCTATCTGTTCGGGGACAAAGGGATCGTGTATAATCTGATCGCACTTGTCCTGGGCAGCAGCATTACGATGGTCTCGGCGATGCTCGAAGGGGGAGGGGCAGGCGAGTTTGTCAGTCAGTTTATTACGCTTATCGTCAGCGGTGCCATGGATACAGGCGTGATGATGAGGCGTATGGAGATGACTGGACATACCTATGCCTTCGGTATGTATATCGTGTATTTTATACTGTTCAACAAGGGCCGCAGGCGGGATATTCTGGCGCTTGCGGCAGCCGCTCTGTTTTTTGTTGTAGAATTCAAGCGGAGCGCTTTGCTGGCCCTGATCGCCGCGATGATGGCGGGCGTGGTTCTGCGTGCTGCACGCGACGGCGTCAGGAAGATCTTTGTCAGCCTGGGGGGACTATTGCTGGTTCTTGTCGGCTTTGTCTATATTTGGATGATCAAGTCGGGGTTTTATGAGATGCTGATGGATCTGCTGGGGGTCGACACCATGGGAAGGGCCCTTGTGTATACGAACGCCAGCTCTCTTTACGAGTTCAGCCCATTTTATCTGGGACAGGGCCTGGGATATGTTTCCAAGATGATCCAGACAGGCGAACTGGATCTGGGGATTTCGGGCAGTATCCTGGGCGATCTTCATAATGACTTCCTGCGGCAGTTTATAGAGCAGGGGTTCTGGGGATATCTTTTGTGGCTTTTGGCCATGTTTGTCCTAAGAGTCCGGCTGTTTCTGTCCCGCGACACCACGCTGGGCATCATTGCTTTTACGATCAGCGTATTTTTATTTGTTACCTTTTTCTCCGAAAATATGTATTTCCTGTTTTATGGGAACGTCCCCATGGCGGTGCTGATGATGGGACATCATTTCGAAGAGCAGATTGAGAAAGAGAGGGAGACCAGTACATGGCTGTAAAGAGGATCTGCATTTTCATGCATCGCTTTGACGGCGGCGGAGCTGAAAAAATGACGGTGCTGTTAGCCAATGAGCTTCACCGCCGGGGACATAAGGTTGCGTTCTGCGTCAGGTACGATTACGGGGAGACGCGGCAACTGCTGGATGACGGGATCCCTGTGATGGATATGAAGGTGTCCGAGACTTCCAAAATACGGAAGAACCTGAAAAACGTCGTTTATCTGCGGCGGCTGATGACGAAAAGAAAATTTGACGTTCTTCTTTGCGTAACGGCGGAGATGAGTCAGGTGGCCATGGTCGCGTCATGGCTGAATCCCGGCCGGATGCCGGTTGTGGCGGTCATCCATAATACCCTGTCGCAGGAGAAGCACAGCTTTCAGAGGATCCGCAGCCGGCTTTTCCCTCTTATGGACAAAAGCATGGATGGGGTAATCGCCGTGTCGGAGGCGGTCCGAGAGGATTATATTCGTCTCTGCAGAGCGGATGAGAACCATGTTTTTACAGCATATAATCCGGTCGTGTCTGACGAGATCTTCCGGATGGCCGGGGAGGAGACGGGGCATCCATGGCTGGCGCCGTCCAGACAGTGGAAGACCCTGGTGCTGGCAGGACGGTTATCTTACCAGAAAAACCACCAGCTGATGTTCCAGGCTCTGCGGCGGCTTCGCGCGGAGGGAGACTGGCGGCTGATCCTTCTGGGGATCGGGGAACTGGAGGAAGAGCTGCGTCAGCTGTCCAGACATCTGCAGATTGAGGAGTGGGTGGATTTCAGGGGATATGTGAAAAATCCCTACGCCTATTTCGCGGCGGCAGACTGTGTGGCGCTGAGTTCCAGATTTGAAGGGCTTCCCACGGTTCTCATTGAGGCCATGGCCTGCGGAAGTGCCATTGTGAGCGTGGACTGTCCTTCGGGGCCCAGGGAGATCCTGGGCGACGGTGTTTACGGCACATTGGTTCCGACAGGCGACAGCCGCGCCCTGGCTGAGGGGATAAAGGAAGCGGTATCCCGGGAGCCGGACAGGGAAAAGCTGGTACGCAGGAGCCTCGATTTTTCCGTGGAGAAATCCGCGGACCGCTATCTGGAGATCATAGACCGGATCCTGCGGGGCAGGGAGACAAAGCCTGGATTCGGGGTGAGATCGTGTGATCAGGCATTGTAAGGAGGACGGCGATGGAGGTGAAGCGGTATTACAGTCTTGATCTCTTAAAGTGGATCATGTCGATCGTGGTGATCGCGCAGCATACGCGTCCCTTTGAACGTATTGATAACGCGCTCTTTTTAAGATGTGAAGCGATGTTGTTTTCCCTTTCCGTGCCTACGTTTTTTGTATGCACCGGTTTCTTTCTGTTTCGGGAGAGAGGGGAGGGCAGAAAGGAGCTTGCGCTTCGGGTGAAGCGGTACGCACTGCGGGCCCTGCGCCTGTATCTTCTGTGGACAGCTGTATACCTGCCGTGCACCTTTTACGGATATTTTACGGACGGCAAGGGGGTTCTGGTCGATCTGTACCTGCTGGTTCAGGGGACGGTGCTGGGAGGGTCCCACTTTTATTCCTGGCATTTATGGTACCTTCTGGCAGTGTTTTACGGCGGGGCCATTTTGTACCTTCTGATCCGGCGGGGCAGGTCCGCAAGGGCGATCTTTCTGGCGGCCACAGTTTTGTTTCTTATGGGCGTGACCATGTCGGAGATCGTGGATGCTCCCTCCAGCCTGCCGGCAGTTTCCCTGATCCGCACCGGGATTGTGCGCACCTTCGAATCGGGTCGGATGTTTGCGGCGCCATTGTATCTGGTTCTGGGAGGGTGGCTTGCCAGAAGGAAGGCCGCAGTATCTGCAAGGGCTGCCGCTGCCGTTGCTGTGACGGCTTTCCTGGCGGGAACTCTGCGGATCCCCCTGTGGTCGGACTTTATGACGGTTCTGGCGACGGCGGGGATTGTCAGTCTGGCGCTGGCTGTAGTTTTGAAGCCGTCGCCGGTCTGGAAGTTTCTTGACAGGGCCAGTAAGATCAATTATTACCTGCATATGATGTTTGTGTTTTTGTATACTCTGTGTTTCAGAGAATTTGCCTATTATGGGTGGGACGTGTTCCTGGCGGCTGTGGCCGGCTGCCTGGCGATATCGCTCCTCCCCGCTGTGAAAAAGAAAGGAAAAGACGTATGAATCCCTTTTTAAGCGTTGTCGTACCTGTTTATAAGGTGGAACCTTATCTGCGCCAATGCGTGGAGAGTATTCTGGAGCAGACCTTTCAGGATATGGAGATCATCCTGGTGGACGACGGTTCTCCCGACGGCTGCCCGGCGATCTGCGATCATTATGCCGAAATGGATGCCCGTGTTAAGGTGATTCATAAATCAAACGGGGGACTGGTAAGCGCAAGAAAAGCGGGCGTAAAGCTTAGTAGCGGCCAATATATTACGTTTGTTGACGGCGACGACTGGATTGACAGCGATATGTATCAGGCTATGATGGAGCGAATTCGGAAAAATAATGCCGACGTTCTGACTACAGATTATTTTTATGACGGAGGATATCCCATAAGGCATACGGCTGCTGTTCCGGAAGGAATTTACCGCGGGAAGAATCTGGAAAAGCTGCGTGATCATATGATTTATGCCGGAAAGTTTTATCAGCCGGGGGTTTGGCCGAATGTCTGGAACAAGTGGTTTCGTCGGGATATACTGATTCCGAATCTAGCTGCGGTGAATGAGAATGTGTCGTTAGGAGAAGACATGGTCTGTACGTACGCCTGTATATTGGACGCAAAATGCGTGGAGATTTATAAAAGCCAGTGCTTTTATCATTATCGGAAACGTCTGGAATCCATGACGAAAGTTTTTGAGCAGGATTATTTTCGGAAATACCGGAATCTGTACGATAATCTGGATGTGTGCTTCGCGAATAAAAAACGGGAGGGTTTACAGGAACAGTTAAAATACCATAAGGTATGGTCGGTCTCGGTGGGAATCAAGGAATGTACCGGCGGTACTCGGAGCGTCCTTACAGGCAGAGGGCGAAAGAACGTAGAAGCGTGTTATAAGAACCAGGATCTCGCGCGGTGCATGGGAGGCGTCGATGTCAGCAGGATGAAACTTCCGTTTTTATATCGGGAGATCTGGCGGGCGCTTGAAAAGAGACAGACCTGTCGAATTTTAGCTTTGGCCTTGTTATTGAAAGTACCGCTGGTTATGGATAAGGTACAGCGGTTTTTCCATCAAAGGAATGGGCATCAAAGGAACAGGAGGGAAAGACAATGAACGTAAAAGAGAGAATCCGACAGCTACGGACCCGCCTGGCCCTGAGGGGGAGAATTGCCGTCATCTTCCGATTATTTCCGATTCGGGAAAATAAGATCGTATTTGAAAATTTTCACGGAAGAGGTTACGGAGATGATCCGAAATATATCTGCGAAGCGCTGCATAGGAAGGATGAAAGCCTGGATCTGGTCTGGCTCATTAAGGGAGGCGGGAAATCGGAAGAGGCGGAGAGCATTCCAACCTGGGTGAGGAAGGTTCCCTACGGCTCTCTTGCCGCCCTGTATGAACTGTCTACAGCCGGAGTTTGGGTCGATAACGTAAAAACGGCATATAAGCCGCGCAAACGAAAAGGACAGTTCTATCTGCAGACCTGGCATTCCATCGTAGGGTTTAAGCGGAACGAAGGGGACGCGGAAAAAGTCCTTCCCGCTTCCTACCTGAAAGCCTCGCAGTACGACGCTTCGATCACGGATTTAATGTATTCGGACAATGATTTCCGAAGAAGAAACTACCAAAATACATATTATTATCATGGGCCTGTGTTAAAATGCAGTGTTCCCCGATGTTCGGTATTGTATCATGGAAGAGAAGAAGCAGACAGAAAAGTGCGGGAGTTCTTTTCGATCCCACAGGGGAAACAGATCCTTCTTTATGCGCCTACATTCCGTGTGGATCGGGATATATCGGTTTATCGCTTTGATTATCACCGCATCCTGACGGCGCTGAACGAACATTACTTTAAGTCAATGGGGCAGGAGAAAAAAGCGGATTTTGTGATGCTGATGCGCTTGCATCCGACCGTTGCGGAGAAAGCCGGTGCTCTTTTCTACAGCAGTGATGTGAAAAACGCAACCATGTATCCGGATGTGCAGGAACTTCTGGCCGCGGCGGACGTTCTGATCTCGGATTATTCCGACTGTGTCTTTGACATGGTTTTTGTCAAAAAACCGGTGTTTTCCTATATGCCGGACCTGGATGAGTACAGCAGCCGGGACAGAGGGCTTTATTTTACGCAGGAGGAGCTTCCCTTTACGTTTAATACCTCTGAGGAACGCCTGGAGGAAGCCGTCACGCGGTTTTCCTATAAGGATTATGCGGAGAAATGTGAGGAGTTCTGCGTCCGGATCGGACTTGAAGAGGACGGACACGGAGACGCCTATCTTGCTGATCTGCTTTTAGATAAGATCAGGGGACAGAGGAAATAAGAGATCGGGGAAACAAAAACTATGGGAAGAACGAGGAATGCGGCCAGAAACATCAAGTGGGGACTGGTCTATAAGTTTTCTACACTGGTGGTTTCATTTATTGCCAGAACCGTCATGATCTATACGCTGGGGGCTGAATATCTGGGGCTTAACAGTCTGTTCAATTCTGTGCTGCGGATTTTGAGCCTGGCGGATCTGGGGTTCGGTATGGCAATTACATACAGTATGTATAAACCGGTGGCAGAGAATGATGAAGAAACGGTCTGCGCGCTGCTGGGATTGTACAGGAAGATATACAGGATTGTGGGAAGTGTTATCCTGGGAATCGGGCTGCTCCTGTTTCCGTTCATTCCCCATCTGATTGCGGGCAGCGTGCCGAGCGATGTCAATGTGCGTGTCCTCTTTTTGATCTATCTGCTGGATACGGTATCGACATATTTCTTCTTTGCCTATCGGGCCTCCGTTCTGACGGCTCATCAGCGGAACGATATCCCGTCGGTGGTCAGCATGATCACGAACCTGGCGAAGAATCTGATCCAGATTGTGATATTGCTTACGATACGTAATTACTACTGCTTTGTGCTGGTGATTCCCGCGATATCGATCATCACGAACCTGATCACGGCCTATCTTGCCAAACGATATTACCCGCAGTATGAATGCAGGGGGGCGGTTGATCAGGAGACGCAAAGACAGATTGGCAGGAAGACAAGGGCCCTGCTGGGTGTTAAGATCACCTCGCTTATCTATAATTCCGTGGACAGCGTTGTGATCTCTTCCTTCCTGGGACTGGTTGTGCTGGCGAAATACAATAACTATTATTATGTTATGGACGCGCTGATCGCGGTTATCGCGGTCATATTTAACTCCATTCAGTCAACGGTGGGCAATAGTATCGTGTTGGAGACGCCGGAGAAGAATTACAGAGATTACATGAACTTGTCCTATATCAACGCCTGGCTGATCGGATGGTGTACGGTCTGTCTGTATTGTCTGTATCAGCCGTTCATCCGGCTCTGGGCCGGCGAGAGCCTGATGTTCGGAAAGAGAATGGTCGTCTGGTTCTGCGTATATTTTTACGTATATCAGCTGAAGATCGTTCAGAGTACATATAAGGACGCCGCAGGGCTCTGGAGGGAGGATATGTGGCGTTCCTATGGAGCGAATCTGTTTAATTTAATTGCCAATCTGATCCTGGTACAGGTGATTGGTGTGGAAGGCGTTTTGCTGTCGACGGTCCTGTCTTTGCTGGTGATCACGTATCCCTGGCAGACCTGGATGATCCATCGCAAGCTGTTTTGCTGCAGCATGAAACCGTATGTGATCCGCCTGCTTGTCTATACGGCGGCGACGGTGATGGCGTGTCTTGTAACGGAAGCGTTTTGCGGGCTGGTGACGTTAAACGGAGCCGGGGAGCTGATACTGCGCGGGCTGATCTGCTGCGTCGTTCCAAATCTTTTGTTCCTTCTGTTTTCCCTGAAAACGAGGGAGTTTGCGGAAATGAGAAAAACCGTGCGGAAGGTTCTGTTAAAGCAGTAATGATGATTCTCTGACAATTAATCTGAAAGGGGCGTTTAGAAGACTATGGAGACAAAGAGCGGCAGGAAAATCAGATGGCTGCGCAGGCTGGCAGGTGGAATTCTGGCAGGCGGATTCCTTATGGCGGCGGTCTGCCCGAACACCAGCGTGGAAGCGGCGAAAGGAGAGATTTCCGCTTCATACAGGGTGGGCTTTAACAGAGACAGTACATGGGACAGTGATGATGATGAGTGGAATCTGAATCTTACGACCAGTGAGACTCCCAGGCAGGGGATCACGCTGATTATGAACGTCCTGCTTCCCGCTTCCGGCGGGATGAAGCCTTCCTTTGACGGCCGTATCCAGGTGCTGGCGGTGCTTCTTCTTGGGAGCAGTCAGGAGTGGGTCCAATCCAATTCCGTGGCTGAGCTTGTCTCCGATGATTTTTCAGGAACCGTAACGATCGGCGGGAAGCTTTACAGCAGTGCGGCAGTGTCGATCCCATTTTCCGACACGGTGGGCGCCAATGTAAACGGTCATTGGGAAGGCTCTGTTCCCTTTGATCAGGCGGTAAAGCAGCCTGTGGGGAAGGTCAAGATCCTTTTCGTCGGGCGCAGATGCAGTTACGCAGGCGAGATTGCCATTGAGGATCCCTGTTTTACTTATGATCAGGGCAGCGTAAGCGACGGTTATTCCGTTAATTCCACGGTCAGACGAAGCGACGGGACGTCTCTGTCTCTTTCGGGACTTACCCTTGTTACGGAAAGCGGAGGACAGTCGCCGATAGATTTAAACCGGGCGAGCCTGGCCGATCCGCAGGCGACGGCTGCCGCGGTGAGGACATATGCGTACCTTCGGGCTTTAGGCTCTACGGATCATGTGATATTCGGAATGCAGGATGAACTGTGGAGCAAGGCCGGAGCGGCTCCTGACAGCCAGAATGGACTGACCGGTTCTGATGTGGAGGACATGACCGGCTCCAATGCGGGAATCATGGGCATGGACGCTCTGTCCCTGACCGGACAGGAATTCAGCGCGGAGCAGTACAACGGAGGTTTCGCCGCGCGGAACGGGCTGCCTGCCATTGATGTCAGCAGGCTTGGCACCGCTGCTGCCAATGTGAAGGCGGCCGCCCAGGTAGCCAATGCGGCCATAGACAGAGGGGCTCTGGTAACGCTTTCCTGCCACATGCCTAATTTTACCCGGGTTTCAGAAGCTTCCGGTTACAGACCGGGGCGGGATCCCTCTTACGCGAAATACGATTTCGCGGCTTCTTCCGCCAAAGACCGAAGCAGTGATGCGGTTCGTCAGATCCTTCCCGGCGGAGCCTGTAACGGTAAATTTAACGCTTATCTGGACATGATCGCCGATTACGCAAAACAGGTGAACGGTCCGATCCTGTTCAGGCCTTTCCATGAAGGAACGGGAGACTGGTTCTGGTGGGGAACGTCTGTCTGCGACGCGTCTGCTTATCGGGAGCTGTTTCAGTATACGGTAGAGTATCTGCGGGATACAAAGCAGGTTCACAATCTGATCTATGTATACAGCCCTGACGGGGATAACACCCTCGCTTCCATAGCCGTCTATGACCAAAGATATCCTGGAGACGCCTATGTGGATGTGATAGGCTTTGATATGTATTATAAAGATCCGGGGACGGACAGCGGCCCCTGGTTTTCTAAATTTGCGGCGGAGGTGGCCGCCGCGCAGCAGTTTGCCGCACAGCACGGAAAAGTTTTCGCGGTAACGGAGACGGGGATCATGCGCACCGTTCCCGCTCAGGGAGATATAGCCACGGCGCTTGGCCGCTCGGGCAATCCGGAAAAGCAGTGGTTTGAGAAGGTTTTGAATGTCCTGTCTGATTCCGAAGCCAGTTATTTTCTCACCTGGACCAACAATAAGGAACTATTCCATGTCCCCTATGTAAAGGCGGTCAACGGCGACGGAAGCCTGTATGGACATGAGATGATCGATGGATTCATGAAGTTTTTTAACGACAGAAGGTCTGTGTTCGCGGTCAACCAGCGGCAGATATCAGGTATTTTTCGGTGAATCATAAGAGAGGAAGGTAAACGTGATGAGAAAGGTGTGGAAAAAGAAATTGATCTGCCTGACAGCGGCGGTCCTGGCCATTTCCGGGGCGGGAAGGTCTTTTGGGGCGGCTTTGGCAATATACGGTGTGGGAGCGGCTTTCAGGGCAGTGTTTACGGCGGAATCCGGAACGGCTGGTAAGACAGTGTCTCTCTGGGGACATAAGGTAGTCAACGACGAGGATCCGGGTCGGAGCTATTATTATCTGGTTCCGGCAGAGCAGTTTCATCCGGTTCCATCCATTGAGGTGACGTTCGTGAAGGACGGTTCCCATTATGTCTGGGCCGCTTCGTCCGATGGCTCCAATATTCCCCTGTCGAAAAGCGTCTACGAAAAAGGGACTTATGAAATTCCTGTTCCGGCAGGAACGAGCGAGATCGGATTTAATGTATATACCAGTGAGGTCGATCTGCTGAATCTGCATATTCCTGGAGCAGTGCCGGCGGAAACGTCTCACAGCGGCCGCTATCTTTCGATCCTGGGAGACAGCTTTTCGGCGTCTGATGCCTGGAGAAGCGACGATAACGACCGGGACGCCTATACGGCTCTGACGAAGTGGTGGTTTGCAGCCGCGAAGACTTACGACATGAATATTCTGGTCAACAACAGCGTTAGCGCCACAGGCATCAATCTGGATTCCCGGCAGGGGGCCGGAGATTCCGGTCTGGTCAGATGTACGGCTCTGCATACCGCAGCCAGAACGCCGGATGATATCTTTGTCCTGATGGGAGTGAACGACATGTTTGCCGGCAAAGACTTTTCAGTCATTCAGAGCGAATATGGGCAGATGGCGGCGGCTATGAAGACACGCTATCCAAATGCCAGCATCACGCTGTTCACTTATCCTTTTGTAGGTTCCGCTGCATCCGGCGGGAGTTTTACGGCGGATGTCCAGGCCCTGAATGATGTGATCCGCCGGGTCGCGGCGGAAAATAACCTGGGGCTGGTGGATCTTTCCGGAAGCGGCATTACAGCGGAGAACGTGGGAAGCTATACACGCTCCTATACGGACATTCATTATAACCGGGCGGGACAGGAGCTGATCGGACGGGCGGCTGTGACGGGCCTGAAAAACATATGGAACTGACGAGGAGGCAGGTATCACTGCCCAACAAATCACTACCCAACAGAAAAGGGAGGCTGAAGATGAAACATGACGAAGCGATGTCCGCGGAGAACCGCGGAAAAGTGAGATTAATGAATTTTCAGTGCGATAATCTTACAAAAAAGGAATTGCTTTTACAGGTCAAAAAGAGAATTGATGAGAAGAAAAAGTCCTACATAGTATTCGTCAACGCGGATGTGGCGGTGAAGGCGGACACGGACAAGTACTTAAGACGTATTATCAATCGCGCTGATTTTTCCCTGATCGATGGGATGCCGTTGGTATGGATTTCCAGATTGTATAAGGAAAAGATCAAAGAGAGAGTGGCCGGTTCCGATTTTGTGCCGGATATTTGCAGGCTGGCCGGTAAAAAGGGCTGGAAAGTTTTTCTGTTGGGCGGAATGCCGGGGGTTCCTGAAGCGGCCCGTGATAATTTGAAGCGAAAGATTCCGGGACTTAAGGTGGCAGGGACGTATTCGCCGCCGTTAGGATTCGAGAAGGATGCGGAAGAGCTGGCAAGGATCATCGATCTGATCAACCAGGCTGCTCCGGATATTCTGGTCGTGTGCTTCGGGTGCCCTAAACAGGAGAAGTTCATTTATGAGCATTACAGGGAGTACAATGCTGTTGTATCGGTATGTGCCGGCGCGACGATGGATTTTCTGGCGGGAAAGGTAAAACGCTGCCCAAGATGGATCGGAAAGATTGGGATGGAATGGTTTTACCGTTTTTTAAGAGACCCCAAACGGTTGTTTCAGCGGTATTTTATTGACGATATAAAAATATTCCGGATGGCGGTAAAATACAGGAGACAAAAATGAGAAAAAAGAAGAAAAAAAGGAAGATCAGAGTTCTGATGGCAGGATCTGATCTGAATGCGGTAAAAGGCGGAATGGTATCTGTTTCGCGCAATTACCTTCAGACGAATTACTGGAACCGGGCCGAGGTGTTCTATGTGGCGACCCACAGGGAGGGTTCTGCTCCCGTGAAGCTTATGGTATTTGCTGCCGCCTTTTTCCGGATCCTGGGATATCTTCTGCGGCGCAAGGCGGATGTAGTCCTTTTTAACGTGTCGGAGCGGGGAAGCTTTTACAGGAAAGCGCTGCTGATGAGACTGTGCCATTTTTTCGGAGTGCCGGTGGTTTTTCATCATCATGGCGCGGAATTTAATGATTTCTACGATACGTTATCCGCGGGCAGAAAAAAATATGTGCGGAAGATACTTACCCGGGTGAATCTGAATATTGTTCTTTCCCGTTCTCAGGTGAAGGATATTCTGGAGAAAGCGCCTGCTGCGCGGGTTGATTATCTGTATAATGCGATCGACGCAGGAGATGAGAATCCATACAGCGCGGATGCAGATTACATTATTACGATGGGCCGTTTGGGTGAACGGAAGGGCACGTATGATATCCTTGAGGCTCTGAGAGATCTGAATTCCGAGCTTCCGGATTCTGTGCGTGTCGCGCTTTGCGGCGACGGAGAAACAGAGAAGGTCAGGGCGGTGGTTCAACAATACGGCCTTCAGAACAGAGTAGTCCATATAGGCTGGACCGATGGGGAAGAAAAAGAGAAGTACTTAAAAAAAGCCATGATGCATGTCCTTCCTTCTTACAGGGAGGTGCTTCCCATGAGTATACTGGAGACTATGGCAAGGGGGATCCCCAATATCAGCACCGGGATAGCCTCCATACCTGAGGTTATTGAAGACGGAGCCAACGGCTTTCTGATAACGCCGGGGGACGTCAGTATGCTAAAGGAACGGATCCGGAGTCTGGCATCGGATCCGGAACTGCGTCTTAAGTTAAGTGAGAGAGCGCATCAGACGATCCGTGAGAATTTCTCCCTCAGGCAGAATGTAAGAAAAATGGAGCGGCTTCTGCTGAGCGTAGTTCGTAAGTGAATGGCCGTTAAGGTCCTCAGAACGCGTCGTCGCTGTGGAACACCTTATGCACTGTCTTCAGGAT
Organism: uncultured Lachnospiraceae bacterium; assembly: GCA_947600145.1. GTDB lineage: Bacteria > Bacillota > Clostridia > Lachnospirales > Lachnospiraceae > UBA3402. The sequence continues at coordinate 17,425 of CANQGA010000003.1, read as the reverse complement.
GATCTTGACATCCTCGAGGATGCTCCAGTTCTCGATATACTGGGTATCGAGGCGGACGACCTCTTCAAAATCCGTGATCTTGCTGCGGCCGCTGATCTGCCAGAGGCCGGTGATGCCCGGGAGCATGGACAGACGCCGCTTGTGCTGCGGGCTGTAGCGCTCGTACTCGTCCACGGTCGGCGGACGTGTGCCGACGATGGACATGTCGCCCTTCAGGACGTTGAAGAACTGAGGAAATTCGTCCAGGCTGGTTTTGCGGATGAATGTTCCGATGCCCTTGATGATCCGGGGATCGTTGTCGATCTTGAACATCATGCCGTCCTGGATCTTGTTCTGATCCATCAGCTCCTTCTTGCGCTCTTCCGCGTCCATGTACATGGAGCGGAATTTGATCAGCTTAAACAGACGCCCGCGCTTGCCTACCCGGTACTGGGTGAAGAAAATGGGACCGGGCGATTTGATGAAGATGATCGGGCCGATGATAATGGTCAGCAGGATAGTGATCAGGCATCCGATAACGCCGCCCACCACGTCCATGACGCGCTTCGCGAGGGACTGGCGGAAGGTAACGGGGCTGATGGTCGTGGTCAGAACGTCGTATCCGAACACATTGCTGATGCTGCGGTTGGGGAGCGTGTGGTACATTTCTTCCATGTAGATATGTACGGTTACGCCCATGGAGAGAAGCTCCCGCGCCAGCTTAAGCGTCATCGAAGAATCGTCCGGGACGCAGATCAGGACTTCGTCAACGACATTTTTGTGTACGTATTCGATGATGGTGGAACGGTCCGCCGCTACGGTCACGGTACCGATCTGTTTGCCGATCATCGACTCATCCAGGATCGCCAGACCGAAGAACTGGTAGTTGCGGATGAGGGATTTGGTGATGGCTGCGATCATGCGGGTCGCCGATTCTTTGGTGGCGGCGACGACGATCTGCCGGGAGTATTTGACATTGACGTAACGGTAATGCAGGTAAAATTTGTGGCTGAACCGCATAAAGAGCGTGATCGGCAGTACAAACGCGAAGTATACGAGGAAGATGCTCTGCGGCACGGTCGGCATCAGGTTCAGGAAATAAAACAAAAAGATCAGCATCGCGAAGATACCGAATTCAAGGCGGATGATGGCGCCCATTTCGCGGAGATAGCCGCGCTGCAGGATACTGTTGTAGGCGTCCAGGATGACGCTTAAACATATATGCAGCAAAGGAAGCATGCACGCCCAGATCCGGTAGGGGAACATGCCGGTCTTCAGATACAGGATGTCTGCAACATAAGTGCCGAGCGCAGCCAGTTCGATGGCTATACAGTCAACCACTAAAAAGTCGAGATGTCTCAGGAACCCTTTCCGCATATGCGTCCCTCCTCCTGCGTACTGCTATCATTATACAGGAATCCGTTTCCGACTGACCGGCGCGTTAGGAAACGAATCGCGCAAGTTGGGTAATCGGCGCGGCGTATCTGCCGGCGGCTGCCGCCGTGGGAGAGGCGTCCCGGAGGGAATCCGGCGAGGGTTTCGGCGAAGAGAAAAGTCTTGCATATGAGGCGAATTTTGAGTATACTAAAGATAGCGGGCAGACTGTTGGAACGGGAGGGAATTGCTGATGGCGGGAAAAGATATGACTGAGAAGACGCTGGAAGCGTATAACGACGTTTTTGCTGATATCGTTAACGTACTCCTGTTTGGCGGCCGGAGGCTTGTGAGAGAAGATGATCTGGAAGACGAAACGCCCCGGTCCGTGTATAAGGCGGATGGGAAACTTCATGAAGAGGAACGGGATATCGCTAAGCGCTGGAAGGACTGCGGCGTCCGGATCGCGCTGTTCGGGATTGAGAACCAGACAGAGCCGGAAGGGAATATGCCGATCCGTGTGCTCGGCTATGACGGGGCCGCATACCGGAGCCAGCTGCTTCGCTATAAAAAGTACTATCCGGTTGTTACTCTGGTATTATATCTTGGATATAAGAAGCACTGGAACAAGCCGCTCACTTTGTATGACTGCTTCCAGATCCCGGATGATCTGAAACCTTATGTGAATGATTACCGTATTAATCTGTTTGAGATTGCATGGCTTTCTGATGAGCAGCTGGGAATGTTTACGAGCGATTTCAAATATCTGGCTGATTACTGTGTCCAGATGCGGAAGCAGAACGATTATGAGAAACCTTCGGAGACGGTTGCGGCTCCGGATATGGATACGATCAAGCATTATGACGAGTTATTCAAACTATTTACTGTGATGACGGGAGATCCCCGTTTTGAGGAAACGGCGAATGAGGTAAGGAAAGAAGGAGGTCCGAGAACCATGTGTGAAGTATTGGATAGGATCGAGGCCAGAGGAGAGGCCAGAGGGGAAGCCAGAGGGGAAGCCAGAGGGGAAGCCAGAGGAGAGCAGAAAGGGAGGATCAATACCTGGCTGGTTGCTGTCAAGAACCTAATGAAATCTACTAAATGGACAGCGGAGCAAGCGATGGAGGCTCTTGGTATTCCGGCGGCAGAGCAGAAGGAACTTAAAGCGAAACTATAGTTTTCAGTAAGCAGTATCGTATGTCAGATTATATTGAAAACGAGTATCGCAATACAAAAGGGCGTCTCTGACACTCTTTATATATACTGGCGTAGCATAAATGGGAATAGCCACAGCAGGCGATTCCCGTTTTTCTTTTCATTCTGAAGGTCATATTCCCTTTTGCTTTTATAATAAATCAGACATTATTCCATATATTTTGTTCGGTAAAATATAAATGATAGATTGATAGAGAAAACAACGGAGCAATTGGATGTACAGTTTTTTTTCGTGTCAACTGACAATTCGTTTACTTCATCCTTGAGTCTCCCCAGTTCTTTTTGCCGCAAAAAAATTTGGATTTCGTTTTAGCAGTCTTAGCGTCCATCAAGCCGGGCAAAACCGACAAGAGCGCAATTTAAATTGCGCAATTTGCGAGAAAATTAGCAAAAATGCACAATAATATATGGATATATTTGAAGCATATATAAATTGACAACAAATAATGAATGGATTATAATTAAAAACAGATTAGAGTTGCACAAAAACTTGGCAATAAAGCGCAATATGGTTGCGCGATGCGGAGGCGATGGAAAAGCGTGAAGAAATTTCTGAAGAAACTGTTTAAGTATCGGATTTACCTTCTGATGCTGGCGCCGGCAGTAATCTATACGCTGGTTTTTGCGTACTACCCTATGACGGGAATCGTGATGGCTTTTAAAAAGTATAATTATGCCGGAGGTATTTGGGGAAGTCCATGGAACGGATTCGAGAATTTCCGGTTTTTCTTTAAGTCCGGCCAGGCATTAAAGGTAACCCGCAATACGGTTCTGTACAATGTTCTCTTTATTGTCTGCGGAACGGCCGTGCAGGTGGCAGTGGCGGTATTCCTGACCGAGATTCATAATAAGTGGTTTAAGAAGATATCCCAGTCCATGATGTTTTTACCGTATTTTATTTCTTGGGTTATCGTAGGCGTGATGGCTTTTAACCTGTTCAGCTCGGATTACGGTTTTGCTAATCGTATTATTACGGCGCTTGGGGGAACGAAAATTCCTTTCTATACGACGCCGGCGGCCTGGCCGATGATCCTTCTCTTTTTCAATATCTGGAAGGGCGTCGGATACGGGTCGGTCATGTATCTGGCGGCGATCATGGGAGTGGATACTTCCATTTACGAGGCAGCGGCCATCGACGGAGCCAATGTGTTCCAAAGAATCTTCAGAGTGACCATTCCTTCGATTATGCCTACGATGGTGATCCTGTTCCTGATGAACATCGGCGGAATTTTCCGCGGGAATTTCGATATGTTCTACAATCTGGTCGGGAATAACGGCCTGCTCTTCGACTATACGGACGTTATCGATACGCTTGCCATGAGGGCGCTGATTTCCAGCAATAACTTCGGTATGTCGGCGGCGATCGGACTCTTCCAGTCGATCCTGTGCTTTATCACGGTTCTGCTGGCCAACAAGCTGGTAAGCATCTATGACAAAGACTATACGCTGTTCTGATGGGAGGTGGAGAGAGTATGGCAAAGTCTAAAAGTCATCTGGGAAAAGTAAAAGTCGGCAAGGACGTGATCGTACTGCATACGATGGCTTATCTGTTCTGCGGAATGATCTCGGCTCTTTGTCTGATACCGTTCATTATGATATTTTCGGGCTCCTTCTCTTCGGAGGCGGCGATAACGGCGAACGGATTCTCCATATTGCCGCAGGATTTTACACTGGACGCCTATCGGAATGTGTTCAGGGAGCCGATCGTCATCGTGCGGGCTTATGCAACGACGATCATCCTTACGATCGTGGGCATGATCATTGGCCTTATGATCCAGACCATGACAGCCTATGTGCTGGCGAGAAGGGATTTTGAGTGGAGGAATGCGTTTTCCTTTTTCTTCTACTTTACCACCCTGTTTAACGGCGGTCTGGTGCCGACATTTATCCTCTATACGCGGACGCTGAATCTGCAGGATAATTATCTGGCGCTGCTGCTTCCGCTTTTGTTCAGCGTGTATAATCTGCTGATCATGAAGAGCTATATCATCGGCATTCCGGATTCCCTGATCGACGCGGCGAAGATCGACGGCTGCGGAGAACTCAGAACGCTCTTTCAGGTGGTCATGCCCCTGATCAAACCGGCGCTGGCGGCCGTGGGCCTCTTCATTGCCCTGGCATACTGGAACGACTGGTACAACGCCATGTTGTATATCAAGGACGAGACCATGTATCCGCTGCAGTATTTCCTGTATCAGAAGGTAAACAACATCGAGGCCTATAAGAAACTGATCGCCAGCGGCGCGGTATCCGCATCCGCGGTGAGCGCCATATCGCTTCCTACTCAGACGCTGAAGATGGCACTGACGATCGTGGTAACGGGACCAATCATTCTGGCGTTTCCGATCGCGCAGAAGTATTTCATCCAGGGCATCACGATCGGAGCGGTGAAAGGATAAAGAAGCCGGATTTACCGGAGGGTATCCGAACGAACGGTATTTATCCGTCCGATGGGCGGTTAAATATAAGAAAGGTTGCAGAAGTACAGATTTTAAAGGAGGTAAGTATGAAAAAAGGATTGGCGTTATTACTGGCTACAGCAATGACAGTGGGTTTGCTTGCGGGCTGCGGAAACGGGGGGAGCGGCCAGAGCAGCGCAGGCGGAAGTACGACGGCCGCGGCTTCCGGAGGCGGTTCTTCGGAAAGCTCCGGCAGCGGCGCTGCGGATAATTCCGGCAGCAGCGCGGCAGAGGACGGCGCGATCGATCTGTCCGAGCATGTGGATCTGAAAATGTATCTCATTGGCGACAGAACGCCGGATTTTGACGAGGTGTACGCCGAGATCAATAAGATTCTGGAAGAGAAGCTGAACTGCTCCATTTCGGTTGATTTCCTGTCCTGGGGCGAGCACGATACCAAGTATTCGCTGCTGTTCTCCAGCGGAGAGGATTTCGACCTGATCTTTACCGCACCCGGCTGGTGCCATTATCAGCAGACGGTAGCTCTTGGCGGACTCTATCCGTTGTCGGAGGAATTCATTCAGACCTACGCGCCCGGCATCTGGGAGGTTCTTCCCGAAGTGGCCTGGCAGCAGGCGGCAATTGACGGACAGGTGTATATGGTCCCCAATTTCCAGCAGGAATTCGGGCAGGATGTGCTGGCGGTCCGCGGAGACCTTCTGGAGAAATACGGTATGACAGATATCCGGAACTGGGAGGATATCCGTAAGTTCTATCTGGCCTGCGCGGCGGACGGCATTTATGCCGGCCAGGGCGGACCCTGGTACACCTGGTTCAGAAGCCTGGGTTATACGGGACTGGCCGGATCTCCGAAGTCAGGAGAAACCGTGATGATCCATTATGATCAGCCGGATGATATGAATGTTTATTATCTGCTGGATTGGGACGGCTTCAGCGAGTACTGCCATCAGATGAAAGAAATGGCGGACGCGGGCTGCTGGTCTTCGGACGTGCTGAATTCGGCTGACGAGCGTCAGACCGGCCTGCTTACCGGAAGAGCGGCGACCATGGTCTGGAACCTGGGCTCCTGCGTGACCTACGCAAAACAGGCGAATGCGGAGCATCCTGAGTGGAACATTACCGTATGCGATCCTCTGGCCGAACGGCAGAAAGCGCCGAATAAGTATACGACGAACGGCATCGGGATCAATATCAGCAGCAAACACAAGGAAAGAGCCATGATGGCTCTGAACGAATTCTACTGCAATCCCGCGATTCAGGATCTTGCCATGCTGGGTATTGAAGGAAAGCATTGGAGAGCGGTAGGCGACAATCAGTATGAAGTCATCGACGAGAGCAACTTCGGCGTGAATAACAACTGCAACTGGGGCTGGACCAATGAGACGATCCGGAGGGAAGAGTACATTGCCGATATGACGCCTCTGGATGAGAAACAGAAGGAATTGCTGGAAACATGGAAAGCGGATATCCGTGAGGATATACATCCTTATGAGAACTTCAGCTTTGATCCTACCAATGTGAGCACGCAGTTCGCGGCTGTGGAAGCGGCTATGGGCAGTTACTACGATCCGCTGCTTAATGGTCTGGTAGACGATGTGGATGCTTCGATCGAGGCGCTGCGTCAGGCCATGGACAGTGCGGGCATGCAGGATATTCTGGACGAAATAAACCGTCAGCTCGAGGAGTACATGGCGACTCTTAATTAAACAGCAGTTTAAGGAAGCGTCAGGAGAAGCCCGGTCTGTTGCCGCTTCTCCTGACGCGGTATTTTTCCTGTGGATTAAGGATGATATGGAGGTGCGGAGAATGGATAAGGTATTGGGGATCTGCTGCGCATATGGCGGCGAGGGCGCGTATCGGGATATTCTGGATATCGGATTTGCCTGGACAAGGATGGGGGTCCGCTTCCCGTGGAAGGACAGAATGTTCGGGGAACTGGATGAAGAGTATCTGAAAAGACGGGAAGAGATCCGCAGGGCGCACGCGGCGGGACTTCAGGTGATGGTAACTACGCCGGGAATGGGCGGTTATCGTTATGATCCGGTGAAAAAAGAGACGTATTATCATGACGATTGGCCCGCGTTTGTCGGCGAAAAGGGAAGCGAAGAGTATTATCGGAACGTGGAGGAGACCTGCGCCTTTTTCTGCAGGGATCTTGGCGAAAACGCCGGATATCTCTGGCAGTGTATGAACGAGATCGATATTCCTACTTTTTCAGGGGATTATTCGATGGAAGTGACGACTATGACGGCCAGGGCTTCGGCCAGAGGCATTGTGCGGGAGAATCCGGAGGCGAAATGCGGGATCAATCTGTCCCGCTACCATGAAGACGGACTGAAGGCGGCGGATCTGGCCTATGCGCCGGGACACAGCTTCGGCTATATCGGGGACGATCAGTATTTCGGCTCCTGGCAGGGGCGTACGGTGGAGAGCTGGAACGACGTCATCAACGCGCTGCACGAGCGGTACCACCTTCCCGTTCTGGCAAACGAATGGGGGTATTCCTCCGGAGGCCGGGTGAAAAGTATCCGTCCGGATGCCTCGGTCCTGCCGGCAGGTATTCCGGATGTATGCTACGAGAAGAGCTGGTTCCATGAAGTGGAAGGCGGGCACACGAGAGCGGTCCAGGCGAAATATCTGAGACGGGGACTGGAGATCTTTGCGGAGAATCCCTATGTCATAGGAAGTTTTCTGTTCTGCTATAAGGATGCGCGTCACTGCTATCATTGCGGGGCTTCGGACTGTCCGTCCGAGTGCTATTGGGGAATCGTGGATGTTGACGGAAAGCCGAAGGAAGCCTATGACGCTGTAAAACAGGCGATACGTGATTTTTATAAATGATGTTATAGTTTAAGAATATCGGAAGTTTCCATATAGAAAGGGATAATATGAACGTTCAGATCGATCTCATTTCTGGAAAGAAAGCGCCGGAACTGCTCCCTATGAGCGGCAGGGACAAGGAAGGGAATCTTTATCAGGTGGATAATATCAGCCTGCTGAAAAACGGGAAAAGGATCCTTCCGGTCATGGGAGAGTTCCATTATTCCAGGTATGAAGCGGAAAGCTGGGAAGAAGAGCTGTTAAAAATGAAAGCAGGAGGCATAGAGGTCGTTGCGAGCTATGTTTTCTGGATCCACCACGAGGAGAAAGAAGGAGAGTGGGATTTCACCGGCTGCCGGAACCTGAGGCATTTTCTGGAACTGTGTCAGAAAACCGGACTTAAGGTATGGCTGCGGATCGGTCCCTGGGCCCACGGGGAGTGCAGGAACGGAGGATTTCCGGACTGGATCGCTAAAATGGGGCCGGATAAGGTGCGCGTCAATGAACCCGAATACCTGGGATATGTGGAGAAATATTTCGGAAAGCTGGGCGAGCAGTGCGCGGGGATGATGTGCAGGGACGGCGGCCCCATAATCGGCGTACAGCTGGAGAACGAGTACGGACACTGCGGCGGACCGGCCGAGAGCGAAAAGGGATTGGCCCACATGAAGATGCTTAAGAAAATGGTCATCGAGGCCGGATTCGAGGTTCCCTATTACTCCGCCACCGGATGGGGCTCCTATGTGCTGGAAGATGAAACGCTCCCGGCGCTGGGCGGCTATGTGGACGCGCCCTGGGCTACCCATACGAAGGAAATGCCGGCAAGCAGGAATTTCCTGTTCTCCTCCTATAAGATAGATAATACGATCGGTTCGGACCGCAAGAGCCATGACGGCAGGACGATGAGCTACGATATGTACCGGTATCCGTGGATCACGGCGGAGCTGGGAGCGGGGATCCAGCCTACCAGCCACCGGAGGACCTATCCCTGGCCGGAGGACATAGAGGCGCAGGCGCTGTGCATTCTGGGCAGCGGGGGGAACATGCCCGGCTATTATATGTATCACGGCGGGATCAATCCGGACGGAAAATACAGTACGCTGCAGGAATCGCAGGCAACGGACGTATACAACAATCTTCCGGTAAAGAGCTACGATTTCCAGACCTGTATCCGGGAATCAGGCGAGCTGAATGAAAGCTACGGAAGGCTGAAAAAGCAGCATTTCCTGATCGAGGATTTCGGGGAGTGCCTGGCCGGCGCGGAGATCCATTTCCCGCGCGTGCTGCCGGAGTCGCCGGAGGATATGCATACGATCCGCGCCGCTGTCCGGATGGATCATGAAACGGGTTTGGGCTTCCTGTTTCTGAGCAACCACCAGAGAAGGAGAAGGATGGAGCCTCACGAGGATTTCTACGTCGATCTGGTCACGGAAAAGGGCACCGTGACGATCCCGCATCTGAGCCTGAAAACGGGCGAGTGTTCGATCATTCCGTTCGGTCTGCCGGTGGGGGAGAAGAAGCTGCTGACGACGAACGCGGGCATCCTGTGCAGGATCGGCGAAAGGGTGTTTTTCTACACCGATCTGGAGAAGCCGCTGTTTGAGTGGGAAGACGGGGCAGGAAATATCGTGGTGCTGCGTACGGAAGAGGCGAACAGGGCTTTCCGGATGGACGGCGCTCTGTATATTGTGGAGAACGGAGACAGCTGCCTGATCGAGCAAAACGGCAGGAAATATCTGCTCACAAAAGCGACCGGGGAGACGATAAAAGTTTACCGGGAACACGGAGACGCGGAATATATAACTGTATCTGCGGCCGAACCCGCCCACCCGACAGCGGAGACCGAGCTTATACGCGAAGAACACGACGCCCAGGGGAAGCTGCTCTGGAAGGAATACCGGCTCAGGATGGGCGGATACCAAAAGGACGCGGTGCATCAGCTCTATGCTTCGGTGGATTATGTGGGGGACCGGGCAGAGGTGTATCAGGAAGGCAGGCTGGTGGACGACTGGTTTACCAACGGCGAGAGATGGCATTTTGCCCTGAGGAGGTTCGGTTATCCGCAGGAGCTGGTCCTTCGGATCTATGCGAGCGATAATCCGCTGCCCTGCAGCTACGGTACCGAGGTATATTACGACCTGCCGGTGAAGGAAGGGTGCGGACTTCTGGATGCGGCGCTGCTGCCGGAATACTGTATCGAAGCGGAATAACAGGAATTAAGGAGAACGGGGATGGCTGATTATAATTATTTTTATTTTAAATCGGATTTTAACAGATTGAGAGATTCGCTGGAGGAGCGGCTGCCAGGCGGGAATCCGCCCAGACAGATCGAACAGCCGCAGGTAGATCCGGAGGATCCATACCGTATGATCCATACCGGATTCTATCATGGTTCTGTCAGAAACCAGCAGGGAGAAGAGCGGGAATACGGCTTTTATGTGCCGTCGACAGCCCGTCACGCGGGAAATCTGGCATTCATCTTTGCGGGGGCGGGGCAGACGGCGGAAGCGCTGTATCAGACCTGTGAGTGGGGAAGACTTCTGGAGAAATATGAAACGGTAGGTGTGTTTATCGCGCCGGACGGGGACTGGAATAGGCAGTCACCCGGAAAGGACATGGATTTTGTACTGAGGATCCTTTTGGAGTCCCAGGATAACCAGTACTGTATTCCCACGGTATGCTCCCATTATGCAATGGGATTCGGAAGCGGCGCTTACATGGCCTCTTTGTTTTCTATTCTCTATGGGAGTACGTTGGCTGCTTTTGCGGTGACCGGGGAATCCGGATTCTCGGAGGAAGTGGATCATCTGCTGAGGGGACTTCCGTCGGATGGCGACCGGTCAGTATCGAAGGCGCAGTGCTCTTTGCCGGCATGGATCATAGACGGAAGCGAGGACGGGAAACGGCTTCTTGCCTTTATGAAAGAGGCGAATCAGTGCGAAGGGGAGCCTGTGCGGAATGACGCGGCGCAGATCTGGGCCCCGCGGTTCGGCGGCGGGGCGCATCCGATTCAGGGAGCGCGGGCGGAAAGAGTCTGGTACAGTGAGAAAAATCCGCTTGCGGGAAATGAACTGGTTGACAGAATGCTGGGCTTCGTGACACAATATAAGCGCTGGCGCGACTGCGGGAACGGGGACGTTCAGTTCGCGGGAACGGAGGAGACGCTGGGGCTGATCCGCCGGGACATCGAGGCCGGAGGGCTGAAACGGCAGTTCCATATTTATGAGCCGTCGGCTTATAAGAAGGATCCGGAGAGGAAGCTGCCGCTTGTGATCGCGAGCCATGGCTTTTCCTGTAACGGGGTGTTTTTCGCGGATAATACATACTGGCACGCGGTGGCGGAAGAGAGAGGCTTTTTCGTCGTGTATACCACGGCGTATCCGCGGTTTAACCAGCGATTTTACAGCAAAGGGAATCACAGGCCGATGTGCCCTACCAACTGGTGGGACTGCGGTGTGACCGAGGAGGATACCGATGCGAGGGACGTCCTGTATTTTAAGCGTCTGCTGCAGGTGATGGAGAGCGAGTATCCGATCGATACCTCCCGGATCTATCTCACCGGACATTCCAACGGCGCGGCGATGACCCAGTGCCTGATGCGGCTGATGCCGGAGAAATTTGCGGCATTTGCGCCGGTGGGCGGCATGGAGTCCTATCTGCCCGGGTCGGGAGTGAAAGTGCCGGAAGACGGTATAGAGAGGCCCGTCTGGTACATCATGGGTGAGTTCGACATGGGCGAAGGCTGGAATCTGACAGAAGGAGGAAGGAATCTGACGGGAGTCAGGACACTGTGCGCACGCAATCATACAGACTGGGGTCAGGCGCAGCGGTATGAGAACGGAATATACCGCCACATCATTTCCTGCAACGCAGAGCAGGTGCCGATGGTGCGGTTTACCGGTGTGGAAGGGTGGCCGCATACCTATACCCGTGAAGTGGCCCGGATGGTGTGGGATGAATTCTTCTGCAGGTACTCCAGGAATGAAGACGGCACGATTGCCTATATGGGGCGCACGGTTAAGGGTTGATAATGAGACAGGAAGACATAGCGAGAGAACTGGGATTGTCGAAAAGCACGGTCTCCCGGGCATTGTCCGGAAAAGGGAGGATCGGCAGGGAGACGGTGACCAGGATCCGGAATTTTGTGAGAGAGCAGGAACTGAACATCGAAGAAAACAGGAGAACGGATACGGCGACAAGAACGCTGGGCGTGGTGTTTCCGAATGACATATATGTCAATGGGAACCCGTATTTTCTGGAATGTCTGCTGGGCATATGTGAAACGACCGCCCTGCTGGACTACACCACCATGATCACGGTCAGTATGGCGCAGAATATTTCCAGCATCCGGAAAATGGTGGAGCAGAAGAAAGTGGACGGGATCCTGCTGACCAGCAGTCTGGAGAATGATCAGGCGCTGCAGTATCTGCTTAAAGCCGGATGTCCGGTGGGCCTTACGGGGCTGTGCGAGTATGACGAGGTCATTCAGGTGGATATCGATAATGAGGGCGCGGCGGAGAATCTGATCTCCATGCTGATCGGAAAAGGGTTCCGAAAGTTTGCCCTGGTGATGGACGATCTGTCTATCCATGTGAACGGAAGCCGGTATAACGGGTTTTGCAGCGCCATATTAAAAAACGGGCTCCGGAGAGAGGATCAGGCGGTCTATATCGGAAAAGTCCGGAAGGATCTGTGCGATTCCGTGATCCAGGATATGATGGATAAGAATATAGAGTGCGTGATCTGCGGGGACGACATCCTGTGCAGCAGCCTGATGTCAAGGCTTCAGGCCAAGGGCTACAGCATTCCCGGGGATATCGCGGTCGCGTCGCTGTATAACAGCTCCGCTCTGGACAGCTTCATGCCGCAGGTAACGGTAATAAACTGTTCGGCACGGATCGTAGGCAATGTGATCGGAAAGCAGATGATCCAGTTTCTGCAGGGAAGAGAGTATCAGAAAAAGACGATGCTTGACTATGAGATCCTGATGAGAAAGTCGACGGAGAAGAAGTAGGAACCGTATTTTGTGAAATGCGGACGGAGGGTTTAAATGTTTTATAAAGGAATGGATATTTCGTTCCTGCCCCAGTGCGAGGCGGGAGGAATGCAGACGAAGGATCTGGACGGAACCGTAATGGATCCGTTTGATCTGGTGGGGAAGTATGGGGTGAACGCGATCCGGCTGCGCATCTGGCATACTCCGGAAAATATTAAGCACTCGGGCGGATACTGCAACCTGGAGCATACCATTGCCATGGCAAAGCGGATCAAAGAGCACGGCATGAAGTTCATGCTGGATATTCATTACTCGGATTTCTGGGCGGATCCGGGCCATCAGAATAAACCGAAGGCCTGGCAGAACCTGTCCTTTGAAGAACTGCAGGCGGCGGTTTTCGATTATACAAAGGATACGCTCCTGGAGCTGAAAAAGCAGGGAGTTATGCCGGACGTCGTGCAGATCGGAAACGAGATCCGGTGCGGTCTGATGTTCCCGGACGGGGAGCTGCCCAATTACAGCCAGATGGTAAAGCTGGTCAATGCCGGGATCGACGGGGCGAAGGCCGCGGGAGATCCGGATCTGAAGATCATGATCCACCTGGATCAGGGAGGGAGATATTTCTACCTGAAGGAATGGTTCGAGAAGTCCTTTCAGGAGGGGCTGAAGGATTTTGATCTGATCGGTCTGTCTTACTATCCTTTCTGGCACGGTACGTATACGGATCTGAAGGAAACGATGGAGCGGCTGATCCAGGATTATCATAAACCGGTCATGATCGTGGAGACCGCCCATGCCTGGAGAAAGTGCGAAGACGGCTTTATTGACGAGATCCAGGAGAAGATAGCGGGATTCCCGGCAAATCCCCATGGTCAGAGGCAGGTCGTCGAGCTGGTCACCAGTATCCTGGCGTCTCTGCCGGATCATATGGGACAGGGGATCTTCTACTGGGAACCCTTATGCACGCCGAAGGCGGGCGTGGGCAACTGGGCCGCCAATATGGGAATCCTGGACGAGGACGGAAAAGCGATGGAGGCGATCGAGGCCTTTTCCTTCGACTGCGAGCATGTGGAGAGGGATAAGTGGGTAAAGGTATATGATCCGCAGCCGGCCGCGGTACAGGTGGGACAGACCGTTTCCCTGCCGGAGACGGTATCCGTACTGCTGGCGGACGGAAGCATCCGGAAGGAGAAGGCAGTCTGGCAGCAGAACGGTCCGGTTTCCTGCACGGAAGCCGGAAGCACGGTCGTGCATGGATATGTGGGAAAAGAGAAATGGCCTGTACAGATGGAGATCCGGGCGGAAAAGAAGCTTTCGGACAGCGTGAATCTGGTGGAGGATCCGAATTGGGACGAGGGAATGGTCAGGTGGCAGGTCCAGAGCAGCGGAGAGGAAGTGATCGCGCAGCTGTTTCCCGAGTTTGTGGATCCGTATCCGGCGCCGCCGCTCAACGCGCTGCGTGTAGAATGCGCGAGACATTTCTCGTTTCGGATCAGCCAGGAGACGGTCGTGACGAAAGCGGGACGATACTGTCTTCAGGCGGAGTTTCAGGGAACCGATACTACGGGAGTAGACGTCCGTCTGTTTGCCCGGTACGGAGAGGAAGAGAAAGAGCTTGTGATCCATCCGACGGAGCATGGCTTTGAGCTTTACAGGATCGGGGATCTGGAGTTGAAAGAAGGGACGGTCACCGTGGGCGTGCGGATCGACGCGCCGCCGATGTATGGGATGATGCGAAGATTTTCTCTGGTCAGGATCGCATAGCGTAAGGAATGACAAGCAGTTCTGCCGTAAGAAAAGCAGCGGTCAGCGTTTTCCGTTTGCGGGGGCGTTAACCGCTGCTTTGCGTAAAAATTTGCTTCCATTGAGAAGAAGAAAGGACTATAATAGGAACTGCAGGAAGATTTTTACTGGGAAAATGAATTCTGGAGCAAGGCGGACATCGGAAAGCTGACGGGGTATGCGGTCGAATGACCGCGTCTGCGTCAGGATATGGAAGGAGGACAGGTATCATGCAGGATTATTTTGGCCGGGAGACCCCGAAGCTGGGGTTCGGACTGATGCGTCTGCCGAGGAAGGTTCTGCTTACCGATCTCGAACAGGTGAAGAAAATGGTCGATCTGTTCATGGAAGCCGGTTTTACTTATTTTGATACCGCTTTTGTCTACGGCACTTCCGAGCAGGATATCAGGAAAGCGCTTGTGGACCGCTATCCCAGGGATTCCTATACGCTGGCGACCAAGCTTAACGCGTTTCTGATGTGCCATAATGAGAAGAGCGCCAGGGAGCAGTTCTACAAGAGTCTGGAGCGCACCGGCGCGGGGTATTTTGATTACTATCTGCTCCATTGCCTGATGACGAACACCTACACCAGATATGACAAATATCATATCTGGGACTTCGTCAAGGAGCGGAAGGAGGAAGGGCTGATCAGGCATTTCGGTTTTTCGTTCCATTCCGGGCCGGAGCTTCTGGATCAGCTGCTGAACGAACATCCGGAGGTGGATTTCGTCCAGCTCCAGATCAACTACGCCGACTGGAACAATCCGAATGTCAGCTCCCGCGCCAACTATGAGGTGGCGCGCAGGCACGGCAAATCCATCGTTGTGATGGAGCCGGTGAAGGGCGGCAAGCTGGCCAACCCGCCGAAGGAGGTGCGGAAGCTCATGCAGGATTACGCGCCGGAGATGTCCCCGGCGTCGTGGGCGATCCGTTTCGCGGCGTCCCTGGACGGCATTATCACCGTGCTCTCCGGGATGTCCAGCGTGGAGCAGATGAAGGATAATATTTCCTATATGAAGGATTTTCAGCCTCTGAACGAGGAGGAGCAGAAGATCATCCGCCAGGCGCAGAAGCTCCTGGGCAATTCCGCGGAGATCCCCTGCACGGCCTGTCATTACTGTACGGACGGCTGTCCGAAGCAGATCCCCATCCCGGATATCTTCGCCGCCGCCAACCTGCAGCTGGGCAATGGCCAGACGGCTCAGGCGAAGGAGCAGTACGGCAGGATTCCGGAAGGCAGCAGGGCTTCCGACTGCATTGCGTGCCGTCAGTGTGAGCGTTCCTGCCCGCAGCATCTTACGATCGTGGATTACCTGAAGCAGTGCGGGGAGATGCTGAAATAAATGAAAGAAATAAAAGGAGGAACAACATGAAGAAACTTGGTTTTGGCCTGATGCGCATGCCGACGCTGGATAAGACAAACGCGGCCGACGTGGATATCGAGCAGGTGAAGGAGATGGTGGATCTGTTCATGGAGAACGGATTTACATATTTTGACACCGCGATCATGTATAACGGGTTCGCCAGCCAGAGCGTGGCGAAGAAGGCGCTGGTGGACCGGTACCCGAGGGACAGCTTTACGCTGGCGACCAAGCTTCACGCGGGATTTTTCGATTCGTTTGAGGATCGGGACCGGGTGTTTAACGAGCAGCTTGAGCAGACCGGCGCCGGGTATTTTGACTATTATCTGCTCCATGGGATCGAGAGCGCAATGCTGCCGAAGTATGAGAAATACGACTGTTTCAACTGGCTTCTGGAGAAGAAGGCCCAGGGGCTTGTCCGGCACGCGGGTTTTTCGTTCCATGATTCCGCCGAGCTTCTGGATGAGCTTCTGACGAAGTACCCGGAGATGGAGTTCGTCCAGCTGCAGATCAACTATCTGGACTGGGAGAGCGAGTGGATCCAGTCAAGGGCCTGCTATGAGACGGCCGCAAAGCACGGCAAGCCGGTGATCGTGATGGAACCGGTGAAGGGCGGCACATTGGCCCGCGTCCCGGCGGAGGCGGAGAAGCTGTTTAAGGATCACGATCCGGACAGGTCCGTGCCAAGCTGGGCGCTGCGCTACGCGGCTTCTCTGGACCATGTGATGGTGGTGCTATCCGGCATGTCGGACGTGGAACAGATGAAGGACAATATCAGTTCTATGAATGATTTTAAGCCGCTTACCGATGAGGAGAAGGAGATCTGCCATAAGGCCGCGGCGATCATCAACAGTCAGACCGCGATCCCGTGCACGGGCTGTTCCTACTGCACGTCCGGGTGCCCGATGAAGATCGCGATCCCCCAGTATTTCTCTCTGTATAACGCGGTGCAGCGGGAAAATATGGAAGAGAAGGGCTGGACCTCCAGCTTCGCCAGCTACGACGTGCTTGCGCTGAAATTCGGCCGGGCGCGGGACTGCGTCGGCTGCGGCCAGTGCGAGGGCGTATGCCCGCAGCATCTGCCGGTCATCGAGAACCTGAAGAAGGTCTCGAAGTGTTTTGACCATTGAGAAGGGCTGGGACGGTGGAAGGATGAATGTGCTTATTATTGACGCCCAGGGCGGCGGCATCGGGCGGCAGCTGGTGGCGGCCGTGAAAAAGAGCCTGCCGGACGCGGTCATTACCGCCGTCGGGACAAATTCGGCGGCGGCATCGGCCATGCTGAGGGCCGGGGCTGACCACGCCGCCACCGGTGAGAACGCGGTGATCGTGGGCTGCCGGAAGGCGGATGTGATCATCGGGCCCATCGGCATCGTGATCGCCGACGCGCTGTATGGAGAGATCACTCCCGCCATGGCGCTGGCTGTGGCCCAAAGCGGCGCGAAACGGATCCTGATCCCGGTCAACCACTGCGATAA
>CANQGA010000002.1 GCA_947600145.1 uncultured Lachnospiraceae bacterium | reverse complement strand
GACTGATCTTGTCCGCCTGCCGCCATGCCAGACGGTAGGTTCCCGCCACGATCCGGTCTCCCGGAACCGCATACGCGGAGTCGTGAAGCGCAGGTACGCCCTCCACGGTAAGGATGTCCCCGCCGGCTCCCGAGATCCTGGCCCCCATGCCCGCAAACATCCGGCACAGGCTTTCGATCTCCGGCTCTCTCGCGGCGCCCTCGATCACAGTCGTCCCTTCGGCTTTCACCGCCGCCAGGAGTACATTTTCCGTCGCCCCCACACTGGGATACGGAAAACGGATCCGGGCCCCGCAAAGCTTCTCCGCCCTGGCTGTGATCTTGCCGTCGCCGTACTCCTCGATATGCGCCCCCAGCTTTCTCAGACCGTACAGGTGCAGGTCGATGGGCCGGCTTCCGATGGAACAGCCGCCCGGATAATAAGTGGCCGCTTCCCCGCCGCGTCCCAGAAACGCCCCAAGAAGCACGATGGACGAACGCATGGCCGTCACATAGTCTCTGGGGATCGCGACCCGCCTGATCATGCGGGCGTCAACCGCCAGACAGTGCCCCTCAAATTCACACCCGCAGCCCATGGCCCGGAGAATATCGAGCATACAGAATACGTCCCGGATACGCGGAACATTTGTAAGGACTGTCGTCCCTCTGTGGAGAACGGCCGCCGCCATCATGGGCAGCGCCGCGTTCTTCGAACCCTGGATCACGACCTCGCCGTCAAGGCGGCGCAATCCTTCGATACTGATACCAGACAACCCGTTCCCTCCCGAAAGTTCCATATCTTATCTTATGCGGCAGGAAAAGCTGTGGCTGCCCGGCCAGCGCTATTTTTCCAGCTTGATCTGATTCGAAACGCTTAAAACCATACCCATCTCGATCAGAAGAAACAGAACAGACGTGCCGCCGTAGCTGATGAACGGCAGCGTGATGCCCGTATTGGGGATCGTATTGGTCACTACCGCGATATTCAGGATCACCTGGATCGCGATATGCCCCATGACCCCTACCACCAGCATGGAGCCAAACAGATCCGGAGCGTTGCTGGCGATCACCATGAAACGGTAGATCATGAACATAAAGATCAGGATCAGGGAAATGGCGCCGAAAAGCCCCAGCTCCTCACAGATGATCGAGAAGATCATATCGTTCTGGGCCTCAGGCACGAAGCCCATCTTCTGGATGCTCTGGCCGAGTCCCTTGCCGAAAAGCCCCCCGGACCCGATCGCGTACAGGCCCTGAAGCACCTGGAAGCCTCCCTCCTGGGAATAGCTCTCCGGATCCAGCCACACATTGATGCGGCCCAGCTGATAGTCATGCAGGAGTCCTATACCGGTCAGCGCCCTGCCGATCGGCCCGGCGAAGACCAGGACAAACGCCGCGGCAGCGACGCAGAGGACATAAGGCCATTTCTCCTTGCTGGCCACGAACATCATCACGAAACCGATGCCGACAATGATGATGCCGGTGCTCAGGTTATTGATAACGACGATCAGGGCAAGAGGAAGCACCAGCATCATGACCCGGAATTTCCCCGCGAAACGGTCGATATCCCTGCCGTAGCGGACGATCATGGACGCCAGGGCCACGATGACCAGGATCTTCACCAGCTCCGACGGCTGAAAACTGAAGGAACTGTAGCCCAGCCAGCGCTTCTTGCCGTTATATTCGCGGCCCAGATGGGTGAAGGTCACCAGGATCATCAGGATCCAGACGACCAGCGCGCCCAGCTTCCAGACCTTCGCGTACCAGTGGTAGTCCATCTTGGAAATGATGATCATGAGAACCAGGCCCACAGCCGCGATCGCTCCCTGGCGGATCATGAAATACGCCGCGTTGCCGTCGTAATCGATCTGGGCCTTGTAGGAACTGGAGCTGTAGATCATGATCAGTCCGAATATCGTCAGAAAGACGATGGCAAACAGCAGACTGTAATCATAGAATCTCTGAGAACGTTTTTTTCTCTCCTGAGCCATACCGTCTTCCTCCTTCCTTTTCTCTCCGGCCCGCAGCGCCGCCTCTCATCCCACGAAACGCCGCCGCTTCCGGCCGCCTCAGGGCCGCGCAGGCGCCGCTCTCCGGCCGGTTACAGATTTCTCACGCACTCCTTGAAGATCCTGCCCCGTTCCTCGTAATCCTTAAACATGCCCCAGCTGGCGCAGGCGGGGGACAGCAGCACGCAGTCACCGCTCTCGGCGTAGTAGGCGCAGACGTTCACCGCCTCCGGCATATCTTCCGCGTACATGATATTGGTAAATCCGTGCTTTCTGGCGCATTCCGCGATCTTGTCCCGGGTCTGTCCGATCAGCACAAGATATTTCACATTTCCGCCGAAGGACTCGATCCACTCGTCGTAGGCGGAGCCTTTGTCGTAGCCGCCGCCGATCAGGATGATCGGACCGGGCATGGCCTTCACGGCCTGGATGGCCGCGTCAGGATTGGTTCCCTTGGAATCGTTATAGTAACGGACGCCCAGACGCTCCAGCACGAATTCGATCCGGTGCTCCACCGCCTTAAACGACTTCACCACCGGAAGGATCGTCTTCATCGGGACTCCCATGGACGAGGCGACCGCGATGGCGGCCATCACGTTCTCATGGTTATGGCGTCCCAGAAGGTTCATGTCGCGCACATCCATCAGAGGCACCGCCCTGCCTTTCTCCGCGCGCATGATCTCATACCCTTCCATATAATATCCGTCGGCCAGTTTATCGCGGCTGCTGAAAAACACCGTCTTCGGCTTCAAGTCCTCCCTCTGCCCGAACGCTCTCAGCACCTCGTCGTCATAATTTAGGACGCAGGTATCCTCCTCCGTCTGGTTGGCGGTGATGCTCTCCTTCACCGCTATGTAGCACTCCATCGTGTGATGGCGGTTTAAATGATCCGGCGTGATATTTAAGATCGCGCTGGCCTTCGGGTGAAAATCCACCATGGTCTCCAGCTGGAAGCTGGAAACCTCCGCCACCGTGACGCTCTTATCTGTCGTCTGGAGGGCAATGTCCGTATAAGGGATCCCGATGTTGCCCACCACGTATACTTCCCTGTAATAAGCTTTCAGGATCTCGCCGACCAGAGCCGTAGTCGTCGTCTTGCCGTTGGTCCCGGTGATGGCCGCAAGCGCTCCCTTCGCGCAGTGGTAAGCCAGCTGGAGCTCTCCCCAGATCGGGATCCCCGCCCCGCGGATCAGCTCCACGAAAGGCGTCTCCAGCGGGATCCCCGGACTGATGATACAGAGCGTCACCGTCTCAAGCATCTCCGGGCGAAACTCCCCCAGGACGACGCTGACAGCCGCCCCTTTTTCAAAATTCTCAAGCAAAGCCGGCTCATACAGCGTGGCGTTGCCGTCATAGAGCACCACCTCGCCGCCCATCGCGAGCAGCAGCCTGGCGGATGATATGCCGCTTTTGCCGGCTCCCGCCACCAATACCTTCTGACTCTGGCTCATAAAATGTTCCTCCTGTCTTTCTTCCGATTCTGACACCGCGCGCTTCGGTCCGCGGCCCCCCTCGCAGCCATGACGCCGCTTAAGGCGCGCCTCCTACAGTCCGAGATACGCCACCAGGCAAAGGATCGCCGTGACAATGGAAAATACCGCCACCACCCTGGTCTCCGACCAGCCGCACAGCTCGAAATGGTGATGGATCGGCGCCATTTTAAATATCCTCTTGCCGCCCGTCTTCTTAAAATAAGTCACCTGGATGATGACGGACAGCACCTCGATCAGATAGATAAACCCAATGATCAGGATAAAAAGCGGCATCTGCATCATCAGGGCGCTTGCCGCCACAAAACCTCCCAGCGCAAGGGAGCCGGTATCCCCCATGAACACCTTGGCCGGATAGACGTTAAACAGAAGGAATCCCAGCAGGCTTCCGACCACCGCCCCGGTGATCGGGCTGATGCCGCTGCCTTCTCCCAGCGCGATGATCGTCAGGAATGTAGCCACCAGGATCGTGACGCTGGTGCACAGCCCGTCGAGGCCGTCGGTGAAGTTCACGCCGTTGTCGGTGCCGAGCATCACGACGAACACGAACGGAATGTACAGATACCCAAGATCCAGCCAGAGTCCGCCGTCAAATCCGCCGGTAAACGGCACCAGGATCCGGGTCCCCACATCCCCCGAATTCATCAGGTAGTAAGTAAAGACCGCCGTGATCAGGATCTGCCCCGCCATCTTCTGCTTCGGGTTAAGTCCCTCGGAGCGCTTCATGACGATCTTGATGTAATCATCCAGAAAACCGATAATACCGAAGCCCACGGTCACGAACAGGACCGGTATGATCTTCGGATATTCCGGAATATAGAATACCGACGTGATAACGATGCCGGAAAGGATGATGAGTCCGCCCATGGTGGGCGTCCCTGCTTTTTTCAGATGGGTCTGGGGGCCGTCTTCCCTGACCTGCTGGCCGAATTTCAGCCTGTGCAGGAACGGTATCACGATGGGACACAGCACCGCGCTGATGGCAAAGGCGATGATTATCGCCAGTATGGTTTCATTGATCATATCACACCTCGGACTCTTATGTAATTGCCGCCTGCCGCAGTCCGCCCGGATATCCCGGCGCCTGATAGAGCCGCGTCCGCGGACAGGCCGCACATATTCACGGATTAGTATACGTCTTTTTGCGGGAATAATCAACCGCAACTGCCAATGGAAATAACTGTTTGCTCTGCTTCTTTTTCAATTCCCAGGTATGGCAGGATATTCCTGAAAATATCCGCGATCACCGGTGCGGCGATGGTTCCGCCGTAATAGACTCCTTCCGGCTCGTCGATGGTGATCAGCGCGATGACCTGCGGGTCGTCTGCCGGCGCGAAGCCCAAAAAACTGGAAATATATTTCTTAAGGCTTCTGGGCAGCTTCTCGGAGGTAGCCGTCTTGCCGCCGATCCGGTATCCCTCGATCACGGCGTTCTTCCCGCCGCCCTCGGACACCACCTTTTCAAGCATGAACCGCATGGTCTCGCTTGTCTCGGCGGAGACGATCCCCTCCTTCACCGGATACGTGAACGTATGGATCCGTTCCCCGTCGGCGCTCACCGACCTGATCCCGAAATGGGGCGTCACCCGCGTCCCTCCGTTGATGATCGCGGCCGCCGTGGTGATCATCTGCAGCGGCGTGATCTGGAAGGACTGGCCGAAGGACACGGTGGCAAGCTCCACCAGGCCCATATCTTCTTTCTTATGCATGATCGTGGCCGCCTCTCCGGGCAGATCCACGCCGGTCTTCCCGAGAAGGCCGAACTGGGTGAAATAGTGATAATACCTCTCCACTCCCAGCCTCTGGCCCACGTCGATGAACACCGGGTTGCAGGAATTCATTGTCGCCTGAAGGAAGGTTTCCCCACCATGTCCGCCTGTTTTATGGCATCTGATCTTCCGATCCTCCACAATCCGGTATCCCGGGCAGGAAAAATGGTCATCGATCCCCACCACGCCTGCTTCCAGCCCCGCCGAGGCGGTAATGATCTTGAAGGTGGAACCCGGCTCGTAGGTATCGTTGATCGCGGGATTGCGCCACATCTGATTTAAAAGCTCCTGTTTCGAGGCCGTGCTGCCTTCCTCCGGCTCTATATTCAGCGTGAACGGGTCGTTTAAGTTGAATTCCGGGACATTTACCATGGCCAGGATCTCGCCGTTTCGGGGATCCATGATGATCACGGATACCTTTTTGGCGTTCTTCTCCTCCATGACCTTAAGCGCCGCCTGCTGGGCGTAGGTCTGGATATTCACATCCAGACTGACCGTCAGGTCCGCGCCGGCCACCGGCTCGATCCGGTCCTCGAACGCGTTCTTAAGTTCCACGCCGGCGGCGTCCGCCATTGTGAGGATCAGCCCGTTCTGCCCTTTCAGATATTCCTCGTACCGGACCTCCAGGCCGATGATGCCCTGGTTGTCGCCTCCGGTGAAGCCCAGCACCTTCGACGCCAGGCTGTCATACGGATAATACCTTTTATAGTCTTCATCCACCTTTACGCCTGCCAGGCGCAGACTGCGGATGCGGTCCCCTGTTTCTTTATCAACATTCGTCTTAATGATCTCGCGGGCGCTGTACTTTTCCACCTTCCCGCGGATCTCCTCCCCGGGCAGCCCCAGCTCCCGCGAAAGCGCCTGCACCACCTGTTCCGGCTCCTCGATCTGGTTATGGATCACGGAAATGGTGCATACCGTCCGGTTGGAGGCGATGACGGTTCCGCTGCGGTCCAGGATCCTTCCTCTGGCCGCCTTGATCGTGCGTTCCCTCTGGTGCAGATCCTCGGCCATCTGTCCGTAATGATCCGCCTTAAAAAGCATCAGGTAACCGAGCCGGCCGGCCATCGCGGCCATCAGAAGGCCGACTGCCAGGAGTACGGCCAGTGTTCTGGTTTTATATCTGCTCAGATTCCGGTTCATAGTCCTGCCGGGACATAGTCATTGCTATAATATATGAACCGGTCCACATTTTATGCCTTCACGGCTGCGCCCCGCGTCACTCTCCCGGGCCGCCCGACGGCAGCATATCCGGCAGATCCGACGGGAGCACGTTTCCGTCCTCTCCGTAATCCTGCGGGACGAATTCTTCCGTCTCATAGGGGAACGGGGCGATGGTTCCGCCGGCAGCTCCCCCGGCGGTCCCAGCAGGCGCGCCTCCGGCGGTCTGGCCGGCATTCTCCTGGCCCTCCGCCTGTGTCTCACCGCTTTCGCCTTTTCCTTCATTTCCTTCCGCCGTCTCCTGAGTTCCGGCGGTTTCTCCTTCCGGAGTCCCTTCCGCGCCGTTCTGTCCTTCCGCGCCCGTTCCCTCCGGATTCGGCACGTATTCGCCGGCCGGACGGATCGGCGTCACCACCTGCACATCGCCGGTGGGAAACACGTTCAGATAGGGAAGGATGTCGCCCATCACCTGGGCAAACACGCCGCTGGCAAATGTACTGTGGGCCTGGTCTTCTACATGAGGCTCATCAATGACCACATAGACCAGTACCTTCGGATCGTCGGTCGGAGCGATGCCGCAGAAGGAAACCACATAATCCTGATGGTTACGGCCTACCTTCTCAGCGGTTCCGGTCTTGCCTCCGATGGCGTAGCCTTCCACCTTCGCCGCCGCTCCGGTTCCTTCTTCCACCGTCAGCAGAAGCGCGTTGCGCAGGAAACGGCTGGTAGAATCCGATACGGTCTCCCGCACCAGCACGCCGTCGTTCTTCTGAATGACCGTCCCGCTCTCGTTGAGGATCTGCCTGACGACATGGGGTTCATAGTAATATCCGCCGTTGATGCAGGACGCGAAGGCCGCCGCCATCTGCACCATCGTGCAGTTGTAGTTCTGTCCGAACGCGTTGGTAGCCAGTGCCGACGGCTGCGTCGTCTCCAGCCGGTAGACCAGGGAAGCTGCGGAGGCCTCGCCGGGCAGGTCGATGCCGGTCTTGGCGCCCATATTGAACATACTCTGATATTTGTAAAAATTCTCCTTGCCGGTCAGGGCCGCAATCTGCATCATGGCGTCGTTGCAGGACTGCATGACGGTCTCCGTCAGGCTCAGCTCCCCGTGGCCGCCCTTGCTGTAAGCCGTACATTTGATATCGAATCCGCCCACATGCTGCAGGCCGTCGCAGTAGAAATAGCTGTTGGTATTGATCACGTTCTCCTCCAGAGCCGTGGCCACGGTCAGGACCTTGGAGGGCGAGCCCGGCTCGAAGGTATCGCTGACGCAGAAATTGCGCCACATCTGGCTCATGGCGTCCACCTTCTGCTCGTCGGTCATTTCCGCAATCTGGGCCTCGGTATAGGCGCCGCTCAGATCCCGGGGATTATTCAGATCGTAATTCTTCTCATCGGCCATGGCAAGGATCTCTCCGTTCCGCGGATCCATGACGATAATGCCGATATGGTCGCTGCCTGTCTCCGCCTGCCACTGGGCAATGCGGTTCTCCACCATCGTCTGCACGTTCACGTCGATGGTCGACACCACTTTATATCCGTTCCGGGCGGGTTTGATCACGATCTCCTTGTTGGACTCGTCGTTCAGATATCCGTATTCCCGGCCGTTGTTGCCGATGAGCATGTCGTTATAATACTGCTCGATCCCGCCGCTCCCGGTGGTGCCGTCGCCGCTGGCAAAACCGATCACATTGCAGGCCAGGGAATTGTACGGGTAGATCCGTTTGTATTCCTCCTCAAACCAGACGCCGTAGACCCGCTCGTCATGGTGCGGATCGTCCTTGTCCGTCCTGCTGTTGGCGTCGTTGATCTGCTGCTTCAGCGTCTCGAACGCTTCCTTCTTTTCATGGGATACCCGGCGTTCATAGCGGATATAAGGGGATGTCTTCTGGCTGTTCAGCGTCTCCATAAGCTCGGCGCGGTCGTAGCCGAAGCACTGGACCAGGGCGTCCACCGTGGGATTCAGATACCGCTCCTCCTTGGCGTAGATCTGGGTAGCGTCAATGATCACGTTATAGACCTTGTCGCTGATAGCCAGATACGTTCCGTTGCGGTCGACAATATCGCCGCGGCGGTAGGGAATGGTCCTGCTGTCATAGTTGGAACGCTGGGTCAGAACCACCCTGGTGTAGTCCTCATTGTTCGTATCCACGATATGATAGAGCACTCCGCTAAGCGCAAGTAAAGCCAGCATGATCACGACTACCGTGACTGCCAGCTTTTCCTGCATATATCGTTTAAGGATTTTCTTCTTCGGGGGACGATGGGCCGCGTTCTCCCTATCGCTGCGGGATGTCTTCATTTTGCCTTACATACTCACTTTCCGTCTTATTGTACAGAAGTACCTGATCCTTGCCGGCATAGACCATGCCCAGATCCTCGGTGGCTACCCGATATACATAATCCAGATCGATGCTTGTATTGATCCTGGTCTCAAGCGCGTCATTCTCAGACTTCAGCGACTCGATCTCCTGCTCCAGGACCTTGATATGGTCCATCCGCGCGCTCATGTCAGACTGCAGATGCAGATAGGTAACGCACAGATACAGCGTACAGCAGGACGCGGCAACCAGCAGGAGCAGATACGGCAGATCGACCTGAAGGGCCCTCTCCTGGTTCCTGCGGACGGTGTTATGATCCACATGATGATGTTCCCTGTGCTGCGGTTCCCGTTCCGGCCTCCTTACAGGCTCCTCCACAGGCGCCAGCTTCCTCACGGTATTGCCATGAATATACTGCTCTTCTCCCGACGGCCGTCTCATCTGTCTTTCTGCCCGTCTCGCCTGCGCTGCTTTCGTGGCTGCCATATCGGTCTCCTTTCCACTCGGTCAGACCGCTTCGAATACTCTCAGTTTCGCGCTTCTGCACCGGTTGTTGTCTTCTATCTCTTCCGCGGTCGGCGTAACCGGCCTGCGGGTTATGACCTTTCCTCTGCTTTTTCTTCCGCACACGCACACCGGAAAATCCGGCGGGCAGATGCAGGGGTTCTCATTCTCTTTAAACTTCTGCTTCACGATCCGGTCTTCCAGCGAATGGAAGGTGATGACCGCAAGCCTTCCTCCGGGCATAAGCCGCCCGATCATTCCGTCAAGGGACTGCTCCAGAACCTCCAGCTCCCGGTTTACTTCGATGCGGAGCGCCTGAAATGTCTGCCTGGCCGGATGCCCTCCGACAGCCCTGAACTTTAGCGGAACCGCTTCCTTCACGATCTCCGCCAGCTGTCCGGTCGTCTCGATCGGCTGCTCCCCGCGGCGCTTCACGATCTGTCTGGCGATCTGTCTGGAAAACTTCTCCTCGCCGTATTCCCACAGGATCCTCGCCAGTTCCTCCTCGCTGCAGTCCCTCACAAGATCTGCCGCCGTCAGCGCCTGACGCCTGTCCATCCGCATATCCAGCGGCGCGTCCTCCCGGTAGGAGAATCCGCGTCCGGCGTCGTCGAACTGAAAGGAGGACACTCCCAGGTCCAGATAGATCCCGTTCACCCGGCCGATCCCCAGCCGGTCAAGCACCTGCTCCAGTTCCCTGTAATTGCTGCGGACGATCGTGACCCGGTCCGCGTACGGCGCGAGCCGCTCTCCCGCCGCCGCGACGGCGTCCTCGTCCTGGTCGATGCCGATGAGCCTTCCTTCCGGCCCCAGCCGGCTTAAAAGCTCCTCCGCGTGTCCTCCGCCTCCCAGCGTGCCGTCCACATAGATCCCGTCCGGCTTTACCAGGAGACTGTCTATGGTCTCATGAAGGAGTACGGACTTGTGCTGAAACATCATATGCTGAATCCTTCCAGCCCTTCGGCGATATCCTCGATATCATCGTAGTTGTTCGCCTCGGTCCATCTCTCCCTGCTCCAGATCTCGACGCGGTTGCCGTTGCCTACCAGCACGGCGTCCTTCTCGATCTGGGCAAACGTCCTGAGAACGGAGGGGAGCAGGATCCTTCCCTGCTTGTCCACCTCGCAGGAGGCGGCCCCTGACAGGAAGAAACGGGTGAGCTGACGGTTGTCGCGGGAATTCGTAGGCAGATTGGCAAGCTTCTGTTCGAATTTCTCCCACTCTGTACTCTCATAGGCGCAGAGGCAGTGATCCAAGCCCTTCGTGACAATGAACTCATCGCCCAGTATCTCTCGGAACTTGGATGGGACGATCACTCTGCCTTTTGCATCAACCGTATGGTTGTACTCGCCTATGAATCCCATTGCCGTCTCCTGAACATTTCCCGGTGATTAAATCACCACTTTTTACCACTATCTCCTACAAAGTACCACTTTCTCCCACTTGGTATTATTTATTCTAGTACAAGATTGAGAAAAACGCAAGGAAAATTTAAAAAAAAATCAAAAAAAATGAAGCAATTGCGTGGTTTCTCGCAATTGCCTCAAAATGTGGTATCTATCAAAATCCGGCTACAATATATTGTTCGATCAGCTTGTCCAATCGGACGCTGTCCTGGTAGATTTCCTCGTACCTCCGCTTCTCATCGATGCTTTGATTCAGTTTCCGGCGGGCCGCCTCGATGAGCTGTATCAGTTCTTCTCTGTTTCGTTTGTCCATTATAGTCCTCCTTCTGCCAGTCTTTTCTTCCTTCTCCAGCTGCCCGCAGCCAGGCCTGCCGCCGCGACCACGACCAGCGCCATGGATAATGCCTGCGACACAGGGATCCCAGTCGCAAAGAATTTCAACTGATCCGTCCGCAGACCTTCAATCCACGCCCGTCCCAGACCATAGCCCATCAGATAGATACAGATCATCTCCCCGTCAAAGCGTTTTCTCTTCCGATACCAGAGCATAAACAGCAGGACCCCCAGATTCCACACGGACTCATAGAGAAAGGTGGGATGCACCTGGATATACTCGATCCCGTTTTCCACGATCAGATGGTCCAAAAGCTCCTGCGAGATCATGCTCTCATTCACCAGCGCCCGGCGGATGCGCATCGCAAAAAGGCTGTCCGTATATCCGCCGAACGCCTCGCAGTTAAAGAAATTCCCCCACCGTCCGATGATCTGTCCGGTGATCAGTCCGAGCACAGATGTGTCCCCCATGGACAGAAACGACATCTTTCTGGTCTTCACGAACCAGACCAGCGTCAGTGTGCCGGCGATAACGCCTCCGTAGATGGCAAGTCCGCCCGCGCGGATGTTAAAGACCTGGATCAGATCGTCCCTGTAATTGTCCCAGTCGAAAACTACATAATAGATTCTTGCGCCGATAATGGAAAATATGATCGCGTAAAGAGCGAAATCAAGATACAGATCCGGATCCTGCCCTCTCCTTGCGGCGTCCGAGCGGACGACCAGAATTCCCGCTATCATGCCGATGCCGATGATGATGCCGTAAAACGCGATTCGGAACCCGAAGATCGAAATGCCGCTTCTGAGGTGCTCGATTGCAATGCCCAAATGAACGAAGCTGAGATCTGTTGCCGGAATCATACTCACTTATATCCCTTCTCACTGGTTTTCTCCATTTTACCGCTAAATACCCAAAAAAGCAATCCCATTCGACCGACACTTTGCGGCAGACTTCGACAGACGCGCCTTCGCGCAGCTGCCGCCCATATTCGGAGAAAATGGACTTTCATTTCTTTCCGGGGTGTGATATACTCCACGTAGACAATGAGGCGCAGACAGCGCAGGTCAGTGGGACCAAACTGCGCGCCGCGATCATTCTACAACTGCGGAAAGAGGTTATCTTCTATGAAATTAGGCATCGTAGGCCTGCCGAATGTAGGCAAGAGCACATTATTTAATTCACTGACGAAAGCGGGGGCGGAATCCGCCAACTATCCGTTCTGCACCATCGATCCCAACGTGGGTGTGGTTGCGGTCCCGGACGAGAGGCTGAAGCTTCTGGGCGATCTGTACCACTCCAGGAAGGTGACGCCGGCCGTCATCGAGTTCGTGGATATCGCCGGTCTGGTGAAGGGGGCGTCGAAAGGCGAGGGGCTGGGCAACCAGTTTCTCTCCCATATCCGCGAGGTGGACGCCATCGTCCATGTGGTCCGCTGCTTTGAGGACAGCAATGTGATCCATGTGGACGGCAGCGTGGATCCCATGCGGGACATCGAGACCATCGACCTGGAACTGATCTTCGCCGACCTGGAAGTCCTGGAGCGGCGCCTTTCCAAGACCGCCAAGAGCGCGTTCAACGACAAATCTCTCGTAAAAGAAGTGGAACTTCTGAAAGCGCTGAAGGCGCATCTGGAAGACGGGAAGGCCGCGCGCACGTATGTCTGCGACGACGAGGACCAGCTGGCGGTCTTAAACGGCCTGAACCTGCTCACCGGCAAGCCGGTGATCTTCGCCGCCAATGTGGGGGAAGACGATCTGGCCGACGACGGCGCTTCCAATCCCCATGTTCAGAAAGTCCGCAGGTTCGCCGAAGAGACCGGTTCGCAGGTATTCGTGATCTGCGCCCAGATCGAGGAGGAGATCGCGGAGCTGGACGACGACGAGAAAGCCATGTTCCTGGAAGATCTGGGGCTTAAGGAATCCGGCCTCGAGAAGCTGATCGCGGCCAGCTACGACCTTCTGGGCCTTTTAAGCTTTTTGACCTCCGGCGAAGACGAGACCCGCGCCTGGACCATCAAAAAAGGAACCAAAGCGCCCCAGGCCGCCGGCAAGATCCATTCCGACTTCGAGCGGGGCTTCATCCGCGCCGAGGTAGTCAACTATAAAGACCTGCTGGACTGCGGCGCCTACGCGGCCGCCCGCGACAAAGGCCTGGTGCGGCTGGAAGGCAAGGACTACGTGGTGCAGGACGGGGACGTGATCCTGTTTCGGTTTAATGTGTAAATCTCTGTCCGCATTTCGGGCAGTATTCAAAATCTTCCGTCGTCTCGTAGCCGCAGTTTGCGCAGCGCTTCGCGGAGCTGACGTCATAACCGGATCCTCCCTTTCCGGACGACACGACAGTCAGCATGTCCGGCGTAAGCGTCAGATCCTCACCGCGGGCGAGACGGCGGCCCGCATCCTGCGGCAGTTCATAGACGGTGCCGCAGCAGCTGGTCTTCGCGTAATAGCGTTTCCCCCACTTGAATACAGGAATGAAAAACAGCGACAGATACGTATAGGTCATAAAGACATGGTAGCGCCCATAACGGCCGCAGCGGCCGCAGATAAACAGCGAGGCGTTGTACGCCAGTTCTTTCATTCCCTGATTGATTCCCATGATAAAAAACATACGACCAAAATCCGCCTTTCTGCGCCGCCGTGCCTTCCGGCCGCCCGCGCGGTGATGTGATATTCTGTCTGCCGCGCTTTCCCGCGGCCGCACCGTATGACCCCACAGAAGATCGCGGAAATATCCCGAACAGAAGCGCTTTCCCGCGGCTACACCGTTATGACCTCCATAAGGTGCAGCGAGTAAATGTACCGTTCTTTGACCTTCTTCTTCATCATCTGCTCCAGCGCCCGCTGATAATAATCCAGCTGGACCCTGTAACGCTTCGCAAGCACATCCTCCTGCCCCTGTCCGATCCGGTCCGTCTTATAGTCCAAAAGCACAAGGCCGTCGTCCTCTTCCAGCCAGGCGTCGATGATGCCCTGAATGAGCACCGGCTCGTCCGAGTCGGCAAGTCCCATCTCCCGGGCAGGGAGTCCGAGAACAAACTGCTGCTCCCGCCGGAGCCGCCCGGTCTCCTGCGCGCGGCGTACGCGCTTCCCAAGCGGCGACGAGGCGAACCTCCATATCGGATAAGGACGCACCAGGCCGGCGGCATTTTCGCTTATGCGGCCCTGCTTTTCCATCTCCCGGATCTGGCGCTCCACATCCCCCACCGTTCCCGCGTCGGAAAAATCCAGAAGCTCCAGCACCCGGTGGCAGGCAGTCCCGCGGCGGGCGGCCTTCTCCATGGCAGCCCGGATATCCGCCGCGGCCTTATCGTGGGCTTGTCGCTCCCCTTCCGCCGCGGCCCTTTCGGCGCCGCCCTGATAACCGTCCGGGTAATCCCCCGCAGCCTCTTCAGCGCCGCCCTGGCAATCCGTCAGGTAATCCGCCGGGGCCGCCTGGATAAGCCCTGTAAAATCATCGATCTCCTGGCCGAGTTTTTTCAGTTCGGAAACCGTCATCTTCGTATGAAGACTGACATCGGCCTCATGGGCATAGCGGTAACCAAAGCAGCGGTCCAGCTGCTCCGTCACAGAGCCGCCGGCGGCTGACGCCTGCCGGAGCAGCTCCTCTTTCCCGATCCTCTTTTTTATCTGCCGGGCAGTCTCTTCCCCCATAAGCGTCCCGACCGTGATCTGCGTGACCAGGATGCCGTTTTCCTGCCCCGGATGGGACATCAGCACCCAGTCGAGAAAGGATCCTGCCGTTGAAAGGACTGTATAGGGGATCTGCGCGGGCCTTCCGGACGGACTGCCGTTTCCCCACCTTACATTTTTCCATTTTTCAAGCTTCTTCGCCAGGGACCGGTCCGCGCCGGTCATGATCAGTTTCTCCTTCGCCCTGGTCATAGCCACATAGAGCACCCGCAGCTCCTCGCCCAGGTTATCCAGCTCCATCTTCCGCTTCAGAACGTTTTTCTTAAGCGTCGGGCTCTTTACGCGGAGCGTAAGGTCCAGGTAATCGGCGGCGATCCCCAGGTCTGAATCGATGAGCAGCCTGCCGCGCACATCCTGCCTGTTAAACTGCTTTCCGAGCCCCGCGAGAAAAACGACCGGAAATTCCAGTCCCTTGCTCTTGTGGATGCTCATCACCCGAACCATATTCTCATACTGTCCGGCGGACGCTTCCCCGAAATCCGTCTCATACTTCTTAAGCTGCGTGATGTAGCGGATGAACTGGAACAGGCCCTTGTAGCTGGTCCGCTCGAAGGCCGATGCCTTCTCGATCAGCATATCCAGGTTGGCCCGGCGGGTCTGGCCGGCAGGCATTGCCGATACATAATCATAGTAGCCCGTCTGCTCGTAGACCTGATAGATCAGCTCATGGATCGGCAGATATGAGGCCTGGCTCCTGAACTCCGCGAGCATACGGGCAAATCTGCGAAGCCTGGGGGCCGCGCCTTCTTCCGCCGTCTCCGTCAGATACCGGAACGCCCCGTAGATCCCGCGGTCCTGCCTGTGTTCCGCCGCGTTCTTATATGCGGCCGTCATCCAGGCCAGCTCTTCCTCGCTCAGCCCGACGATGGGGGAATGAAGCACCGCCGCCAGCGGAATATCCTGGATCGGATTGTCGATCACGGCCAGCAGGGCCAGCACCGTCTCCACCTCGATGGTGTTAAAATATCCCGTGCCGGTCTCGGCATACGCAGGGATCCCTTCCCTGGTCAGCACCTGCAGGACGGTCTCGCTCCAGCCCTCCATGCTCCGCAGAAGGATCACCATGTCCCCATATCCGGCCGGCCGGTAAGCCTCCTTCTCTTTATCCCACACCATAAGTCCGTCCCGCGGATCTGTAAGCTCCCGCATCCGCCGCGCGATCATCTTCGCCTCCAGCTCCCTCGCCGTATAGTCCGCCGTCTCCTCGTCCAGCGCCCCCATGGACTCCTTTCCGGTGTCCAGAAGAAGCAGCTCCGTGGGCGTCCCGCAGCGCTCTCCCCCGGCAAACACCACCCCCGGATACAGGGCCGCCTTCTCCGTATAGTCCACATTTCCCAGATTCTTCGTCATGATCTGGCAGAAAAGCCGGTTGACGCTCTCAAGCACGGTATCGCGGCTGCGGAAGTTTTTGTGCAGCTCGATCTTGCGGCACGGCCCTTCTTCCGCGTAGGTCTCATATTTCTCCATGAACAGCTCCGGGCGGGCCAGACGGAACTTGTAGATGCTCTGCTTGACGTCGCCCACCATAAATACGTTCGGGCGGCCGAACCGCTCCCCGGACAGCGCCCTGATCAGCGCCTCCTGCACATAGTTGCTGTCCTGATACTCATCCACCAGGATCTCCGCGTAGCGGCGGCTCAGCTGATCTGCCGTCTCCGTGCAGCGGATTTCGGCTCCATCCGCTTTCTCCACCAGGATCTGAAGCGCGTAATGCTCCAGATCGTTGAAATCCACCAGGTTCTTATCCTTTTTTGCCTCCTGATACCGGCGGTCGAACTCCTCCGTCAGCTCCAGAAGCTTTCGCGTTACCTCCCGCGTCGACGCGAGGTCCGCGGCGGCTTCCTTCTCCGTCTGGACCCCATAGGCATCCTTCAGGCTGCCGACCGCTTTCTTGATCCGGTTCCGGCACTCGCTTACCAGCTCCTTTTTCACCGGGTCGACCTGGTCGCCGCGCACCGCCTTAAGGCGGCCGAACGCCGCGTTCCGAAGCCCCTCGCAGAGCTCGTCGTACTCTTTTGCCGCCGCCAGCGCGCGGATCATCCGAAGCTCCTCCGTGACCGTCGGCAGATACCCCTCCGGCCCGTCCGGCTCCCGGCAGATCTCAGCGGCGTCCTCGTACTGCCGCGCCATCTTCGCAAGCTGCCTTGCCGCGTCCGTCATCAGGAAACGCATCCATTCCGTATCCCGGAGGCTTCCGGCCTCCGCCCGTTCCATCTCCGCGCGGCAGCCGGCGATCCACTGTCCCGGGAACGGATTGCTCTGGGCAAACGTATACACCTGCATAATGTAATCTTCAATGCCGCTGTCAGATTTTCCGTAAGCATAGGTATCCACAAACCGCTCAAACGCCGGATCCCCCGCGGCGTAATAATCCTCCAGCATCGCCTCCATCACATCCGCCTTCAGAAGCTTTAATTCCCCCTCATCGCCGACCCGGAAAGCCGGATCGATATCAAGAAGATTAAAATGATCCCGGATCAGGTTCAGGCAGAAGCTGTCGATCGTCGTGATCTGGGCATAGGGCGCCAGAGCCGCCTGCGCCTGCAGATGCTCGTTGTCCGGCTGTTCGGAAAGCTTCCGCTCGACCGCCAGGGCGATCCGCTCCCGCATCTCCGCCGCGGCCGCGTTTGTAAATGTCATCACCAGAAGCCTGTCGATATCGAGCGGGCGGGATCCCTCGCTGATCAGGCGGATGATCCGCTCCACCAATACCGCGGTCTTGCCGCTCCCGGCCGCCGCCGAGACCAGCAGATTGCAGCCCCTGGTCTCAATGACCTTCTGCTGTTCCTCAGTCCACCGCATCTGTTTTGCCCCCTTCCGCGCCGCATGCTTTCTCCATCTCCTCCCACACCTGCTGCGCGTCTGCCGGCGCGAACCTCCGGTAACGGTATCCGGCGATCCTCGTGTCAAACCCGCACACGCTGTGGTAAGGACAGTAATCACAGGCTGAACGGCTGCCGCTCTTATGCGGCTCCGCGGCGACCCGCCCGTCAAGGATCTCGCGGCCGTCTTTCTCAAGCTGCCTTCGGACGTACCGCCTAAGCACCTCAAACCGGCTCCTGTCCGCCACCGACGACTGGCTTTCCTGGATCAGACCGTCCTTCATCGCCACGGGGATCACGTCCGATTTCTGACTGATCCGGCCGTCCAGATGGCGGATGGCCTCCAGATCGCTGTTGACCAGCCCGTTCATACGAAGCTGCCTGAGGATCTCCGCGTCCACATCCTCCGCCGTCTGCCCGGTCTGCCGCTCTATGACCGGATCCTTGATATTATAGTAGAAGATCCCTGCAGGCACTACGTCCTTCCCCGGATGGCGGCGCTGTTCCAGCTCCGTCACAGCGTCCATATAGACTACCAGCTGCAGCTGCAGCCCGTAATACACCGCCGCCAGATCAAACTGGGTCCCGCCGGATTTATAATCGATGATCTTCACGTACACCTTCTGCCCGTCCTCGCACAGATCCAGGCGGTCGACACGGCCCTTCAGATGAAGCGCCTCCTCCTCCGACAGCCGGATCCTCACGGCCTTCAGATCGTCGGCCGCGGAAAATGACACCTCGTACCCGGCCGGTTCAAAATCTCCCCTGCGCAGCTGCTCGGTCAGCGCCCAGATCGTCCTCTCCGTCATCCGTTCGATCCGGGCCGCCAGGTACTGATTGCGGGCGGAGCTTGCCAGGATCGTATTGCCGTACTCCCGCGTCACCTTCTCAACGCATTCCCTGACCAGCTCCTTCCGCTGCTCCTCTCCCAGCTGAGCTGCCCTGATCTTCCGCGCGTCCATTTCCTTAAAACACAGGTCAATGGAACTGTGGAACAGATTGCCCAGATCCACGGCGGCGATCTGGTATGCCTGCCGCTCCGCCAGCTCAAGCCCGTAATTCAGGAAATGGGCAAAAGCGCAGGCCGCGTACTGCTCCAGCCTCGTCACGCTTCCTTCCATCACCCTGCCGTAAAGGGCCCTGGCCGCAGCCTTGCTGATCCCCCGCTTCTCATAGGAATAAAACGCGGCGTCCGTCAGGTTCTTCACCATCTCCGCGTATTCCGGATTCGACGCAAACCAGCGGTACAGCGCAAAGAATTCTCCGTCGCCCGCCGGCCCTTCCCCGCCCGGTCCGCCGGACCCCTCTGCCATGCGCGCGTGTCCGTCCGCGGCGTATTCCCTGAGCCCCATAGTCAGCCGCTCCTTCGCGTCAGCCTTCGACACGATCTCTCCCGACGCATCCCGCGCCTCGCGTACGGCGAGACGCGGGAACATCCGCTCAAGCTCCCCGATCAGGCCGGAGGGCCTGCGGCTCTTTCCCGCCGCGTCCAGAAGCGAATAGGACACGACCAGCCGCTCCGACGGCTTCGTCATCATCAGATACAGATAATACCGCTGGGTGAAGCTGTCTTCCTTCGACGTCGGCGCCAGCCGAATGTTCAGGCGCTGAAACACCTCCCGGTCCGAGTCCGTCAGGAGGCTCTGCGCATCCTTCCTGGACGGCACCACGCCTTCGTTGACGCCGAGAAAGAACAGCACCCGGATCTGATCCAGACGGGTCCTTGTAATGTCGCCGACCACCACCCGGTCCGCTGTCGCCGGGATCACGCCCACCCGGATCTCCGAAAATCCGGCGTCCAGAATCTCCGCATATTCTTTCAGGCTCAGCTTCTCGACGCCCAGAAGCGCGCTCAGACGCCCGAAAAGCTCCTCCACCAGGGCATAGACCTGTTCGTACTCCTTCGCCAGGCTGTACAGCCCCTTTTCCTCAAAAATCATCCGGTACCGCTCAAGCTTTTCCCGCACGCCGCACGCCTCAAGCCACTGAAGCACCGCTTCATTCATCGTACTCACAGTGCGGTCGTCCCTCCGCATGGCCCCGCGGAGCGCCGAAAGCGGCGCCAGGACCTCCTCCCGGAACGCGTTCAGCTGATCCAGGTTCAGGCCTCCCGCTCCCCGGTACGTGTACTCCCACGTCTCATTCCACCGCCCAAATCCCCGGATACCGAGCGCCGCGCAGTAATTCTCCAGCCGGTCCAGTTCTTCTTCCTTCTCCGTCACCAGGCCGGTCTTCAGATACCGGAATACGCTTTCATAATCAAAATCCCGCCGCACCGTCTCCAGTCCCGCGCGGATGAATTCTACCATCGCGTTCTCCAGGATGCTTTTCTTGTTATCCATGAAAAACGGAATTCCCTCCGTCTGAAAGCGGTTGACGATCTCGTTGCGGTAACCGGCCAGATCCCCGGTAATCACGGCGATCTCCCGATAGCGGACTCCTTCTTTCTGCACAAGGGTCCGGATCCCGGCCGCCGCCGCCGCCACTTCCGCCGCCGGAGACGCCGCCTGCCGGATCTCCACCTCGCGCGGCTCCCAGTCCGCTGCGCCGTCATACCGGTACAAATGCTTTTCAATATAGGCAAGCGACGGACTCCGGACAAACCTGCCCGGGCCTTTCTCCGTCAGAAGCTCGTCCTCATCCCGCTCTACGCCGTGCTTCGCCGCCAGATCCGTCAGATTCCCGACGATCTCCTTTCCCATATAGAACAGATTCTGATACTTCCCGCGCCGGTACGGACCGGCCGCCGGATCCATGCTGACCGTGACGGTCACCTGCTTCGCGCAGGTCATCAGAAGCTCAAGAACACGGTACTGGACCGGCGTAAAGCCCGTGTACCCGTCCAGCGTGATCACGCTCCGTTTAATCAGCTCCGACCGGGGCAGCACCCTGCACAGAACGCCCAGGATCTCCTCGGCCGTGATAAACCGGTCCTCGATCTCCTTCTGAAACGCCCGGTAAATCGTCTCCAGATCCCCGCATTTGGCCTGAAGCAGGGCGCTCTCCGCCTCCTGCGCGGCCATCCGCAGATCTTCCGGCCCGATGCCGTACTGACAGAGCTCCGACAGCATGGATTTCAGCTGGTTGATGAATCCGGTCTGGTTCAGATGACCGCCGTACAGCTTCAGATTCCGTCTCTGATCCGCCGCCACCTTCCTGAGGACCATGGATTTGCCCATATCGTCCAACACCGCCGGGTTCTCCACCGCCAGCTCCTCAAACACCCGGTAGGCCAGGCGGTTGAAGCTGACGATATCGATATTCATGGTGCCGTGATCCGGATGCATGGCCACGATCTGCCTCTGCGTCTGCATCGTGAACTGTTCCGGGACGACGGCAATAAAAGAAGACCGGGGTTCCCTGACGGACCGGTCGATCAGATCCCGGTAAAGCCGGTATGTTTTGCCGGAACCGGAGCTTCCGATGATAAACTTAAGCGACATGCGTCTCCTCCTGCAGATTCTTCCTGGGGCGGCTTTATTCCGCGCTGCTTTCAGCTTACAGTATACTACAATCCCGGCCGCAGTTCCAGCATATTTTCCCGGAGCGCCTAATACATTGTATCAAATCCATCTCAACGGAGGGCCAGCCATGAGCTCCAAGACCAAAATCGTGGTATTAAAAATGAAGGAGATCATCTACACAGCCATTTTCATCGGCTTTGCCATACTGCTGGTTACACTGCTTCTGATCATGTTCCGCCCTAACCGCGACGCCGCCGTTCCTTCCGGTTCCGCCGCCTATGTGCCCGGCGTCTACACTGCCCCGCTGACCGTGGGAAATCAGAATGTAAACGTGGAGGTCGCCGTGGACGCGGAACGGATCAATTCCATCTCCTTCGTATCCCTGGACGACTCCATCACTACGATGTACCCGCTGATGCAGCCGGTCATGGACGATCTGGCATCGCAGATCCTGATGAGCCAGTCCTTAGAAGACCTCTCCTACTCCATGGAGACCCGCTACACCTCACAGGCCGTGCTAAACGCCATCGAGACGGCGGTGGAGAAAGCGCGGATCCGCTGAGACAGTGCGGGAACCGCGCGAAAATGTAAGAATCCGGCCCTTGTATTCACCCGCCGGTTATGTTATAGTGACATCGCATCTATTTACATACGCTTTACCAACGAAGGAATTCTGTTATGAAACTGTCGCGCGAGAAAACCGCCGGAGACGCCGCCGGTCAGAGATCTGCCAACGGGAACGCAGCCGCGGAAAGCCGGGAAACGGTCAATGAGAAAGCGGCCGCGGAAGGCCGGGAAACGGTCAATGAGAAGGTGGCCGCAGCATCCGGACAGAAAACGGTCAACCGGATCACGGAAGGCGTGATCTGGAAACAGCTTCTGCTGTTTTTCTTTCCGATCCTGTTCGGAACCTTCTTTCAGCAGCTGTACAACACGGTGGACGCCATCGTGGTAGGACAGTTCGTAGGCAAAGAAGCCCTGGCATCGGTCGGAGGGCCTACCGGCAATATCATCAACCTGCTGGTGGGCTTTTTCGTGGGCATTTCCTCCGGCGCGACAGTCATCATTTCCCAGTACTACGGAGCCGGGCGCAGCGATATGGTCGGCTACGCGGTCCACACCTCGGCGGCCTTCGCGCTGGCCGCCGGCGCGTTTCTGACCGTGACGGGCCTGATCATAACGCCCTTCGCCCTGACAGCCATGGGCACGCCCGATGACATCATGGAATATTCCGTCCTGTACATGCGGATCTATTTTCTCGGAATGATCCCCAACCTGATCTACAATATCGGCTCCGCCGTACTTCGGGCCGCAGGCGATTCCCGGCGTCCGCTGTACTTTCTGATTGCCTGCTGCCTGACCAACATCGTGCTGGATCTGCTGTTTGTCGTCGTCCTGAAAATGGGCGTAGCCGGCGCCGCGCTCGCCACCATCGCGTCCCAGGCAGTCAGCGCTGTCCTGGTCACCGCCGTCCTCACGCACACCGGGGAAATGTACCGGCTGACGCTCTTAAAGATCGGCCTGGACCGGCGGATGCTTCGCCGCATCATCCGCATCGGCCTTCCTGCCGGGATCCAGTCCATGATGTACTCGATCTCCAATGTCCTGATCCAGTCCAGCGTCAACAGTTTAGGCACCGACACCGTGGCGGCCTGGACCGCTTACAGCAAGGTGGACGCCCTCTTCTGGATGACCGTCAGCGCCTTCGGCATCTCCATTACCACCTTTGTAGGCCAGAATTTCGGCGCCGGCAGAAAGGACCGAATCGGCAAGGCCATGAACACCTGTCTCGCCATGGCGGCTGCCGCAACGGTACTTCTGTCCACGGTCCTCTACTCGTTTGCCGCGCCGGTTCTCGGCATCTTCACCACCGACGAAACGGTACTTCAGATCGGCGTCGGCATCATGCGGTTTCTGGTGCCCACCTATATCACCTATCTGATCGTCGAGATCTACTCCGGCGCCCTGCGCGGCGTCGGCGACGTGTGGATCCCCATGGTCTTCTCGATGCTCGGGATCTGCGCCCTCCGCGTCGTCTGGATCCTGACCGCGGTCCCTGTCCGCCGGGAGATGCGCACCATCATCTTCAGCTATCCGCTGACATGGACCGTGACGTCGGTGCTTTTGTTCCTCTATCTGCATCTGTTCAGCCGGCTGAAGTCCGGATTGCCTCTGAAACACCGCTGACCCGCAGCGCGCCGAAGGGCGGCCGCAAAAACACAACATGAAACGCAGCACAAAAAAAGTCCGGTCTCAACCGGACTTTTCTGAGTGCAGAAGATGGGAGTCGAACCCACAAGGTATTGCTACCACACGGACCTGAACCGTGCGCGTCTGCCAATTCCGCCACTTCTGCACGAACAATTGAGATTATAACCCACTTTCCCCTGTCTGTCAACACTTTTTTAAAACTTTTTTCGGGCCTGATCCGCGGACGGTCCGCGGCTTTTCCGGGCCGTCCGCAGCCTATTCGTCCTCCGCATTCTGCCCCTTCTCCGTTTCCTGTCTCTCCTCCGCGAGGATCTGATCGCCGTCCCGGTCTACCTCCACAGCAAGAAGCACCGTGCGGGCGTCGTCCACCTCATAGCTGCAGGTGATCAGCGTGAACAGAGACTTCACCGGGTACTCCACCTCCGCCGCATAAGGACATTTCTCCAGACAGCGTTCCACATATTTATCAAAAGCACGCTGGGTCGGAAAATACATCCGCCTCAGCTGATAGCTGTTGGCCGAATAGTAACAGGAGATGACCTTCAGGCGGATCTCCCGGTCCGGCAGATAGATCATATAGTACGGATGATCCCTGAAAAACTGCTCTTCCCGGAACCGGATCACATCTTTGAACATGCTGCCGTCCCGCATCCGATGGCCGTAGATCACATTGTGCGGACTCGTCATATCCGTTTTATCCTCCAGATCCAGGAAAATGGATCCGGCCACGGTCTCATTGCCGTCGATATCATGGTGCAGGTAGTAATCATTGTCTCCGGAATAGAGGATCGGATAATCGATGTTTGTGTCTTCGATGCGGATCCAGCCGATCACATCCGGATTCTTCTCACGGAGGGCATCAAAATCGATCGGAGATACATAGGGTTCTGTCTCCGGCTCCGTCTCGGCCTCTGTCGTCGTCTCAGGCTCCGTCTCCGCCGTCGGTTCCGGCGCGGTCGTCAGCTGCACCGTAGTCTCAGGCTCCCCGGACAGCACCGGCTCCTTCCTCGCCGTAAACTGCCCCACGACCAGCACGGTGCCGGCCAGCAGAAGAATGGCGATCACCGCCGCGATCAGTAATTTCACTCCCCGGTTCATGCTTCTCCCTCCTTACCATCCCTATCTTACCACAAATCACCCGGCGCTTCAATCGTCAACTTGCCGCCGCGCCCGCGCAGAGCGCGCGAAAAAATTTATAAAAACCGGTTGCCATTCCCGAAAAACTATGCTATACTATCAGAGTTCGCGGGAATGCTGGAATTGGCAGACAGGCTAGACTAAGGATCTAGTGATTGTATGATCGTGTGGGTTCAAGTCCCATTTCCCGCAGAAGAAGCCCGGGAATCTCATAAATTTGAGGTTCCCGGACTTTTCTATTTCCATGTGAGCAGGGCGCCAGTGACGTCCTGCTCGTATTTACCATAGCCCTAGGTGAGATACTGATTCTGAGACCAATTTTGGGGAAACAGCCCTCTTTCAGTCTAATAGTCCTTCTCTCTCCCGCATACGGAGCATTTCTTTGTGAGCCAGCCCTTAAATTCGCCGCCGCAGTACGGGCAGCGGCCCTGTTGGCGAAGCTGACGGCGGGTGTTGATCTCATTTATATATTCTGTGACCGGTTTGCTCAGGATCAGTAAATTCCTATCCCAGTATCCACCAGCGTTGGACTCAGCTCTTAAACCAATCACTTTTGGCAGCAATGTACCCACTGTTATCGCTGTATGATCATAATAGATTCTGTCCCCCTTATCTGCCTTCTCCACTCTAACACCACACAGGCACATCAGTTCAGTAAGCATGTCCAAATCACTGTTCAATTGCTGCCGGATCGATTCGAAAGCCTGCTCTGCTTCCGGAAAGACTATCCTGCTTGTCTTATATGGTAATAGAAACTCTCCTTCCCAGAACCCCCTGAAATA
This sequence comes from uncultured Lachnospiraceae bacterium, assembly GCA_947600145.1. GTDB lineage: Bacteria > Bacillota > Clostridia > Lachnospirales > Lachnospiraceae > UBA3402. Next base: position 34,026 of record CANQGA010000002.1, on the reverse strand, counting down.
CATTTCGCGGTAATTTTTCCATGCCTCAATCACTTCCTCAGAACCCAATTTATTCCACAAATCCATCCTCTTAGGATTCAGAAGCTTCAGTGTAAAAAAGTGCAGCCCTTTCGGAAAAGTACAGGTCTCATCCTGAAGTATAATCCCGGAATTGTCCTGACATGAAAGATTCTCAGAAATATAGCAAACCCCACTGCCATAAGGAGCATCACATAAAACGTATGTACTAAAAAACTCCTTTAGAAAACTTGTGATAATCCCTTTATCCGGACACAAACTATACGCATGTTCAAGATTTATATCCATATTGGCAAGCGAGTTGCCGACACTTGCATTAATAACAATATCCCTGCTCCCTCCATAAAAGAGGAACGCGATCCGAACTAACCCCCACCAGCCTCTATACTCATCCGGATACTGTTCGGTGACCGATTTGAACGCTTCCAGCGCCTTATCCCACTCCTTCAGCTTTAAGAATGTCTCTCCGTTTGCCAGGATCCGCTCCTTCTCCGCCTCGCCCTGGAATACCTCCACGGTGCCTCTGACCGCCTGGATCTTCTGCTGCACATGCTGCTTCGTGTATTTCATCCCGCAGTATTCGCACACGGCAAATTCTCCGCTGGGATCCATGACGAGCGTTCCCCTGCACATATCGCACACCAATGGCTGCATAACTCCGCCTCCTCTTTTGACTGATCTAACTTCATTATCACACAAGCCAAATTCTCTGTCAATCAGTATTTGCCCTGTTCCGGCTGTGCGGCTGCCTGACCGGACAGACTGCTAAAAAGCGCGCGGACACTCCTGCCCGCGCGCTGTATTTCCATGCAGGAAGAGCGCCCGTGACGCTCTTCTTGTATATGTTGTCTGATCATTCACACGTAAGCCTTACGCCAGCTTGCTCTTCGCCAGCTCCGCCAGCTTCGCGAAGCCCTCAGCGTCGCTGACCGCCATATCGGCCAGAACCTTGCGGTTCATCTCCACGCCGGCCTGCTTAAGGCCGTAGATGAACTTGCTGTAGGACAGGCCGTTCAGACGCGCCGCCGCGTTGATGCGGGCGATCCACAGGCTTCTGAAGTCTCTCTTTCTCTGCTTGCGGCCCGCATAGGACGCTGCCAGAGCGCGCATCACGGACTGCTTGGCCACGCGGTACTGCTTGGAACGCGCGCCCCTGTATCCCTTTGCCAGTTTCAATACTCTATTATGTTTCTTCTTAGCGTTTAATCCGCCTTTTACTCTTGCCATCGATATTCCCTCCTTCTGAACTCAAGAAATCTTATAAATACGGTAAAATCTTCTTCATTACTTTTGCGTTTGTCTCATCGGTCACGATATCTTTTCTGAGATTTCTCTTTCTCTTGGTGGACTTCTTGGTCAAGATGTGGGACTTGTAGGCCTTGTTCCTGACTAACTTACCCGTACCGGTCACTTTGAATCGCTTTGCAGCTGCTCTGCTGGTCTTCATTTTAGGCATAACTGATTCCTCCTTGTATTGTCTATTCTAACGTTTTGCAGTTAAAAACATCACCATGCTTCTTCCTTCCACTTTGGACGGCTTGTCAATGATCGCGATGTCGGAAAGAGCCTGAGCGAAATCGTCCAGAATATGTTTGGACTGTGCCATATGGGCCATCTCGCGGCCGCGGAAACGCAGCGTCACCTTTACCTTATCGCCCTTCTCCAGAAACTTTCTGGCGGCGCCGACCTTCGTGTTCAGGTCGTTGGTATCGATATTCGGCGACAGACGCACTTCTTTCACTTCGATAATACGCTGCTTCTTCTTCGCTTCCTTTTCCTTGCGGGCCTGCTCGTAACGGTACTTGCCGTAATCGATGATCTTGCAGACCGGCGGCTTCGCTCCGGGAGCGATCTTCACCAGATCCAGCTCAGCCTCATGGGCCAGCTGCAGCGCTTCCCTGGGGGACATGATTCCAAGCTGCTCCCCATTCTCACCGATCAGACGGATCTCCCTGTCTCTGATCTGTTCGTTAATCATTAACTCGCTAATTGTTGTTCACCTCCAAAATCTTTTCCGGAAAACGCATCTTGCAAAACAAAAAGCAGATAGCACACACTATCCGCCCGACAAATGAATCGCATGAAAATGACTCACGCTTCATCGATATAAACCAGGGTCACTTGCTCGTGCCGAGGTGAGGTGGATACCTGCTTTCCTGTGCGGTTATTTTCATAACCTTTGTAACTATACTATGTCCGGAGAGAAATGTCAACTGTTTTTTTCAGAAATGTACCGGATGCCGGAACGGGCGATAATCCTGCTTACCGCTCGCTCCGGCTCCCTGCGCTGTGCTTCGCTCACCACGGTCCTTCCACGCCTGCGCTTCCGGCTGCCTTCCGCGCGGCCGTCCTATCTCATCAGAAAGGTGGCGCACTCGGTCTGGCCGGATTCAGAAGCCCCGTCTCCCACGATCCCGATCCGTTCCGCCTCGCAGCGGCGCTCCCGGTTATAGACACAGTTGACGGCCTCGCAGTCGATCTCAAGACGGTTCTCCGGCGTCTTGAACAGGTTTTTGAAGGAACCGTCGCCGCTCTGGTCGAAGCTTCCGCAACAGGTCTCGTAGTTCTCCCTGGCCTCGCTTCCGTCCACGATGATCGCCTGCTTACAGCAGCGGTTCTCCGCGTTGTGCAGGCAGTTTGTTACGCTGCATTCCAGTTTCGTCATGGTAAAGTCCTCCTGCATGGATTCATGACAGGCCGCCCGGGAATTGTCTTCATCTCCGCCGGAGATTTCGCTTTTCCGCGGCAGCCATCATCACGTTTGCAGGATTAGAATACCCGTTTTGGGGCGGACTCATACTTACACCGGACGGTTTCGCGGTCATTCTCAGAAAAATCAGATTCCGCACGCATCCCCTACACACAAACCCACTCCACCGTCTGCGCCTCGTCCGGCATGGGCGGAACCGTCCGTTCCAGCATCCGCCCGACCGCAGCCTCCGGAACCGGTTCCGGCCGGCCCGCGTTCCGGCGGATACGCTCGTTCAAACCGGTTTCCAGATAAATGATCCGCACCCGCGCGCCGTACCGTTCAAAAAGGGTTACCAGTTTCTGCCTGGTATCCCTCCCGGTATCGGTGGCATTCCAGACAAACGGCTGCTTTTTCCGGAGATACGCCTTAGCCGCTTCCTGCGCCGCCCAAACGACTTCGCCCTGATTGTCCGCCGGTCCGATCCCTCTTGTTTTTCTGATCTCATCCAAAGAAACAACGGGCATTCCCGGCAGGTTCTCCCGGATCCAGGTATCCTTGCCGGTACCCGGAAGGCCGGACAGCATGACCACCTCGCCCCAGGACGCGTCAAAGAGTTTCTGATCCGGATCCACATTCCGGCCGGACAGATATGCGCGTTTTGTAAACGCGTCGCCGAAACGGTACGGCTGGTCCAAACAACCGGCCTCTTCCGCAAGAATTCCCGCCAGCTGCACCCGTTCCAGAAGATCCGCGGTATCGCCGGCGATCCGGCCCTTCACGTCCGCTTCCGCAAGCACAAGCAGAAGATCCGGCGTAAATCCGGCAGCAAGCTCGCCGATACAGGCTATTTCCCGGACGCGGCGTCTCGCATCCTCTTTCTCTGCCAGATGCACAGGCAGCATGTGGTATCTGACCAGCGCGCAGACCGCCTCCCGAAACGCCATAGCACCGGGTGTCCCGCAAAGCGCGCAGTCCCGCCACAGAAACGTCCTTACGATCCGGCTGCCGGCCGCAGAATGATTCGGAGAAGTCCAGACGCCGCCTTCACAGCGGGTCGTCTTCGTCTTCCCGATATCATGAAGAAGCGCAGCCAGAAAAAGCGCCGTTCTCCGTCCGGAGGAAAGCCCGAAAAATCCCGGATTTAAAAGCAGTTTCCGGCAGACCAGCTGCGTATGCCTGTATACGTCGCCCTCGCCATGGAAAACCGGATTCTGCGGCGTCTCTTTCATCGCCGTAAAGCCGGCCGGGGCGAGCAGCCGCCCGATTCTGTCCCAGTCAATTTCATCCGTCGGGCCGTTCGGAACACATTCCTGAAATTCCCGGATAAAATCCGGTGCCGCGTCTTTCATCTGCCTGCCTCCCGTCTCATGCGAACAACCGCTCCACCGGGCCGTCGAGCTGATTGGGAATAATCGGCTTATCGAGCCAGTGGGTCTCCGAGAAATCCACGCACTGCAAAAAAGCGGCCCGCACGAATTTCATCCGCTCAGCCACCTGCCCGTCTTCTTCAACCTTGATATAAAGCCCCTCCATCATCCCGGAAAGCTCCGTCTCCGCGCAGGCTCTCTCCGGATCCAGACCCAGCTTTACGGCCGCCTCATACAAGCTCTGTCTCTGGTTTCCGGTCACATACCGGGACTGCCCCAGAAGTTTAAGCAGCTGTTCTCTGCTTTCATACCGGCCTTCGCCCAACACCGGAACGGACACGGCCGGAAAGCCCGCAAGCATCCGCTGTCTGGTCGGCGTGTCCAGAAAAATCCCCGTCTCACGGTCCAGAATATCGAATTCCAGGAAATAATGCGGCAGCGCGTCGTAGAATACCGTGTGCTTCGCGTAGAGCCATTCGCCGTACATGATATACCGTGTCCCGAGAAGCTCATAAAAAGCGTCACGGTGAACCGTGGCCCACTGCTTCATCAGGCTGTAATGGCGCTCCCGCTCCCCGCCCGTCAGATAATGCCCGCGGCTCTGCAGCAGAAGCCCGCCGTCTGCGTCGAAGGAAATGGCGGAATTCGCGCCGTCGCATTTCTCCTCGACAACCAGATGTCTCCCGCGGACCGCCTCAAACGGAATCTGACTCAGATCCTCGTCACCGGGCTGAAGGCGGGAGCCCTCAAGATGCGGCGTCCGGGGGTATTTGCGTATCGCAAACGGATTCATTTTCACTCACCTCTTACCGTTCATTCACGGCAGCCGCAGACCGCGGCTTAACACGCAGCCGCCACCAGAAACAGATGTCCCTCCACGCCGTCAAAATGCAGCCGCGTCCATCCCGCGTCATAAAACATCCGCGTCAGCTTCTCCTTCGTCAGCAGATGGATATGCTCCGGGTTATCGTCCGGTTTCGACGGAACGGTGACGACAACATACCGCTTCGCCATACGTACGGCCGCCTTCACCGCCCTCTCCGCATCCGGGATATGTTCCAGCACCTCCAGCATCGTGACCACGTCGAAGCTGCCGTCCGCAAACGGCTGCTCACAGATGTCCTTCTGCAGCGCGCGAAGCTGTCCGAAGCCGCCGTCCGCCAGCTCATTTAAGAATGTCACCCGCTTTTCAAGGAGGTCGAGGGACGTCACGCGCACCCATGGAAACTCCTTCATGAACGGAATCAGGAATACGCCGCGCCCGCTGCCCACGTCCAGCATCGTCTCAAAGGGAACGGACCGCAGAAAGCCCATAGTCCGGCGTGTGCGCGCCAGAACCTGCACGCCCGCCTTAAACGGATACAGCTTCAGACCCGCCGCCTGCCCCGCGGCAAAAATCCGGTCGATCTCCTCCCCCGAACATTCACCGGCCGTTTTGTCCCTGACTGCAGCCGGAAGTTCCGGCACGCCGGTACCGCGCGCATGGCCCAGAATCCAGGCCGCCGCGGTCATTTTATCATATCGCTCGTCCAGACTGCTCACGCTGCGTTTCCGCCTCTTCTCTTCCCTTCTCTTCGCTTCATAACCAAGTCAGCCCCAAGTATGGATTTCTTCTCATCCGCGGCCGGCCGAAGCATTATTCACGAACCGCAGGCCGTTTTCCGCGGCATAGCGTTCCGCCGCTGTTCCCGCCTTCCCATACAGGACCGTGTTCCCGGAAAATGCGCCGTATGCGATCTCCTGCACTTGTTCCGGGATCTCAACCCTCTTTAAGCTCCTGCTGTCCAGCGCGCAGCTTCCGATCACCCGAAGCGACGCCGGCAGGCGTACGGATTGCAGTCTGCTGCAGTTTGCAAAAATCTTGCCGGGAAGCCCGGTGATCCCTTCCTCAAGCACGGCCTCCTCAAGCTCCTGACAGAACCAGAATGCCGCCTCGCCCAGCTTCGCATTCCCGGGGATGCGGATCGCGCGCAGCTCAGAACCCGCAAATGCTTTCCTGCCCAGCGCGGCCCCATCCGGCAATGTGATCTCCTGCAGCCCGCTGTAGGAAAACGCCTCGTCCCCGATCCGCTTCAGCCCCTCCGGCAGCCGGATCCGCTTTAACGCACTCCCGAACTGGAACATACGGGCGGGAATCTCCTCAAGCATCTCCGGCAGATGGATCTCCTCGAGCCGGCGGCAGTCCATGCAAAGCCCGCTTCCCAGCGCGGTCAGATGGTCCGGCAGAATGAGTTTCCGCAGACTTTTGCAGGAGCTGAACGCGAAACCGGCGATGCTTCCGACCTGAGCCGGAACAAGAATCTCCTCAAGCGTATCATTGCCGGAAAATGCGTTCGCGCCGATCGCGGACACCTGCTCCGGGATCGTATAGCCCGGCCCGTCTTCCCTGAAGGAAACCAGCACGCCGTTTCGGATCGTGACGACTTTATGCCCGGCAAGAAGCCATTTGCAGCGTTCGGAATCGCTCCCCGCTTTTGTGCTCCTCCAGTATTCTTCCCGCTGACGCCGGTAGTTCTCCCCGGCTGTCCGGATTTCGCGCAGAAAACGCTCTTCATTGTTCCGATAGTCCAGATTCGAGTATCCCTTCAGGCAGCCGAGGCAGTTGAAGAATTCGTCAAACGCGTAAAAATCATAGAGTTCTTCCATCCCGAAACCGTCCTCATCCGGCCCCTCATAACCATGATAGGTCTCCGCATAAAAGATGCCGTCCTCATCCAGCGAACGGATCGAATACTCCTGTTCCGCCTTCATATTCAGCAGGCCGGCCTTCCTTAACTCGCTTCCCCGGATACTGACACGGAAATCCTGTCCGGGGATGAAAAACTTCTCCGGAAGCAGCGAAAGCCTTCCCCATCCGGGATGCCCCGCCGCGATCTCCTCTGCCGGGGCGCTTCCATAGGCCGCCGCGCGCAGATACCACAGGATCCCCGCGCGCGCGTTAAACGCATCCGCCCCGTGGTTTTCGAGATAATCCGCCAGTTCGTCCTCTTTCTGCCCGGGATTTTCTTCCCACTCCGCCTCCAGACGCAGATAGGCCGCAGGAAGCTCTCCCCGGAACGATTCCCCGAGCCGCAACATGGCCTTTATATCCCCCATGCCGGCACGCTCTGCCAGACTCTTAAACTGCCATTGCCACACCGGACGAACCCCCTCTCTGTTTTATGATATCGAGATCAAAAGGTATGTTGACCCGGATATCATTTCATGACAAAATCATCAAGATACAGAGGGATCAGTTTACCGTCAACAATCTCCCCCAGTATACACGAAAACTCCCCAGCCCCCGGCCAAGTAAAAATATAATCCTCCTGTTTCTCCTCCTTCGGCACGCTGTAAAAGATGTCGAGCCTGCGAATCTTCTCCTCATCCAGCCGGAACAGGATGATACCTCCCAAAAAGCCCACCGTCCGAATCCCGCTGGAATATCCTTCGATGGTCGGATATACCTTTTGAAGCCACCCGTCTCCCGTCTGGAAAACGGCCTTTTCCAGCGGCGTGCCTCTGGAAATCTTCTCGTAGTCATTTAAAGCATAAAACAATAACGGATCCCTTCCGGCAAAGCAGGCACGGCCTATGGAAAAAGCTACGCCCGGCACCGGCTTCGTGTCCGCCCAGCTATAATAGCTGAAAGGCCATACAGACGGAGAAGACGGCCTGAAATGGAATCCGCTCGTGCTCCCGGGCGAAACCTGCCTGGCCATCGCGTAATTCGCGATCGGGCGCTGTTCTTCCGTCAGGGTCCGATAATGCGCCATGTATTCCTCAGAGGCAGCCTTTTGCGCATCTTCGCCCTCTTTTTTGACCTCCGCAATGCGTATTTTATGCGCCTGATACAACCGCCAAGCCTCCTGATGGTTCTCGCCGTACCGATCGGCCAGGGCCTGGCAGTTGCCGCCGTATTTCTTAGCCGGATAACCCAGAAAACAGAAAATCTGGTTCGCAGTATAGCTGTCGATCTCCAGAGACTCCGGCCGGAACTCCCACGGGAGATCAGGTTCCAGCATGGCCTGCGTCAGGATCGGGAGCTTTGTAAATTCCCGCTCAAGGTAAGCTTTCATCTTCTCCCCGGGAATGGCGGCGATCCTCTCCTGCCAGGCGATCTCATAATCAAGCGTTTCCTTCAAAGTCACAGGGCTTTTCTCCTTTCTTCCGCCGGATGTGTCCGTCACTTCCGGCAATTCAAGCATCTGCGCGCCCTCTATTTTCTCTCGTTATAATCTTTGTCAATCTTTCCGCGCCAACTGCTGCCCACGTTTCCGTGGCCTCTCACAACGGACGCGGCCTGGCCCAACGCGTCAAAATTCGTCGCCGTTCCCACCGCGTCCGGCCGGTAATTCACGGCCCTGTCCGCGCTGATACCGAGACCTCCGGCGACTTTCACCGCATCCATATTAGCGCCCAGGAAAATGAATTCCCAGCCGTGCTTTTCCTGCTGCGCCGTGATCATCTGGCGGACCGTGCTGAGACTGAATTCATGGCTGGCGTTCTCCAGCCCGTCCGTGATGATGACCACCATCGTGTTCGCCGGCGTTTCCGCCTCCGGCATAAAGTTCTGGCGGTGTTCCACCTCTGTAACGGTCTTTCCCACCGCGTCCAGAAGCGCCGTCATTCCCCTTGCATAATACTCTTTTTTCGTGATCGGCGCAACCTTTTTCAGATCCACGTGATCATGCAGGATCTCATACTTGTCGTCGAACAGCACCGTCGTGACGATCACCTCGCCCGGCTCGGCCTTCTGCCTCTCCAGGAAGCTGTTGTAACCGCCGATGGTGTCGCTTTCCAGTGACTGCATTGAGCCGCTGCGGTCAAGAATAAACACAAGCTCCGTTAAATCCTTTTTCATTTCAAATTCCTCCATTCTCCGAATTACGGCTGAGCCGTTCTCATACATCTGGCTGATCTCCCGGCCGGCCCGGTCCCGCAGCGCTTTCCGGACGTTGATACTGTGCTCTATGGCGGCCAGCATCGTCTCTTTCCGGGTGCTGACGGTCATTTTTCTTCCGCCGCCTCTCTCCCTGAAAAAATCCCCGGCCGTGTTCTCTTTTCTGTCCATCTTCACGCCTCCCGCTTCATCCGGTTTTCCTTCTCCAAACGTTCCTTTCTTCTAAAAGAATAGCACGTCCGGAGACCATTTTCATCCTGCCGTCGGCAGAAGTTATGAGATCCCATGTCCGGACCGTTCAGCTGTCGCCGAGGGATTCGTCCGCCTCCTGCTCGGAAGACCCGGGCGCAGACTGCGTCTGAACCGCCGGCATGAGCTTTTCCAGCTCCCTGACCGCCTTCTCTCCGATATTGGCGTCGGTCTCCGTCTTCAGCAGAAAATACTTCGCCGTCTCCGGCTCGGTCTTGAGCCAGTCCATGATGATAAATGCGTTGACCGGCTTAAAGCCCCGCTCCTCGATCAGGTAACGCGCCGTGATGCCCTCGATCTCATCCTTCGGAAGACGTCGGGCCACAATCCACCAGACCAGCCAGGAACGGCTCTGGCCGTCCATGGCCTTAAACGCGCGGAAAATCCTTGTAATCTCCCGCTCCGCGTATCCGTCGCCCTGCATATATTCCTTATATTCACTGAATGTCACTTTCACTTCTTCTTTACCTCCTCGATCACCGCCGCAGCAAAGGTAAAAGCGTCCCTCTCGATCGGCTGCCGTGTGTACGCCTTCATGTCCGTGGCGCTGCTGATGTAATTACTCATATTGTCGGCCCACGCCTGCCGCTGCTGCTGTGTAAAGCCCCAGAAGCCCGGCTCCGAAATGCTCTTGTGCTGGACGGCGTGGCGAAGCTCGTGAACAATCGTGTCAAGAGACTCCCACACGCAGTAATCAAAATTCTCGTTCTGTCCGTCCACCATCAGAAGAAGAATATTGAAAACCGCCTTCCGCTCCGACCAGTTGTAGGCCCCGCATCTCTCGACCGCGTCCACCGTCACATCCACCTGGATATCCAGGCCGTAGAGCTGCGCCAGCTTATTGGCGAATTCGTCCATCCGGTCGATCCGCTCCTTATTGCTGCTCTGGCGAAGGCTCTCCACAGGATCCTCGCCAAAGATGCGGGTGATCAGCTCCCGGGTGGCGGCAACCTCCTCCCAGTCCTTCTCGCTCAGTTCCTCCTTCGCGTCCTTTGGCAGCTTCATGGAGCGGTAGTGCCACGATCGGATCAGATTCTCAATTTTGGCAAGCAGGGCCGCTAAACCTGCCGCGATTGCAAAGACAATTACGTCGTCTATCACAACCATCGTTTTTACCCCCTGTATAATTTTTCTCGTTCGTTCATTTCAATCTCCGAGGCGGCCTCGTTGATCCGGCCGCGCAGGAAGCGGCTGACCGCCCGGTCATAGCTGTTGGCAAATTCCCTGCCGCTGTCTGTCAGGATCGCGGCCGGCTGCGGTGCGTCCCCGCATTTTTCCGAATCCTGCCCGTCCGCTCCGGGCGCCTTTCTGCCTCTCATCCGGTCCAGATTCTCCCGGTGGTAATCCGAGCTTCCAAAAAGCGCGTCTTTCGAGGTGGGGATAAATCCCTTCCGAAGCAGGCGGCAATAGGAAACCGCGATGGCGTCGATATTCTCCTCTCCCTGCCCGTAGGTGACGAAGGTGTCATCCTCCAGAACCTGTCTCATGGCATTTCCCCACTCTGTCCTCGTAATGGGCCGAAGCGCCGCTGTCTTCTGCAGCGTGCGAAGCGCCAGGGACACCAGGGCATCCAGATCGGAACCGACCACGATCCTCGGGCGGCCGCCCGGGCCGGTCAGGTTCTCATTCACAAAATCCAGAAGGAAGCCGGGATCGGCGCAGTCCCCGGAAAAGATGGCCACATCGGCCGCCTCGGCCCTGCGGGCCCTGGCCGCCTCGGCGATTCTCTTTTCCATGCTCACTTTAAGGATGTCGGCGCACTCCTCGGCCGTGGGAAGATATACGGCAAACAGCGCGTCAAAACGGCCGGAGCGGAAGAATTCCTTCGGCAGCTGCCCGATGTCGTTGGCGGTGGCGAAGATAAAACAGGGCTTCGTGTTCTCCTGCATCCAGCTCAGCATATAGCCGAACATCCGCTTAAACGAGCCGTTGTCCCCGTCGCCGCTTGCCGCGCTGAACCCTTTTTCCAGCTCGTCCAGCCACAGTACGCACGGCGACACGGTCTCCGCCATCCGCAGGGCGTCCCGCATTCTCTGCTCGGACATTCCCTGAAACCTGTCCATCAGACTTCCCACGTCCATGCGCAGCAGTTCCAGTCCCAGCTCCTGGGCCGTGAATCTGGCCGCCGCGGATTTGCCGCACCCGGGAATGCCGCACATCAGCACGCCCTTCGGCGGCGGCGTTCCGATGCTCCGCCGGTAGGCGTTGGAGTTCTGCAGAGGCCCTTTCTGCTTCTTCAGCCACTCCTTGTACCTCTCCATGCCGCCGATCCTGCCCCGGAGCTCGCAGTATTCCAGGATTCCGCCCTCCAGCTTCTGCTTCTTGCGCCGGCAGACGGTCTCCACCATCAGCTCCTTTAACTGGGCTTCGTCCATCTCATCCAGACGTTTCACGGACATGATCTGCTGCATCGTGATGACAATCTCTTCCTCGGTAAAGCCCAGGAAATAGGTACACAGGCTGGAGAGCATGTCCCCTCCGGCCTGGCTGAGCCTGCCGGCGGAGACGGATTTGATGATTCCGCGTATCTCCTCCTCGTCCGGATACGGCACGTCGATGATCTCCGTGTAGGCCTGGAGCATCGGGGACACACAGGGCGTCAGGGAGTACAGGATAACGACGCTGCTCTGCAGCACGTCATACTGCCGGTGGGCGGGATTTTCCCGGTCTGTCACAAACGCCTCCAGACGCTTCATGATCCCGCCGGCATCCCCCGGTTTTTCCGGCATCTTGCAGGCCCATATGGCCGGACCGTGCTCGCACCGGGAATACAGATTGTCGCCTCCCCTGTATACATTGGGCACTTCGTGGTAAAAATTAACGGCATTGGACAGCGTTCTCTCCGAAGACGTCCCCTTCTCGCCGAGAGGCCGGCTGACCCTGGCCTTGCCGTCGCGGCCGCCCTGGCCGCTCACATTGACAAGCACCACCAACGGCTTGTCCTCCATGAGCACAAGCCGGTTGATAAAAATATCCGAGTCCGTCTTAATATACAGAATCGGCATTCCCGCCAGCATCGCCTCCCGGCACGCGGCGGCGACCTTCTTCAGCACACCGTCAGCCATTACAATCCCCTTCCTCCGCCAGCGCAGGAGCGGATATCCCGCGCCATCATACTGAAAACTGCCTGAGCGTCACGATATCGACCGCTGTGGTGACCGTCTCGTCGATCAGATCTTCAAAGCCCTGGGTGACGTTGTCCAGACTCTTTACGAACGTTTCCATCATCTCGTTCTTGGCTTTCGTCTCCGAGAGGGCTTCCGGCATCTGCTCTGCCACACGCTTCCTCGTATCCTTGCTCCGCTTCTTCTTCATATTCGTATCCCGCCAGAGATCATCCGCGACCATGCTGTAGATCCACGCCACCAGAACCGAGATGCCGAACGTCTCCAGCGCAAGGGACACGGCAATGATCCAGGCTGCCGCCTGCAGTATCTGATTGATCTGCTGCCGAATCAGCGTTGAGAAATCCATCGTTGAGAAAACAGAGTCGATGTTAAGGGCCCCCACATTGAGCTTGTCCGACTGCAGCTGCCTCCACACGTCGGCAGGAATTATAAGGCTCTCGGCAGCCCTTGAGGTATAGAGACTCTTTACCTGGCTGTTGACCGCCTCCTCGATTGCGGCTGAAAGCCGCTCCTTCCATTTCTTTATCTCATCTGTGCAGACGTCCTTCATCCTCTGTTCCGTTTCAGGCGTGCCCGCCGCTTCCTTAATAATCGTCTTCAGATCTTCTCCCGTCAGATAGTCCCGCTCATCTTTCGCCCACAAATCCGCGGCGCCGATGAATATCTCCTGCATGATAGGATACATTCTCTCGGCCATGGCCTGCTTAAGCTTATCGGGCGCGCAGTCCTCCTTTTCCAGCACAGACTGCTTTGCGGCTGCGATACACGACTCTCTGTTCTCATCCGAGATCTCCACCCAGGCAAGCCCCTGGGATACGGTGTAGGACGGGTCGCTTCCGCAGATAATGGCGGTCTTCTTTCCATTTTGGGAAAATACCTCCCTGCACAGCTCTGTGATGAAATCCATCTTGCTGGCGCCGCCGGTCAGAACGACGGTATCCACGCCGCAGGAATACGTCTTCTTCCTGCCGTCCGCATCCACCGCGGTATAGGAAGATTCCCTCACCTGCCTCTCCGCCTCCTGGAAAAACGCCCTGCACAGCTCCTTCCAGCTGCCGGTTCTGACCCGGGAAACGTCATCGCTGCATCGGACGGAAAATGTCATTTCACCGGCCACTCTGTCCATAAAACTGCTGTCAATATCCATGACGGGACTGACGCCCTTGCAGAAAGAGAACAGCTCCTCATGGCTTTCTCCGCCGTACTGGCCGCTGTAATAAGCCTCCTTGCAGCGGCGCATTTTCTCCATGACCTCCATAAATGCCGCCCGGTCGCTGCCGGGGCTGAAGGGAATATTCGCGGTCTTCGCCTTGATCTCCGCCTGCCTTGACGCCTCCAGCGCCATATTGTACTCGATCTGGTGGGCCCCCAAAGTCCAGCTGAACTCAATGATCCTGCGGCCCAGAAGCATGTAGGTGCAGTCGGCGGTAGAGGAGCCGAAATCAAACACGATGGCGCCCTTTTCGGCGGAAATATTGTCGCCGCTCCCCTCGATGCCGCTGAACATCGCGGCCCGGGACTCCGGCACGATCCTGACGCTTCGCGTGCCCGTAGCCAGCTTCACCAGCTGCGCGTACTCCTGCTCCGCCTTCTCGGAGGTCCAGTCGGAGGTGGTGGGACAGCCCACTAAAAGGCAGGCGTCCTGCCGGCGGAGCGAACCGAGCTCATCTTTGTTGTACCGGAAAATATTTCTGACAATGGCATAGACAAAACAGCCCATCAGGATGCCGTGGGTGATTCTGTTCTTCTTTGCGGCTGCGCTGTTCCCGCAGGCGCTGTCAAAATCCGCCGGTTTGACTTTAAAATAAGCGAATTTCTCGCCGCCGGCGACCCGCTCGGGAAGAGCGCTTCCGATCCGCAGCTCCTCCCCTGTCTCCTGCTCCATCCGCGAGAGAATGCCGTAGGTGGCCCGGCGGCTTCCGCCTGCCGGCAGCTCCTTTCCCAGAAAATCCATCTGACGGTCGGTCAGAATCAGCTGCGTAAGCGTGATATTCCGAATTTCTTCCACATTCAGCCGCTTCGCGCTGCATTTTACCTCCTCTGTGCCCGTAATCTCAGGCGCAGAGGCGGAAGACTGGTTATGCCCGATATCAAGGCATATCGCATAGATTGCCATCGTATTGCCCTCCTTTTTATGTTTTGTACTCCCATTATTCTCTCTGACTTATCCGGCGCTGCCCCTGGCAGGCAGATGAGCCGTCAGTTCTTCCGTCTGCGTCCGGTAGAACTCCCCCACTTCCCCGGCAGTCATACCGGCCATCCCGCAGGACGGCGAGTCCGGGTCGAAGGTGCTAAACCACGCTTCCGTCAGATATTTCACCAGAAAATCGTACAGGACACTTCCCCTGCGGATATTGGCGTCCATGGCGTCCATCCGGATGCGGAGCCCCGCGCAGAGCTGGTTAATCTCCTCAGCGGCAGCGGCCGGATCGCTGCGAAGAAGGTCCGCGGCCTGAAATACCTCCCCGAACCGGCGCCACTGGGACTGGGTCATGGGCTTGCCCGCCCGCATATCTTCCAGAAGCTTTCTTCCGTCGTACCATCGTTTGGGGATGTCGCAGACGGCCGCCACATGCTGGCATTCCTCCCCGATGAACCTGGCATTTCCCTCCGCTCCCAGGGGGATCTCCGCAGAAGCGTCCAATATCCGCTCCCGGCCGGCCACAAGTTTTTCTGTCTCGCTGCGCAGATAGAACATATGGCTGTTGTAGCCCAGCCTGCAGGCCTCGCTTCCGTCAGAAAAACCTTCTGCCTCATCGGCAAACCGCCGCTGCTCCTCGATCAGATCGCGGATGCCTCCGCTCTGGTCAAATGCGGCGATAACCGCCTTGGCCGCCTCATTCTGCGGTGCCCGCCCCGCCATACCGGCCCACAGCCGGTAACCGTTCTCCAGCGCTTCGCTGAGCCGGGCCATAAGGCTCCCGGGTCTGCGAAGGTTCAGGCTCAGAAAATCCTCCATATACTCCAGCTGTTCCGAAAGCTGGGCGATCTCCTGCCGCCCGGCCGCCGCTGGTCCTTTCTCCCGCAGAGTGCCGCTTCTGCCCTTAAGGGAATTCAGCCGGCCTATATATCTGTTCAAAAAATCTGCCTCCCTTCCATTGGACTGCGTCCTGAATGCGGCATTCTGTGCCGGCAGCGGTTCGTTCTCCGACACATTTTTCCGCACGGGACGCCAGACGCCGCAGCTTTTACAAAAACCGGCTCCTATGTGAACCGGATGCCCTTACCGCCGCCTTCCGTATTTTCCAGGGTAAATCCGCCGCCGAACGCCGCGCGGCACCTGCCCCCGCTGGAAAGAACCGCGGCGCTCCTGCCGCTTAAAGATAAAGCGCACTCGCCCGCATCCTTCTCTCCCAGTGCCTTAAGGCCGAATCCCTGCCCCCCGCCGCTTAAGGACAACACGCCCGTCCTCGGAAGCACGTCTCCGCCGGCGGCCGTCGTTCCATCCTCTAAAAGCACCTCGAAACCGCCCTCGGTCACCCGGACCTCCACGGCCGGTTTCGTGATGCTCTCAAGCACAAACCGGTTGAAAGAATCCTCCGCGTCCCGGAAAAAGGCGAAATTCAGCCGTCCGTTCTGTATAAACAGCATCCCTCTTCCGCCGCTTCCGGCGGACATGGAAGTGATGCCGTCCTCCCTCAGCTCCCATTCCTCGCCGTTTTGGGGCTTCACGCGTATCGTCTGCCCCGAATATCCGGCCCGGAAAGCGCACAGGTCGTCGCTGACGCACAAGGACGGAAGGAAACAGATGATCCTGTCTCCCACAGCGCTGCAGTACCGGTATTCGCCCGGCGCAAGTTTCTGCGTCAGCACCGGCGAAGATGCGCCGTCGGGCCACAGTTCCACCGTGGCAAATTTTCCGCTGCGGCCTGCCTTGGCGGCAATCCGCACCGTCCGTATACGCTCCCCCGGCTTGAGGGCACCGCCGCCGCGGCAGAGAAAACGGTACGGAATTTTAGACACGGCAAGAGGGGCTTCGTCCACATAGCCGAAGCCCTCCGGCCGGCTCGGGATGTCATTTTCCTGCCACTCCCCGGACCGGACCGTCCTGGCGTCCACCTCGGAAAGCTCGCTTATGGCCAGCATAAGCACGGCTTTCACCGCATCCTGTACGCCTCCCCGGACGATCGCCTCCAGCTTCTCATACAGAAATCCGTCGGCCGCCTCCCCGGCGATGTCCTGCTCCGGGGTGCCGGCTTCTTCCCCGGCAGACTCCCGCTGCGGCACCAGCTCCTTTACCAGCGCATCGAGAAGCTGTGCCGGCGCCGTTTGGTCGGGCCACTGGCTTCTCCCAAGCAGGCTGTACCAGAATTCCTTCGTCACATACCGGGCTATATACAGCTCCTGCGTATCGGAATCGGTATAGCAGATTCCCAGCGGCACACAGTGTACCGCCGCGAACCGCCGGAAATCTGCAAGCTGGCCATAAAGCTCCGCCGGTGAAAAATTTCCCCGCAGATCCATAAAATTCAGGATCCGCTCTCCGTTTATCCTAAGAAGCGTTCTCATATGGAATCTCCGTTATCTCATTACTGGGCAGGGGCCGCGACGATCTCCTCCTCATCCTCCACTGTCTCCGCCTTCTGGCCGGTATGGACAAATGAGCGGAGCTTCTCCAGCATATCCGCCGCGAGCGCGGTAACCTTCGGGATAATGTTCCGGTCTGCATATTCGGCGGCCGTCCTGGCGCCCTGCATCACGGTCCTTACGGCGGCCGCCGAGAATTTCACGATAGCCTCGGCAAGCTTCGCCCATTCATCGGTGGCGACCAGAAATGCCTTCGCCGTCAGGACTCCCACCATGAACGCGGCGGGAATGGCCAGAATAACGGAAAATACGGAGACCGCGCTGATAGCCGCAAAGGCAGCCGTAATGCAGAGATTCGCCAGCAAAACGATGCCCAGCACGGTCAGGGCCGCAACAGCCAGATCAACGGCCAGGGAACCGTTCCCGACGGCCTCAAGGATCCGCGCCTGCTCGATCTGAGCGCAGACAACAGCGGCCACCTGAGCGGCGCCCATGTTCACAGGCATATCTTCATACACGCCGCTGATAATATCGGTATAGGCCAGCATGGAGAGGATGGCCCTGTACTCCACATCACGGCTTCCGATGTTTATGAGAAGCTCCGCAGCCTCCTCGGCGGTATCCATACCGGCAAGCGCCTCCGCCTGCTCCGCCAGAGAGCCCAGCAGCACGCCTGAATTCATCAGGGCTTCCTTCGCCTGGGCGCGCAGCTTCTCCTCCAGCTCCGGCGTCGCCTCGCCTTCCGGGACAGACAGTGCGCCAAGCTCTGCGATAACCGCCTCCCGGTCCACCGCTTCGCCGCCTGCCGCGCTGGCCGCGGCCGCAATACCGGCGCTGAGCTTCAGCCAGTATTCGCATCTCTCCGCACAGCTCCTGTCTCCGTCAATCCGCTTCATCAGCTTGTCCACATACCGGTCCACATCCGTCCTGGCCTCGGCATAATCGGCGTCAAACCCGCGGACGCTTTTAAGGATCGTATCCGCGATGAGAAGTCCCTGCTTCTCGGTCTTGTCGTCAAGATTCTCCACATAGATCCGTGCCAGCACGGTACGGACGTCTTCTCCGCCCTCAAGCGCGGCGATGTAGGCTGTCTCCCTGTTCTTCAGTCCTTCAAGCTGCTCGTTCGTAAGATTCTTCATTCTTTTTTCCTCCTTAATGATCGCCGGTTTCCGGCTTTGTTATGGATATACCTTATCACTTTCCCGGCCGCATTTCATCATGCCGCCGGCAGAAGTTTTGCGGCTCCGGCCGTTTGTTTCTCCCTTCCGCCCCCCGTCCGCCGCATGAAGAAAATCTATATCCTGCTGTCCTTTTTCCGGGCGGAAGAACCGGGAATCTCGTAGATGCTCACAAAGGATCGTTTGCCGTTTAAACTGTAATAATCAAGAATTTCCACCGCGTCGTCCACAGTGATATCAAAACCTGCCTTCCGCACGTCGATCATGGCCAGCACAACCTGGTCCTGGGGATCGCTCTGGTCAAAATCGCTCCGCCCTTTCCGAAGAAGCCGGACAGCCTCGTCCTCATCCAGCTTTAAGGCGATAATCAGCTTCAGAATCGTCTTCTTGCTGGTGGCCACAAGCCCCCATTTCATCTCGCTCCAGGTGGATTTGTCAATATAGGCGTAACTGTAGAATCTCGCCTCCCGGATCGTCCCGTTCTTCCGCAAAAACCGCGGATCGCCAAGACGCAGGATATACGCGGTCACATCGTCATAGAGCGCCGGATTTTTCCCTTCCGTTTTCACTTCGGAATACTCTTTTATCTTCTCATCGATGCCCGCAAGCATCGACCGGGAAATCTTGTCCGCCGCCGCTGCTCCCCGCCTGGCGATGGACTCATCAAGCAGAATTTTTATCCGAAGGTCTTTCAAGCTTTCTCCCCCTTTTCCGATGCCGAAAGCAACTGCTTACTGCTTTTACGATAACACATCGCTCTTATATTTTGGTGTTCTGGCAGAAGACTTTTTTCATCTCCCGCGGATATAAGATTGTTTTTTAAAACATTCTATTATATACTGAAAATACCAGACAAAACTGCGGGCGGAACGCCGTCTGCGGATGAAATTGGCTGCGATCGTCAAATCATATGGAAAATTTACAAGGAGGTACACCGGATGAACGGACAGAAAAAACGCCTGACTACCACGCAGCTTTTGTCGCTCATCAGGCGGTCCAGGCATTTCACGGTCGTAGACGAAGCGCTGGGGAACATGGAACAGTCCCCGGATTTCTGCCAGTATCTGTATGAGCTCATGGAGCATTACCAGGTCAACGCCAAGGAAGTGATCCGGCGAAGCGGCATCGAGCGCTCCTACTTCTACCACATCCTGAGCGGCCAGAAAACGCCCTCCCGGAATATGCTTCTTCGGATCAGCCGCTGCATCGGCGCCAGCTTAGACGAGACCAACCAGCTCCTGCGGCTGGCCGCGCTCGGCTCCCTCTACGCCAGGGTACGGCGGGACGCGGGGATCATTTTCTGCATTGAGAACGGATATACGATGAGACAGACCAATGAATTCTTAAAGGAACTGAACGAAGCGCCGCTTTATCAGGATGAATAAGGCGCGCCGGGACGCGGCGGAGCCGATCTGCCGGTACGGCAACAGGAGATTGTATGTCAGATATACCGAGATTTGAAGAACCATCCTATGAAACGGAACTGCCGGAAGAGCTTAAGGGACAGTACCGCGTCTGCTCCTGTCTCCGGCGGGAGGACGGCTACGGAACCTATCTGGTGGCCGATACGGACAGCGGGCGGCAGATGATCTTTAAGACTGCCTCCGACCCCGTTTCCATGCGGGTCCTGACAAATGAACAGGCGATTCTTCAGGATATCCACAATTCGCCGCGCAGGGAGCTGGCGGATACTTTTCCCGTGATCAGCCGCTGCCGGACCGGGGAAGGACGCGCATGGTACCTGCGCAGCTACATTCCGGGCAGTACGCTGGAGGAATTATGCGAATCCGGCAGAGAAAGACCGGGACTGCCCATAAGGCAGGTCTTCCACTATATGATCCAGCTGACCGAGCTTCTGACGTTTCTCCATTCCATGAAGCCCAGCATTATCCACCGGGACATCAAGCCGCAGAACGTAGTCGTGGACGCGAAAGGCGTCTGCCATTTCATCGACCTGGGCATTTCCAGACATTTTGACAACGGCAAGGACAGCGACACCATGGTCATGGGCACACAGCTCACGGCGCCGCCGGAACAGTTCGGTTTTAAGCGGACCGACGCGCGGAGCGACGTCTATTCCCTGGGCATCCTCCTGCTCTACTGTCTGACCGGAGAGTACCAGGCGACGGAGCAATGCCTCAGCGAGACCGGCGCCCTGCTGCGCCCGATCATCGAGAAGGCCACCCGCTTCGACCCGGACAAGCGCTACCAGTCCGTGCAGGAATTCCAGAAGGACCTGCTTGCGGCGCAGTATTCCTTTCTCCGCCAGGAGCAGGGCCGCGCCGGAAACGGTTCCGTTCCTTTCTGGAAGCGGCAGGTCCCTGCCTGGCTCGCAGCGCTGCCCGTCGCGGCAGTACTGCTGCTTTCCGTTTTTATCCTTTATTCCGCGCAAAACGGCGGTCTTCTGCTGCCCGGCCGCGGGCAGACGGGCGCCCTTCCCGGCGACCCGCTGGCGGCAGACGCGGCGAATACGGATCCGGACCAGAACTACCATTTCGTGGAACCGCTGATCGAGGAGGCGGTCCGCAGACAGCTGCAGGTCTGGGACAGGGACCTGACTCTGGGCGATCTGGCCCAAATTACGTCGATCCATATTATGGGACTGGAGATCTATGTGGACGACAGCTATCTGTGGCTTAAGGGGGACACCCCCATGTTCTACGATGAATGGACGCAGGAAAGCGGAAAATTCCTGCAGAACGGTCCCATTTCCTCGCTGGAAGACATCGTTCATATGCCTTCCCTGCACACTTTATGCCTTTACAATCAGAATATCGACGATATTTCCCTGCTTGAGGGCACGCGGATCTCCTATCTGGGCCTCGGCTACAATCCGCTTACGGACCTTTCGCCGCTTGAGAACAATCCCAGTATCCGGACGCTGATGATCCCGGACCTTCCGATCACGGATCTGGCTTCCGTCGCCACGCTGCCGAATCTGAACGAGCTGAATATCAGCGGCTGCGGGGGGATCACTTCCATCAGGGAACTGGCGGGCGGTCCTGTCGTCGTGCTGGATCTGTCCCTGATCGAGCTTGCGGACTACAGCGAGCTTCGCGCCCTGCCCAACCTCTACTCCCTGTTCCTGAAACGGCTGGACCGCAATATCTTAAGCGAGCTGAACGGCCTGCCGCTGACCTCCCTCACCTTCTACTACTCCCACAACCTGAAGCTGGAAGACATCCAGGGGCTGGAGAATCTGGAGTACCTGGGCTTCTGGGGAGACGGAGAGTCGTTGTTCGAAATGGGAGAAAATAATAACCTGCCGCGCGTAGGACATATCGCGCTGGCAGGTATGAAGATCGATGATTTCTCAGATCTTGACTCCATTCCCAACCTGACAAGGCTGGAGATACATGGAGCTGACGTCATAAGCTATCAGGGGCTCGACCGGCTCCCGAGGCTTAACAACATCGTCTGCTCGCCCGAGCAGCGCGAGGAGATCGACCGGGTCTATCCGGACAATGAATTTCTCTTTTGACAGCAGGTCTCATCGCAGCGGCGCAGTGTCGCCGGGCTGCCCGCGGCATCAGGCACAGTTTCCGAAAATATGCTTCTTTGCTCAGCCGGGCTGCCCGCTCATCTCACAGCTCAGGCTGTGGGGGAGCTTTCGCTGGCTGCGGACCGCGCAGACGCCGAAGCCCTGCAGAAACTCGCGGGTGAAGCGGTCCGGCGCGTAGCGCTCCAGAAGTTCGATTTTCATGGCCTTTTTGATCGTCAGGTTCTCATCCTCGTAATGATACGGAATATCCACTTCCACGGCTCTGCATTTATAGAGAACCGCGCAGACCGGGGCGGCCATGTATATGTAAATCGTATCGCCCGCCCTGATATCGGCGGTCTGCTTCCACTCCATCACAGGGTTCTCCTGAAATCCGGCCTCCACATCGTAATACTTCGGATTGGCCGGGATGATCCAGTCCGCCGGGCCGCGCAGCCGCTCCTTTTTCTTCTTCGAAGCCGTGAGCGCATAGCTTATGTCGATCAGATCCAGGACCCTCTCCTTCGGAACCGTACCGTCTAAAAGGACAGAGATCCATTCCGCGTGATTCATATGATAA
The DNA here is from genome assembly GCA_947600145.1 of uncultured Lachnospiraceae bacterium. Classification (GTDB taxonomy): domain Bacteria; phylum Bacillota; class Clostridia; order Lachnospirales; family Lachnospiraceae; genus UBA3402. The sequence continues at coordinate 11,924 of CANQGA010000002.1, read as the reverse complement.
GCCGGGAAAATGCCGGACTCCGCCCGCAGGATGTCTCCCATGGCCGGATCGCATTTCAGATTCAGGATGTCCGCCGGCTCCGGGTCCGCAAGCCCCAGCCTGCGGCGGCTCACATACATCAGGAGTCCGTACCATTTGCGGCTGTCCCCATGGCGCAGGACCGCGCTGTCCGGGTCGCCGCGCCAGGGATAATCAGGTTCGGTATCATATTGTTCCTTCACATATGACAGTACTTCCTCGCGCGTCATGATCGTACTCCTTTCTCCGGGTACCCACAATCGCATTTTCCCGCATACCCGCAATCATTCGATATCCAGCTCGGGCGGCTCATCCAGATGCTCGGATACGTATTTCCCGTTCTTCTTCCGCTGCCGCACGCATTCGGTCAGCAAATATTCGATCTGGCCGTTGACCGACCGGAAATCATCCTCCGCCCAGGCGGCAATGGCGTCGTAGAGCTTGGCCGACAGGCGCAGCGGGATCTGCTTCTTCTGGTTATCCGCCATATCAGTAGAGACTGCCCGAATTCACGATGGGCTGGGCGTCCCGGTTGCCGCAGAGGACAACCAGCAGATTGGAGACCATAGCCGCCTTTCGCTCCTCATCCAGCTCCACCACCTGCTTTTTGCTTAACTGCTCCAGAGCCATCTCCACCATGCCCACGGCGCCGTCCACGATCATCTTCCGGGCGTCGATGATGGCTGAGGCCTGCTGCCGCTGCAGCATCACCGCCGCGATCTCCGGCGCGTAAGCCAGGTAAGTGATCCGGGCCTCGATGATCTCGATGCCGGCTTCCTTCACCTTCTCCTGGATCTCGTCCCGGATGCGGGCCGCCACGATCTCGCTGGAGCCGCGCAGGCTGCCCTCGTCGGCCACGCCGTCTCCGGTGGTATCCACGCCGGGCGCCACATCGTAGGGATAGATGCGGACGATATTGCGCAGAGCGCTGTCGCACTGAAGCGACAGGTATTCCTTGTAATTATCCACCACGAACACGGCCTTCGCCGTATCCACCACCCGCCACATGACCGCGATGCCGATCTCGATCGGATTGCCCAGGCAGTCGTTGATCTTCTGTCGGTTATTGTTCAGCGTCATGATCTTAAGGGAAATCTTCTTGCTCGGCGACTCGGATAAGCCTGTGCCGGACGAATTCCCCGCCACGATCAGGGACATGGATTTCCCCCCGTCGCCTTCCACATCGCCGCTCTGCCTGAGCCTGGTCTTCGCCGCGGGATTCACCGCGGAGCAGAACGGATTGACGAAATAGAAGCCCGGCTCCTTAAGCGTCCCCACATAGTTGCCGAACAGCGTCAGCACCACCGCCTCCTGAGGCTTAATGACCGTCAGACCGCAGAAGGGGATCCACCCCACTGCCGCCCAGAAGATGCCCACGACCAGCAGGACCGCCCCAAGCGCCTTCGAGCCGTGATCCAGCTGCAATCCGCCAAGCACGATCGTCACGACCGCCGCGATGTAAAGCAGGCCGAAAAGCAGAAGCATCTGCATACCGTTCCGATTGCCGTTTAATACCTTCTCTGACATAACTCATACCTCCTCTGATCCATTGCCGGATGGTGATGGGGAGCCGGCTTCTGCGGCTCCTCTATTTTGATATTTATATGATATCATTTTGATATCTATATGTCAAGAAAAAATCTGCGGATTTCCGCAGATTTTTGAAGAGCGGCCCGGCGCTGCCGCTAATTGCCCGAAGATCCGGTCTCTCCCAGACGCGTTTCCACGAAATTCCAGATCTCCTCACGGCCCTGTTTGCTGAGGGCTGAGAACGGCAGGAGGATATCGTCAGGCTCCATCCCGAGGCTTTCGCGGATCACCTTCATCTGCTGCGCAGCCTGGTTCCGGCTCAGCTTGTCCGATTTGGTGGCGATGACCACCGGACGGAACCCGTTATAGACGATCCACTCGTACATGGTCTTATCGTTGGCGGACGGCTCATGACGGATATCCACCAGGAGAAAGACGCAGCAAAGGGACCGGGACCGGTGAAGATAATCCTCGATCATCTTCCCCCAGCTCTCCTTGACAACCGCCGCGATCTTCGTGTAGCCGTATCCGGGCAGATCCACGTAATAAAACGCGTCGTTGACGTGATAGAAATTCACGGTCTGCGTCTTGCCGGGCTGCGACGAGGTGCGGGCCAGGGACTTCCGGTTCATCAGCGCGTTGATCAGCGACGATTTGCCCACATTGGACTTGCCGGCAAACGCGAATTCCGGCTGGTCATGCGCCGGAAAACGGCTGGTAACGCCGCATACGGTCTCCAGTTCGGCATTCTTGATAATCATGAAATTCTGTCCTTTCCTGTTCTGTCATGCCGGCGCCTTCCCGTTTCCGCCGCCGACAAATGCTTCCGCGATCACTTCTTCCATATCCTTCACATAAATGATGCCCAGTCCCCTTGTGATCTCCTTAGACAGCTCCGCGATATCCGGCCGGTTCTTATCCGGCACCAGGACGCGGCGGATGTGGGCCATCTTGGCCGCCAGGATCTTCTCCTTTAAACCGCCGATGGGCAGGACGCGGCCGCGGAGCGTGATCTCCCCGGTCATGGCCAGCTTACAGTCCACGGCGCGTCCGGTAACGGCGGACAGCATGGCCGTAGCCATGGTAATGCCGGCGGACGGCCCGTCCTTGGGCACGGCGCCTTCGGGAATATGGATATGCAGATTGTGCTTCTCAAAATACTCGTCGTCCACGCCGTACCGCGGGCAGACGGAACGGACATAGGTCATCGCGATCTGGGCGGACTCCTTCATCACGTCGCCCATCTGGCCGGTCATTTTAAGCTCGCCCTTGCCGGGCATGGTATTGACCTCGATCTGCAGCGTATCGCCGCCCACGCTGGTCCAGGCCAGGCCGCGGACGATCCCTACCTGATCCTCCTCGTTGGCGTCCTCGAAGGAAACCCGCTCCTTGCCCAGGTATTTCTCCAGATTGCCTTCGGTAACGCGGACCCTGTGAGGCGCCGCCTTCCGAAGTTCTGCCGCCGTCTGACTGCCGGCCGCTTCGGCTCCTTTGCGCCCCTGGCTCTCCAGATATTCTCTCGCCGCCTTCCGGCAGATATCGCCGATGCGGCGCTCCAGGTTCCGGACGCCCGCCTCACGGGTATAATTGTGGATGATCTTCTTCAGCGCGCCGTCGCTGATGGTCAGCTGTTCTTCCGTCAGTCCGTTCCGTTCCAGCTGCTTTTCCACCAGATAATCGCGGCCGATATGGAATTTCTCGTTTTCCGTGTAGCTGTTGACCTCGATGACCTCCATGCGGTCCAGAAGGGGCCGCGGGATCGTCTGGGTCGTATTGGCCGTGGCGATGAAAAGCACCTGGGACAGGTCGATGGGCGTCTCCACATAATGATCGCGGAACCGCACATTCTGCTCGCCGTCCAGAACCTCCAGAAGCGCCGACGACGTGTCTCCCTTGTAATCGCTTCCGACCTTATCGATCTCATCCAGCAGCATCAGCGGATTGCAGACGCCTGCCTGTCTGAGTCCCTCGACCAGACGGCCCGGCATGGCGCCGACATACGTCTTTCTGTGCCCGCGGATCTCGGCCTCGTCCCGGACGCCGCCCAGACTGATCCGGACATATTTCTTATTCAGCGCCCTGGCCACAGAGCGCGCGATGGACGTCTTGCCGGTTCCCGGCGGGCCCACCAGGCAGAGGATCGGACCGTTTCCCTTCTTCGTCAGCGCCCGCACGGCCAGATATTCCAGCACCCTCTCCTTCACTTTCTCCAGCCCGTAATGGTCCTCATTCAGGATCTCCTCCGCGTGGACGATATCATTGTTGTCGCGGGAGGCCTTCTTCCACGGCAGCTCCAGAAGCGTCTCGATATACATGCGCAGCACATTGGCTTCCTGACTGGCCGCGGGCATCGTCTCAAAACGGGCGATCTCCTTCTGAAGCTTCTCCTTTGTCTCCTTATCGGCCTTCAGCTCGCCCAGCTGTCTGCGGTACTCATCCGCCTCCGTGGACGGATTGTCCTCTCCCAGTTCCTCCCGGATCAGGCGCATCTGCTCCCGCAGGATATAGTCTTTCTGATTCTTGTTGATGGCGTCCTTCACCTTCTCCGAGAATTCCTGCTTGATCCGGGCCACCTCCACCTCAGTCAGCAGATGGCGGACCAGGACCTCATAGCGGTTTGCGGAGAAGATCGCTTCCAGGTACTCCTGCCTCACCGTGTAATCCCACGGCACCTGTACCGCGATCTGCAGCATCAGGTCGTCCAGATCCTGGATCAGCTGCAGGTTCGGGATCACATCGCGGCCAAACTTGGGATTCTCCTGGCCGTACTCGGCCAGCTTGTCCTTCAGGATCCGCGTCATGGCCTCTCTGGACGCGAAATCCGCGTCCGCGCCCTTGACATAGGGCAGATGCGCGATCTCTCCCACCAGCATCGGGTCCGTCTCCTCCAGGCACAGAAGCTCGGCCGTCTGAACGCCTTCCACCATGACCCTCACAATATTTCCCGGCATCTTCACAAGCTGCTTCACCTCGGCGACGGTCCCGATATGATACAGATCCGCCTGTTCCGGTTCCGCCACGTCCGGGGACCGCTGGGTCAGAAGAAATATCTTCTGGTCGCTGACCATGGCCTTCTCCACCGCCATGACGGACTTCTTGCGGCTGATATCAAAATGGACCATCATCGTCGGCAGGACCGTCAGGCCCCGCAGCGCGATGACGGGCATCGTCATAACCGTATCTTCCATTCTGTCTTATCCTCCCATCAGGAAAGGGTGGGAACTTAAGTCCCCACCCCTGATCCGGGACTAAGCTCTACGCGATCTCTCCCGGCTTATCCTTCTTGAACTTCCTCGCAAACGACATCTTCGGCACCTCGGTATCGCGGCGCACGATATCCGCATCGCCCGTACCGTTGATCACGTCCTTCGTGATGGTGCAGATGCCGACCGTACCGTCAGACGGGATCTCATACATCAGGTCCATCATCGCCTTCTCCATGATCGAGCGAAGGCCTCTGGCACCGGTCTTATGCTCCATGGCCAGACGGGCCACCTCCAAAAGGGCGTCGTCCGTGAATTCCAGCTTCACGTCATCCAGCTCAAACAGCTTCTGATACTGCTTCACCAGGGCGTCCTTCGGCTCCTTCAGGATGCGGAGCAGCGCCTCCTCGGTCAGCAGCTCCAGCGCCACCGTGATCGGCATACGGCCGATAAACTCCGGGATCAGGCCGTACTTGACCAGGTCTGCCGCCTGCACCTGCTTTAAGAGCTTATCGATATCGGAATTATGCCGGTCTACGATCTCGGAGTTGAACCCGATGGAGCCGGTGTTCAGCCGGTTCTCGACGATCTTCTCCAGACCGTCAAAGGCCCCGCCGCAGATGAACAGGATATTGGTCGTATCGATCTGCAGCACCTCCTGGTGGGGATGCTTGCGGCCTCCCTGGGGCGGAACATTGGCCACAGTGCCCTCCAGGATCTTCAGAAGGGCCTGCTGCACGCCCTCGCCGGATACATCTCTGGTGATGGACACGTTCTCCGACTTCTTGCCGATCTTATCGATCTCGTCCACATAGATGATCCCGTACTCGGCGCGGTGGATGTCATAGTCCGCCGCCTGGATCAGCTTCAGCAGGATGTTCTCCACATCCTCGCCTACATAGCCGGCTTCGGTCAGCGCCGTGGCGTCCGCGATGGCAAACGGGACATTCAGGATCTTCGCCAGCGTCTGGGCCAGGTACGTCTTGCCGCAGCCGGTGGGCCCCAGCATCAGGATGTTGCTCTTCTGTACGTTCACTTCCATATTCTTTCTGGAAGTAACCCGCTTGTAATGATTGTATACCGCCACGGAGAGAACCTTCTTGGCGTCGTCCTGTCCGATCACGTACTCGTCCAGGAACGCCTTGATCTCCTTGGGCTTGAGCAAATTGATGTCGTTCAGATCCGTGCCGGCGCGCTCCTGGTCGTCCATCTCTTCGTCAAGGATCTCCGCGCACAGATCAATGCATTCATCACAGATAAACACATTGTTCGTGCCGGCGATCAGCTTGCGCACCTGATCCTGGGTCTTACCGCAGAACGAGCAGCGGATCTTATCATCCATTCTGCCTGGCATACGATCACCTCACTTTCTGTTCCGTTTCATAGTTCAGTGCTTCTCGATGACCGCGTCGATCAGGCCGTAGGCTTTGGCCTCCTCAGCCGTCATGTAATTATCGCGCTCCGTATCCCGCTCGATGACCTCGAGGGGCTGGCCGGTATTGGCCGCAAGAAGCTCGTTCATCTTCTTCTTGGTCTTCATGATCTGCTCCGCCACGATCCCGATATCCGTGGCCTGGCCCTGGGCGCCGCCGGAAGGCTGATGGATCATGACTTCCGCGTTGGGCAGGGCGTAGCGCTTGCCCTTCGCGCCGCCGGCCAGAAGGAACGCGCCCATGCTGGCCGCCATGCCGATGCAGACGGTGGAGACATCGCACTTGATATAGTTCATCGTGTCGTAGATCGCCATTCCCGCGGTGATCACGCCGCCGGGACTGTTGATATAGAGGTTGATGTCCTTGGACGGATCCTCCGACTCCAGGAACAGAAGCTGCGCCACCACAAGGCTGGCAGTTACCTCATTGACCTCTTCTCCCAGGAAAATAATGCGGTCCTCCAGCAGGCGGGAGTAGATATCGTAGGAACGCTCGCCCCGGCTGGTGGCTTTGATTACATATGGAACTAAACTCATAGCTGTTTACCTCCGTTGATTTTCACTAGACCAGCTTTGCCTCCGCCACCACGAAATCGATGGCTTCCTGCACAGCCAGATCTTCCTTCAGCTGCTTAAGGCCGTTCTCGCCCAGCTGCGTCTTCACCTGATCGGCTTCCATCTTATAGTTGGCGGCCATGGCGTTGATCTCGCGCTCCACCGCCTCGTCATCCGGCTCGATATTCTCCGCCTTCACTACGGCTTCCATGACCAGTCTGGTGCGGATCCGCTGCTCCGCCTGGGGCTTAAGCTGCTCCATAAACTGCTCTGCGGTCATGCCGGAGTACTTCAGATACTGGTCGAAGGCCAGTCCCTGACTCTGCATCCGGTAAGCGTAATCGTTGATCATGCTGCGGGCCTCGGTCTCGATCATAGGCTCCGGGATCTCCATGGACGCGTTCCCGACCACCTTCGCCACGACGCGGTTCTCATTCTCCGTGGCGGCCTGACGGCCCTTGGTCTCGGAAAGCTTCGCCCTGACGTCCTTCCTGTAATCCTCCAGGGTCTCAAACTCGGAAACCTCGCCGGCGAACTCATCGTCCAGCTCCGGAAGCTCCTTCACCTTGATCTCCTTGATCTTCACCTTGAACAGCGCGGGCTTGCCGGCCAGCTCCTTCGCCTGGTAATTCTCCGGGAATGTCACGTTGACCTCGCACTCGTCGCCGATATTCTTTCCGATCAGCTGCTCCTCGAAATTATCGATAAAGGAGTGGGAACCGATCGTCAGCGGATAATCCTCGCCTTTGCCGCCTTCAAATGCCTCTCCGTCCACAAAGCCCTCGAAATCGATGACGGTCTGGTCGCCGTCGGCCACCGGGCGGTCCTCCACGGTCACAAGACGGGAATTCTGATCCTGCACGCGCTTAAGCTCCGCGTCCACATCCGCGTCGGTCACCTCAGCGTCCGCCTTCTCGACCTCGACGCCCTTGTACTCGCCGAGAGTCACCTCCGGCTTCACGGCAACAGTCGCTGTATAGATGAACGGCTTGCCTTTCTCGATCTGTACGATATCAACATCCGGACGGGATACGATCTCCAGACCGCTCTCTTCCGCCGCGTCCGGGTAGCTGGCGTCCAGAACGATATTGGCGGCGTCCTCGTAAAGAACCTCCACGCCGTACATCTTCTCCACCATCTGCAGCGGCGCTTTGCCCCTGCGGAAGCCCGGAATATTGAAACGGTTCTTATTCCTGTCAAATGCTGTCTTAATCGCCGCGGAAAACTGCTCCGCCGGTACCTCGATGGTCAGTTTCGCCATGTTCTTCTCGAGATTTTCTACCTGTAAACTCATTCCTTTCAGTTCCTCCTTAAACTATAGGTGAATCATGTATGTGAACCGCCGTTATCGGATGGGCGCGTCACTTCAAAATAGCATTATAGCATAGGTCTTTCGTAAATACAAGAAAATTTCGCAGGGATTTGCGGACAGCCGGGGCTATTCCTCCGCGTGGATCGTATTCTTCACGCTGATCTGCTTCCATTTCCCGGAATGGTACCGCATGCCCATCAGCACCGTGCGCATGCACTGATCCACGACCAGGGCGATCCATGCGCCCCAGAGGCCCAGATGGAAGACGCTGATCAGCGCGATGCAGACCAGGGAACGCACTCCCAGCACCGTGATCGCCGTCACGACCGCGGTGTAGCGGGTGTCCCCCGCGCCGCGCAGGCCGCCGGAGACGATGAACTGGTCCGCCTGGAAGGGCTGGCTGGCCGCCAGAAGGAGCAGGATCGGCGCGCCCAACGCGATGACCTCCGCCGAATCCTTGAAAAGGCCGATGATCTCTTCATTAAAGAAGACCATCAGGGCCATTAAGACAAATGACGCCGCGATGCCTAAGTTTCTCGTCAGACGCATATAGACCGCCGACATGTCGTAGCGCCGCTTGCCTATGGACTGCCCCATCAGCGTCGTAGCCGCGTTGGCGAAGGCCTGGCCCATCATAAATGTCATGGACTGAATGCTCATGCACACCTGGTGGGTCGCGTAGATCAGATCGCCGAGGCCGGTGACCTGGCGGGTGTAAATGATGATGCCGGCCCGCATGAACAGCTGTTCCAGCATGGACGGGATCCCGATGCCGACCACGCGGCCCATCAGGTCCGTGTCGAACCGGAATTTCTCCTTAAAATCCAGATAGACGTAGTGCTTCTTCCCGAAGGACACCCACATGGCGATGCCGAAAGCCACCGTCTGGCCGATGATCGTCGCCCACGACGCGCCGGCCACGCCCATTTTCGGAACGCCGAAATGGCCGTAGATCATGATATAGTTGAAGAGGAGGTTCACCACGTTGGCGATGGTGTTGTAGATCATCGGCGTCCTGGTGTCGCCGATGCCCCGCAGGGCCGCCGTCACGGTGATGGCGAGGCACAGCGGGATAAATCCGTACAGCTGGATCCGCAGGTAATCGTCGCCCAGCTTCAGGGTCTCCTCGCTGATGCCACTGCCGCCCATGAACCGGATCAGCTGCTCGCAGAAGAACAGTCCCAGCACCATGAACAGAATCGACATGAACAGATTCAGGATCATGGCGTGCTTGAAGACCAGGTTGGACCGCTCCCGGTTCTGCTGCCCCCGAAAGCGGGCGATCATGGCCGTGGCCCCTACGTTCAGCGCCTGGATCATCGTCATCAGAAGAAATTTGGGCTGGGCTGCCAGACCCACGGCCGCCAGGGCGTTGATCCCCTCCTGCCCCGGAAGCCGCCCGACCATGATCTGATCGGCGATACTGGTCAGCTGGGTCAGCACCAGCTCCACCAGGCTGGGCCAGGCGATCAGGATGATATCCCGGTAGATCCGGTCCTTCCTGACGCCCTCCGGGATGCGGATCCGGCCGATGGGGCCGCTTATCTCCTGCTCCGACGGCTGCCCGTAGGGCAGGTCGTCCAGGACGACGCGGACAGTCCTTCCTTCATTTTTTCTTTCGCGGTTCATTTACGGATTCCTTCTTTCTGATTCCCGCAAGTGTCCGGCGGAAACGCCGCCGTAAGGGATTCCTGCATTTTCTTTTGCAATTATAAGGATTTATGGTATAATTTATTTACATTGAAAATGATCTGTCCGGCATGAAAGGAGGATTCTTCCATGGAGATCGAACGCAAATATCTGATCGACACGCCGCCCGGGGATTACCGCAGCTGGCCATTCCATCAGATCGAACAGGCCTATCTGTGCACCGCGCCGACGGTCCGCATCCGCCGGGAAGACGATTCTTACTATATGACTTACAAGTCCGCCGGGCTTCTGGCCCGCGAGGAATACAATCTTCCGCTGACAAAGGAGGCCTACGTCCATCTGCTCGCCAAGACAGACGGCAGGGTGCTCACCAAGAAGCGGTATCTGCTTCCTCTGCGCGAGGCATACGGCAGGGCGGGTGCCCCGGCGGACGGTACTGCTTCTTCCGCGGCGGCACACGACGCGGCGAACACAGCCGCTTCTTCCGCGAACGCCGCGGATCTTACCGTTGAAATGGACGTCTTCGAAGGCGTTTACGAAGGCCTGATCCTGGCCGAGGTGGAATTTCCCGACGAGGAGACAGCCCTCTCCTTCAAGCCGCCGGAATGGTTCGGCCGGGACGTGACCTTCACCGGCGAATATTCCAACAGCCGCCTGGCGATGGCTTCTCCGTCCGGGACTCCGTGACGGTCCCCGCGCCGCGCAGACACGGAGCCCTTCCGGACACATTTCAGAAAATGGGCTGATATGACCGCAGTCGTCATATCAGCCCCCATCTGTTTTCTGTTATTCGGGATCCGGCGGTCTCCCCGCGCAAGCCGCCCGCCGCCCGCCGCTCCTGCCATCCGGAATACTTCTGCGTTTCCAGGCTTCCCGCGTCCGGTCACCACTCAAGCCCGTCCGGCTCATCCTCGCCGAACAGATCATCCTCGCCGATCAGTTCATCAAACTCCTCATCGTCAAGAAGCTCGTCGAACGCGTCCGCGACGATCTCGTACTCGTCATCGTCCTCGATGTTGTCCAGCTCCGGCTGTCCGTCCGTCTCCGAATAACGGTACAGATAGACCTCACCGGTATCCGCGTCCTCGCCCTCCGTCGGCAGCAGCGCGATATAATCCCGGCCGCCCGCCTCAAAGATCGTTAAGACCACGCACTCCAGCTCCGTGTTGTCATCCAGCGTGAGAGTCACGGTCATCTCTTCTCTCTCTTCATTCTCCATCGCCATATGTATTCCTCTCTGCCGCCGCGCGGCCTGTACCACCAATGGTTCCCTCGTCCCTTCCCTTCAGGGCTCTTCCCTGTATCTCCACTCTATCAGACCGCCGGAAGAAACGCAAGAACTTTTTTGCATTACACGATTTTTCCGCAATTTTTTGCGGTTTCGGGGCCGCCATCACGCCTTAAACTCCAGCACGGACAAGGTACGCGCCGGCAGCGCCACCTCGCACAAAAAGCCGCTCAGCCGCACCGCAGCCTTCTGCTCTTCCTCCTTCCTGTTCAGAAGAAGCAGGCCTACCGTGCCGTCCGGCCGCAGCACCGCGGCCGCCTCCGCCTGATCTGCCCAGACGCTGACGCCGAGTCTCCGGCTCCCTGCCGGAACCGCCTTCGCGATCTGCAGCAGATATTCATAGGACACCGTCCGGGTAAAACCGCCGTCGTCCTCCGCGATGATCGGCGCCGCGAACCCGCCCCGCACATGACGGGGGCCGCCGTTTCGGTCCACGCAGAGATTCCAGTCAATAAAACGGTTCATGCCGTTGTTCAGATCGCCGATGATATCGTGGGCGTAGGCCGCCGCGTCCCGGTAATCCATCTCAAGCGGCGATACCGCCGCCGCCTTTCTGATCGTCTCCGGCAGCCGTTCAAGCGCCGCGTCCGTGACGTCAAAGGACAGGGCCTTTCCCGGCATGTGGAGGCCGCAGCTCTCAGAATGCATCAGCACCTTGTCCGGATACCGCTCGCGCATCATGGACAGGGCCCGGAAATGATCCCCGCTGTACCAGTGGTAGGCGAAGCCCTCCACCATATCCGCGATTCCGTTTTCCATCATCTGCCCGATGTGCTCCACCATGCGCTCTTTGTTGTGATCCCAGATGTAGATCCCCACCCGGTCTGCAAGTCCCGCCGCCTTCATTTCCGGATAAAGGAAATCCCGCAGGAAACGGCTCTCCTCCTCGCCGGACCACAGGCAGCTGTCCCAGGAGGTAGCGGCGCTGGCCTCATT
>CANQGA010000001.1 GCA_947600145.1 uncultured Lachnospiraceae bacterium | reverse complement strand
CGTGACCGGGGCGCTGCCGGTTGCGGTCGCGCTCTATGTGATTTTGTCGGCCGCGCTGCCGCCGGTGATCTACCGGGAGTACAGGAGGAAGGAAATTATGTGAGCGTTGGCTGTGTGATCAAAAACTTAATTTTGCATCAGATTCATGCGCCCGCTTCTTGCAATGCTTTTTTGGTTGCAAGATGCGGGTGAATTGTCTATAATCGAAATATAAGTATTTGAGCGAGGTCAATCATGCATTTCACCAACGAAGATATCCTGCGGATTGCCATGCGGCAGTCCGCAATTGACGCCAACTGCCGCGCGGATGATTTTATAAAAACAGAAAATGTCGTTGTTACGTCTGTGCCCAATCCGAACGCAAGGAAATATCTGGCGCTTCCGCTTGCCTGCAACCTTATTTCCTACGGAAACAATATTGTCGCGTCCGTCGAAGAAAAATACCGCGGCGTTGTGACGGATTACATCAGCTGCTTCCCGGTACATCATTGTTTCGAGACGCCCAATCTGCATGTCCTTAACGATGAACTGCAGAAGGATGGCCTGCGCATCTGCTTCATGGCGGAATACTTTCTGCCGGATCTGCGGGAACTGAAAGCTCAGGACATTCCTTACGCAACCAAGCTGCTGCACCCGGAGGATTTTACGCCGCTGTACACTCCGCAGTGGAGCGACGCGCTGTGCGCGGACCGCCGGCATCTGGATATATTAGGCGTCGCCGCATATGACGGCGAAATGCTGATCGGCCTTGCGGCATGCTCCGCCGACTGCGAGGATATGTGGCAGATCGGCGTCGATGTGCTGCCGGCTTACCGCAGGCAGGGTGTCGCATCAGCGCTGACAGGCCGTCTGGCTATGGAGATACTAAAGCGCGATAAGGTTCCGTTCTATTGCGCCGCATGGTCGAATATCAGGTCCGTGCGAAACGCCATCCGGAGCGGATTTCGCCCCGCATGGGTCGAAATGACGGCAAAGAGTGCGGACCTTGTCGAGAAAATGAACGGAGGGAAACGGATATGAAATGTTATCCGCAGGTATTTCAGGACAAATGCCGTTTAACGATGCAGTTCTTGACAAATTTGCAAAAAGTGACGCCTTAACTTGTCATTTTCCTGGGGCTGTGATATACTAAAAGCAGGCTTTTGGTAAAGGAGAGCGTTCTATGGATTTATTCATCAGGGAAAACTATCTGAGAAAAATACGCGGGTTCTACGACACCGACGATCTTATTAAAGTGATTACCGGCGTCAGAAGATGCGGAAAATCCAGTCTCATGCAGATGATCGCGGAAGAAGTACGTCAAAAAGGCGTTCCCGAAGAGAATGTTGTCTATCTTGATCTTGATACGCGCAGATACAGGAAAATCAAAACGCCCGACGCATTGGAACACATAATTGAGGAAAGCGGACACGCAAAAGGCCTCAAATACCTTTTTATTGACGAAGTACAGAATGTCAGGGGTTTTGAGGAAGTTCTAAATGGGTTTCGTACAGATGGAGAATGGTCGATCTTTATTACAGGCTCTAACTCCTATCTTTTGAGCGGAGAGATCACAACCAAATTGACCGGCAGGTTTCTGGCGCTTGAGATGTTCCCGTTAAGCTTTGCTGAATACGAAGAAATGAAGCGTTTCTACAATAAACCGGTTCAGCAGAATACTTCGGCTGAATTGGCAGCATATATTCAGGAAGGAGGGTTCCCAAGGACGGTTTTGCTTGACTCCCTTGCGGATAAGCGCCGTTATGTACAGGAGGTTGTTCGTGAGATTTTTGAAAAAGATATCCGTCAGAGAGTAAAAATCCGCGATAAGGAAACGTTTGAGACTGTCCGCCGTTTTGTAACAGGGAATTTCGGCTCCCTTATCAGCTTGAAAAATATCTGTGAGGAGCTAAACAAGCAGGGTACGAAAACTACACGGGCAACGATCACCCGCTATATAAAAGCGCTCCTTGACGCGAAAATCCTTTATGAATGTCCCCGTTTTGATCTCAAATCCAAAAAAGCGCTTTCCGGCGAGAAAAAATATTATCTTTCGGATCTCAGCTTTTATTTTGCCGACAACACGGATAACAGAGTTAATTACGGTCCGGTACTTGAAAATATCGTTTATCTCTATGCGAGATCGCTTGATTATTCTGTCAGCGTTGGACGGTTTGGCAGGTTCGAGTGCGATTTTATTTTGCGGGATACAGAACTGAACTATTCCTATGTTCAGGTTGCTTATACGATCGCCGACAGTAAGGATACCGAAGATCGGGAGTATCGTCCTCTTGAAGCGATGAAGGATAATTACCCGAAATATCTTCTGACAACCGATTACCTTCTCCAGCGGAGAAACGGCATTCATCATGCGAACCTTCCGGACTTTATCCTTTCCGGAAAGTCATTTTGACTACCAAATCGTTGAACCGCAGCCAGAACAATTAACTACCGATTCGGGCAAGGAGTTGGATTTGCGGGAATACATCATTAAGGCGAAAATGCACAGAATGTGAGAGGAGGACGTTTGACCTGTTCCGCCTTGAAAAGTACACGGGCTGCATTTCGTGCTTCGGATGCAAGAAAGAGATAAACAAGGGCCGCTGCATATGCAGGGACGGACTGACCCCGGTTCTGGATGCGATCCGTGAAGCGGACGGCCTTATCATTGGCTCTCCGAATTATCTGGGCGAGATGACCGCGTCGTTCCGCGCTTTTTATGAGCGGCTCGTCTTCCAGAATCTCACCTACAATATGGAACATCCCTGCTGCAGCGCTCGCCAGATCCCTGTGCTGCTGATCATGACAAGCAACGCGCCGGACAATATGTATCAGGGACTGCTTCGGAATTATCAGCAGACTTTGAGCCGGTTCGTCGGACCGGCGGAGGTCTTTGTCAGCGGAGACACCCTCCAGCTGAAGGATTACAGCAGGACCGACTGGCAGTGGACGATGTTTGACGCGGACGCAAAATACAAAAGGCACGAGACGGTATTTCCGCAGGAGTGTAAGAAGATCTATGAGATTGGGGTTTCGCTGTTCGGAAAGATGTGATTCCGTGCTGTTATTTACCCCGAATCACACCGCCGGGGTCATTATAATGATTAAGTTTCGAGAAGGCCGGAATATGTTTAAGAAGAGATGATTGGCGGGGCGCAGGCTCCGGCTTATTTTATTACAGAACGTGCATTTGATAATACGCTTAAAGGTTAATAAGGGTTTATCAAGAAAACTACAGCGCAAAACTGTAATCGAACATTCTGAGAACGGAGGAAGGAACGTGACGGCATTTGAACAGACATTTGACAGCGCAGCCATGGATTATGATAAAAGCCGCCCCAAATACGCAAAAGAGATCTATGAGGATCTATTGCGCTATAAACCGATCAGCGCTGCCAGCAATGTGCTTGAAATCGGGATAGGGACAGGAAAGGCATCACGGCCCATCCTTAATACGCAGTGCAGTCTGACCGGAATAGAGCCGGGAGAGCGGCTGGCCGCTCTGGCGCGGGATCGGTATCGGGCTTATGGGAATTTTACATTAATCAATCAGACCCTGCAGGATTTTGTCAGTTCCGACGAGGTATTTGACCTGATTTACGCTGCGACCGCGTTTCACTGGATCCCGGAGGATTACGGGTATAACCGGGTTCTCGCTTTGTTAAAACCCGGCGGAGCGTTTGCCCGCTTTGCCTGTCACGCCGGTCCGGATCAGGGGCGGGAGACGCTTACGGACGAGATACAGGAACTCTATCGCAAATATATGCGCGCGGAGAAACGGTACACTGCGTTTGGCTGCGCGGATGCGCAGAAGCTGGCGGAAAAAGCGTCTGCATACGGTTTTGTTGATATCAGCTATTCGCTATATCATACGACAAAGGACTTTACGGCGGATGAATATATGGCATTATTGCGGACATACCCCGACCATATGAAAATGGAACCCTCCGACAGAAAAAAGCTTTTTGAAGGCATTCATTCCGCAATCAACCGCCACGGCGGAATTATGACCGTGTACTATGCGATGGATCTGGAATTGGCGAGAAAACCATATTAGAAATAATGCTAATTTTGGCTTGAAAGGATACATCATGCCATTTATCAGGAAAAAGGGTGCCGGCATGGGAAGGATACACACGGAAAAGCGCGTGATCGATGCAGGAGGGCGGAGTATGAACTGCCTCGTTCTGCGGCCGGCAGCGCGCGCAAAGGAAAAGCCGCCCGGGATATTGTGGATCCACGGCGGAGGATATATCACCGGCATGGCAGGTATGGTATATATTTCCCGCGCACTGCCGCTTGTCCGAAAGTACGGCGCGATCGTCCTTTCGCCGGAATACCGGCTGGCCCGGGAGGCGCCGTACCCGGCGGCGCTTAAGGACTGCTATGCGGCTCTGCTATATCTGAAGGATCATGCCGGCGAATTCGGAATAGATACCGGCCGGCTCATGGTAGGCGGAGAGAGCGCGGGCGGAGGACTGGCCGTCGCGGTGTGTCTGGAAGCAAGGCGGCGGGGCGAAGTAAACATCGCCTTTCAGATGCCGCTTTATCCGATGCTGGATGACCGGGATACCGATTCTTCCCGTGATAATCACGGCTTTGTCTGGAATACAAAGAGAAATCATATGGGCTGGAACGCATATTTGGGCGGGCTTTCCGGTGTTGACGTTCCCGCCTCGGCCGCGCCGGCGCGGGAGACCGACTACACAGGTCTTCCGCCTGCCTATACATTCGTCGGAAAACGGGAGCCATTTTACTGTGAGACGATTTCTTATATTGAACATCTGAAGGCGGCAGGAGTAGAGGCGTCCTGCGATGTCTACGAATCGGGAATGCACGCGTTCGATATGCTGACTCCTTTCAGGAAAATCAGCCGGCAGGCGGCGTGCGCGTTCGAACGTCAATATCGGTACGCCGCGGAACATTATCGGGTCAGACAATGAACCGCTGAGAATAAAACAAAATATGAAACAGTAGTTAAATTAATTTCCTGTTATTTAACCCATGTTCAATAGACGATCGTGCCCGGATCCGCTATACTATACTCAAAATCGATTCAAAAATCGCAAAGGAGGCAGCGGATCATGACGATCGGGGATGTTATCAAAAAGTACAGGAAGAATCTGGGTTTGACGCAGGAGGAGATGGCAGCGCGTCTCGGCGTGACCGCTCCCGCCGTCAATAAATGGGAGAAAGGCAGTTCGCTTCCGGATGTCGCGCTGCTTGCCCCAATCGCGCGGCTGCTTGGCATTACCACGGATGAGCTTCTATCTTTTCGGGACGAGCTGACCGATGAAGAGATCAACCGGTATCTGAAGCAGGTTCAAAAGGATCTGAAGAGCAAAGACTTCGATGACGTATTTCGTTCCGTCAAGGAAAAGATCGAGGAATATCCGAATTGCGGAAAACTGATCTGGCAGGCGGCCGTCGTTCTGGACGCGGGACGAATGGCGGCAGAACTCCCGGGCAAAGAAAACTATGATCCCGCGATATTCGGATGGTACGAGAGGTGTCTGCTCTCCGAAGATGAACGGATCCGCAATCAGGCGGCGGATTCGCTGTTCCACGCGTATTTCCGGAAAGAGGATTATGAGAAAGCAGCCCGATATCTGGAGTATTTCTCTCTGGAGAATCCGGAGCGCAAGCGCAAGGAAGCGCTTGTGAACAGCAGGACAGGAAAGCGGGCAGAGGCTTACCGCGCGTACGAGGAACTGATCTTCACCGGATACCAGCACCTGCAGATGACGTTAAATGATCTGCGCGCTCTTTATATGGGGGACGGTGATCATGAGATGGCGAGAAAGCTGGTCGAAGTCTCGTCCTCTGCCGCGTCTGTATTTGAAATGGGCGGGTATAATGAAGTCTGCTACGGACTGGAGGTCGCGGTATGGGAGAAGGACACCGCGTGGACGGCGCGGCTTATGCGGGAGATCCTGGACCGGATCGAAACGATCGGCGAGGTCTCTAAGTCCAGGCTTTATCAGCATATGACGTTCAAGGCTGTCGATCCGGATTTCACGGCCGGACTTAGGCAGAAGCTTTCGGAGTCTCTCGGGGATGAAACATTTGATTATATGAAGGGGAATGAGGATTGGGAAAAATTGTCCCATAAAAACGCGAATGCCATGCGTATCGCTAATAGGTAACAGAGCCAACGAAAACAAGCATACATCGAGAAGGGGAGATTCCTGTTGAAGAAGAATCGCTTTTACATTGCGGCGCTGATGTGCATGGCACTGCTGACAGCGTGTAGAACTCATATTAACAATGAGACCGTGGATACAACTGCAGGTCTTTCCGGCGGTGACTCGGCTGCATCTGCGCTGACAGAAGCGGAAATAGTGTCAGCAGCCGATATTGTTTCAGAAACAAAAACACCTTCAGAGGCAGATACTGTGTCGGAAATGGAGGCATCACCAACCGGCTTTTCCGCCGAAGAAAGTTATGTATCCGAGCCAGTCACGTTCGTATGGGAAGAAGTCGGGTTTGGCGGCGACTTCGTCGTTACACTGGAACCGTTTAACACGTTCCAGATGTGCGAAGGACCGCTGAGCAGTACGATCTACAGGGGCTATTTTGACGTGGACGGGGATATTGTCACGCTGAGAGATTCCGCGACATCGGAAGGATTTAAAAATTTCCGTTTTCGGATCAATGACGACAGAACCGAACTTACTTTTATCGCGGATGGTTCAGACAGTCTGCCGCTCTGCCGGCTTGAGGACGGCGCCCTTTTCAGTACAAAGTTCCATCATGATATCAGCGAATACTGGGAGTCGGAATCGAAGCACGATGACAGCAAAGAAACGGATGCGATTCCAGCGGCTATTGCGTTCCCTGCGGTCATGGTGAACGGCGAGCTTTATTTTTCAACAGGAGAAGAGAGCACTGTCAGCGGGCGCTGCGGCAACATGGACGGAACTATCACATCGACCGTAGACGGTTCGGCGTATCCCACGGAGGATAACCAGTCAAACTTTGGTGTCGGAGCCGGTTATCAATATGGTTCGGTTGAAGATACGATTGAAGTCTATATGGCAGACGAAAGCGGCGAGAAACGATGGATCGTGTTTCAGAAGCGTTCACACAGCGAAATGGCGCCGAAGTAACAGGGGAAGCAGATAGGGGTAATAAGAACAGAGCTGTTAAGTCAGGGACAGTCCGAGGATCCGGATTGTCTCCGTTTTTATGCTCCGAAATATTTTTCAATAATATGGGATTTCGTAATGAGTTTCCCCGTCTAATAGATGTATACGGTACAGTGAACGTTCACGAAAGAAAATGCAGCATAATAAGTCACAGGCGCAGCGGCACGGAAAGTTATATCTGCCGCACTGCAAATCAGACAGAAAGGCACAGGAAAAGAGCCTATGGAGACAACAGAGATTCACCCGAATACAGAGAAGAACGGCCCCGGCCGTCAGCTCGTTGCCCGCGCGAAAAGCCGGGATCCTGACGCGTTCGTCAGCCTGATGCAGCTTCACGCGAAGAGGATGTACCGAGTTGCGCTGGCGATCCTCTTAAATGACGAGGACGCGGCCGACGCGATCCAGGATACGATCCTGACCTGCTGGGAGAAGATGCATTCGCTTCGGGATGACCGGTATTTCGGCACCTGGATGACCCGGATCCTGATCCGCAAATGCTATGATCTGCGGGATGAGAGGCGTCGCTACGCGGACATTGAGGAGATGCCGGAGCCGGCGGAGGAAGATCATTACAATCTGGAACTGAAGGAAGCGCTGGCGACTCTCGATGAGAAATACCGGGTCATAATGGTTCTCTTCTACGCGGAGGGCTATCGGACCGATGAGATCGCACAGATTCTGCGGATCCCGAAAAGTACGGTCCAGACGCGGCTTCAGCGCGGCCGGGAGAAGCTGGCGAGGTATTACCGGGACGGGGAGTAAACGGAGAAATGACCGACACAATCTTACGAAGAGGAGATACAGGATGAAAAACAGAGAATTCTATGTATTTAGAGAAGAAACAGAGCTGCCGGACGTGGTAAATGAGAAAATGAACGCGGCATTCCGGCAGATCCGGGAGACATCCGGGCAGCGGACAGGCAGAATTTACGGCTTGCGGACGCGGCAATCCAGGGAGCGTGCCACCGGCGCCCTGCCCGCATGGAAATACAGGAAGCGTGCCACTGGCACACTTCCCGCATGGAAATATCGTCGTACGGCGGCAGCGGCGGCGTGCGCGGTGCTTCTGGCGGCAGGAGTGATCACGGCGGCCGCTGCGGCCTACACCTACTGGGGCCGCGGAATGAGCGGCGCCCTGAAGGCATCGCCTGAGCAGCAGAAAGAACTGGCGGAGCAGGGGATGGCTGTTGTGTTTTCCGAAAGCGCCGCGGCAGAAACCGGTCCCGACACAACAGAAGAAAACCCGGCGATACAGAAGATCGCGCCGGTCACGGTAAACGGCGTTACCATCGCGCCGCACACAACCGTCGCTGCCGGCGACTGCGTGTGGATCTCCTTCACGGTGGACGGGTTCGCGCTTCCGGATGGAGCGGAGCCGGGCTTTGATAACGTGGATCTTCACGGGTTCGGCGACGATCTAAACGGCCGGACCAGCTGGTTCAACGCCTGCCACAGCTTCTACGACGGAATCGTTTCCGACGGCAGCGGCCACCCGGTCTACGAGGACGGGACGGTTCCGGACGGCCCATTGGTGCCGCGGTATGCGGATGAAAACGGTACAATGGAGTACATTTTCCAGATATCGTCAGATACGGACGACAGCTTTCTGGGCCGGGAACTCCATATCACATTTCACGATCTGGGAACCTTCGATCTGGGAACATTCCGTAAGCTTGCGGAGGGAAGCTGGGACTTTACCATTCCGCTTTCCGGCAGCGACGCCTACCGGACATTTACCGCCGCGGCCCCCATCGGAGAGACCGGGATTACGGTAAAGGAACTGGAAATATCGCCGGTGTCGATCCGCGCGCTGCTGTCGGTTCCGGACGGAACCGATCCGGAATTTGTCTCGGAGCTGACGTATCCCTGCGGCCTTCGGTTTAAGGACGGCACCATGCTTCCGTTCCTTTCGGACGGCGGTGGAGGCTCCTTTACGGATGATACGAAGACGGAATACCGCATCATGCATCCATTCGAACAGATCGTCGATCTGGCGCAGGTGGACGCGCTGGTCCTGCCGAATCCGGATGAAGCGGGGAAGCCGCGGGGAGAGAACAGTTATTATATCATTCCGCTGAAATGACGGAATACGATAGGAGCGTCACCGTCGCCCTGCCTGCATGAAAACATAAATGCGCCGCTGCGAAGCTGATCCCATGTCAGCTGAGCAGCGGCTTTCTGCGCTTTATGCCGCAGAATCCGTACCGCAAACAGTTTATTTTGTCCGGAAATAAAAGAGATGTTGACATTATCCGCGTCATGTGTTATATTACATTTAACATTTAAGTTAAATGTTAAATATAGAGGCGGATTCTCATGGGAATGCAGGATACACTAAGGGCGCTGGCGGATCCGACCCGGCGCGAGATCTTAAATCTCCTGAAGCCGGGCCGGATGTCCGCAGGCGAGATCGCGGAACATTTTCCGGTCAGCGGCGCGTCCGTTTCCAGGCATCTGTCGGTCTTAAAGGACGCGGATCTGATCCGGGACCAGCGGGAGGGCAAGTACATTTTCTATGAACTGAATGTGTCGGTTCTGGAGGAGATCATGCTCTGGATCACGGATCTGACGGAAGAGAGCGGCTGTGTCATGAAGCTTGGACCTGCAAAGGAGGAATGAATGCGTCGTCCGGAAGAAGATTTCTCATTTATCATGAAGCAGTATAAGCGGCAGATCATTCTGTCGTCGATCCTTGTGCTCCTGCCGGCCGCTGCCGGACTCTGCCTGCTGGCCGTCGGCGCGGGGAGTGCGTCGTCCGAAGCCGGAGGGATGGGGATGGCGTCTTCGGTCGCGGACGGCCGCCTGAAGGCGATGATCGTTACGTCGCTGTTCTGTCTGCTGAATCATTTTCTGGCGGTCTGGCTCACGCTGCGGGATCCGAAGAACCGGGAACGGAACCAGCAGATGATAAGCTTTATCTTCTGGATCTGCCCGATCATATCGATCTTCAGCTGCGGGACCATGTACCGGATCTATACCGGCGCCCGCGCGGATCAGAGCGTGGGCATATCTGTATGCATGGGCCTGATGTTCATCGTTTTGGGAAATTATCTTCCCAAGACCGGACAGAATCACACAGTGGGGATCCGTTTGCCGTGGACTCTGACGGACGAAGAGAACTGGAACGCGACGCATCGGTTCGGCGGCCGGGTCTGGGTCGCCGGCGGATTTCTGACGATGATCGGAAGTTTCCTTCCCGGAAAGCTGGGGCACGGAATCGTGCCAGCGGCGCTTCTGGCGGTCGCTTTGGCTCCGATTCTTTATTCTTATCTGTATTATCGGAGACAAAGGAAGCAGAGAAAGCTGTCCGGGACACAGATATCGCAGAGCGCTCAGACAGATCCGAAACAGATGGGCTCTGGCCAAACGGTTGCCGGCAGGAGAAGCATATATACCGTATCCGCGGTTTCTGTCGGAATTCTCGCCGCGATCCTCATCGGAACGGCGGCGCTTATGTTCACCGGCAATATCCGCATCGACTTCGCGGACGACGCGTTCACGATCAATGCCTTTTACTGGGGCGATCTGACGGTTGCCTACGATGAGATCGACAGCATAGAACTGCGGGAATACGGCGTGCCGGGCTATCGAAGCTTCGGCTTCGGAAATGCGCGTCTGGGCCTGGGAACATTCGAGAATGAAGAGTTCGGCTCCTATACGCGCTATACCTATGCAGGCAGCCGCCCCTGTCTGGTAATCGAAGCAGGCGGCGAAATACTTGTCTTAAACGGAAAAAATGAGGCGGAGACACAGGCGATCTATGAACGGCTGACGGCTGAGATTTCGGATTGACTGGAATTCGTTTTCACCTGGATGTCAGGTTTTTTCTGTCCGCAAAAGCAGAGAAGAAATATAAGGAGGGAATGAATGAATTATGGAATGGGGAACGGTTTCAACGGCCAGTATGGCCGGAATGGTATTTTCACTGATCGTTTCGATGGGGCTGCCGATCGCGCTGGCGGTTCTGTTCAGCAGGAAATTCAAAGGACAGCTGATGACCATCTTTGTCGGCGCGGGAACATTTATCTTTTTTGCGATGATCCTGGAACAGCTTCTGCATGCGGTGGTTCTGTCAGCCGCAGGGACGGCCCTGACTTCCAATGTCTTTCTTTACGCGCTGTACGGCGGACTGGCCGCGGCGCTGTTCGAGGAATCGGGACGTTATATTGCCATGCGTTTCCTGATGAAGAATAACCTGAACCGTGAAAACGCGCTGATGTACGGCGTGGGTCATGGCGGCGTC
Source organism: uncultured Lachnospiraceae bacterium (assembly GCA_947600145.1). Taxonomy (GTDB): domain Bacteria; phylum Bacillota; class Clostridia; order Lachnospirales; family Lachnospiraceae; genus UBA3402. Next base: position 50,661 of record CANQGA010000001.1, on the reverse strand, counting down.
GAGGCGATCATGCTGATGGGAATGGTCTCCGTCAACAATCTGCTCACCTCGGCAATGATCAACAACGGCGGCATCTCGGAGGTCATGGCCCAGCTGGATGCGGCGACGGCCCAGCTGACCTACGAGCAGCTGACGGCGCTCTGGCAGACGCCGGCGTTCATGTTCTACATGGGCGGCGTGGAGCGCGTTTCCGCTCTGGCGCTGCAGATCGGGCTTTCGCTTTTAATGTTCCGCGCGGTCAAGAACGGCCGCAGAGACTGTCTGCTTCTGGCATATGGGCTTCATTTCCTGGTGGATTTCCTGACGGTGATCGCCGCAGGTGTACTTCCCACGCTGGCGGTGGAACTGGCGCTTGTTGTGATCTCCGCGGCGGCGCTCTGGTACGCGATCCGGATCTGCTGGGAAGAGACGCAGGCATAAATTTCACTTCTTTCTTGATTTTATAGTAAGAATACGGTATTGTATGTAGTGGAGCGGCGGATGCGGCTCCACTTTTCCACGTATCGCACACAGCCAGAGAAAGCGAGGGATATCGATTTGAAGATCACTCTTTTGGGAACCGGCAACGCCGCCGTGACGGAATGCTATAATACCTGCTTCGTCCTGGAGGACGCGGGACAGTATCTGATGGTGGACGGGGGAGGCGGCAATGAGGTGCTGCACCGGCTGAAGGCCGCCGGATACGACTGGAAGGACATGCGGCACATTTTCGTGACCCACAAGCACATCGACCATCTGCTGGGGATCGTGTGGATGATCCGCCTGATCACCCAGAACATGCACCGGGGCAAATATGACGGCGAGGCATGGATCTACGCCCACGACGAGGTGGTCGATATCCTGACGAAGATCGCGGAGATGGTCCTGGAGAAGAAAACGCTGCATTTTATCGGCGAGCGGCTGCATTTCGTGACGCTTGCGGACGGGGACGAATTCGAGGCCATGGGACACCGTTTCCGGGTGTTCGATATTCAGTCCACGAAGGCGAAACAGTACGGCTTTTCGGTGGAATACGGCGGAGGGAAGAAGCTGACCTGCTGCGGAGACGAGCCGTACTGCGACTATGAGGAGCCTTACGCCGCCGGCAGCGACTGGCTGCTCCATGAGGCGTTCTGCCTCTATTCCCAGGCGGATATCTTCGATCCGTATAAGAAGAATCACTCCACGGTCAAGGACGCCTGCGAGCTGGCGGAGCGGCTGGGCGTAAAGAACCTGATCCTTTACCATACGGAGGACAAAAATATCAGGAACCGCAAAAAGCTTTACACGGCAGAGGGAAAGCAGTATTATCACGGAAATCTCTTCGTGCCGGACGATATGGAGGTTATTTCGCTTGACTGACGCGGGATGATAAGGAAGTCGTCTCGTATGACGGATGGGGCTTGCCGCACAGGCAAAGGGTTTTGCAGGAAGGAGCAGTGATTTCATATGAACCGACCGCCGCTTGTCATACTTACGGGGCCCACGGCCGTGGGAAAGACTGACCTTTCGATCCGTCTGGCCAAAGCCGTCGGCGGGGAGATCGTCAGCGCCGACTCCATGCAGGTCTACCGCCATATGGATATCGGTTCCGCCAAAGTGACGCCGGAGGAAATGGACGGTGTTCCCCACCATCTGATCGATGTTCTGGAGCCGTCGGAGGATTTTAATGTAGTCGCTTTTCAGACCATGGCGAAGGAAGCGCTGCGCGGCATTTACGGCCGGGGGCATATTCCGGTCGTGGTTGGAGGCACCGGTTTCTATATCCAGGCTCTTCTGTATGACATCGATTTTACGGAGAGCGATGCCGATACGGCCCTGCGGCAGGAACTGGAGCAGCTGGCGGCCGAACGGGGGCCGGAATATCTCCACGCGATGCTGCGCAGCATCGATCCGGCGTCCGCCGAAGCGATCCATTCCAACAATATCAAGCGGACGATCCGGGCCATCGAGTTCTACCGGCAGACCGGTGAACCCATTTCCGTCCACAATGAAGAACAGCGGGAAAAGGAATCCCCCTATAACTTTCTCTACTATGTCCTTAATACCGACCGGGCCGCGCTTTACGGGCGGATCGACCGCCGGGTGGACGCAATGATGGAACAGGGGCTCCTGGAGGAGGTCCGGCGTCTGTCCGCCATGGGCTGTGACCGCCAGATGGTCTCCATGCAGGGTCTGGGCTATAAGGAGATCCTGGCATACCTGGAAGGAGAGTATTCCCTGGAGGAAGCGGTCCGTATCATCAAGCGGGATACCCGGCATTTCGCCAAGCGTCAGATCACATGGTTTAAGCGGGAGAGGGACGTGCGTTGGCTGAACCTGCCTGATTTTGACAATGACAGGGAGAAGGTCCTTAAGCACATTCTGAATGAGATGGAAGAAAGGAAAGTATACGATCATGCAGCCGGATTTTAATCATATGTACCGCGCCCTGGGCATCAGTGAAAATGTGCTGAGCTTCACCGCGGCGGTGGAGGCGGCTTTAAAGCCGCGTTTTGAAGCCATTGACGCCAGGGCCGAATATAACCAGCTGAAGGTCCTTAAGGCCATGCAGGACAACCGGGTCAGCGATATCCATTTCGCGGCGACCACCGGCTACGGCTATAACGATATCGGCCGCGACACGCTGGAGCAGGTCTACGCGTCCTGCTTCCATACGGAAGCGGCCCTGGTGCGCCCACAGCTCATGAGCGGGACCCACGCGCTCCATATCGCGCTTTCCGGCAACCTGCGGCCGGGCGATGAGCTTCTGTCCCCGGCAGGCGGCCCCTACGACACGCTGGAGGAGGTCATCGGCATCCGTCCGTCTGTCGGTTCCCTGGCCGAATACGGCGTTTCCTACCGGCAGGTGGACCTGCTGCCGGACGGGACCTTTGATTATGAAAATATCGCGAAAGCGGTCAATGATAAGACGAAGCTGGTGACGATCCAGCGCTCCAGGGGTTACGCGGTGCGGCCTACCTTCTCGGTGGAGCAGATCGGTCAGCTGATCGCGTTTGTTAAAAAGATCAAACCGGACGTGATCTGCATGGTTGACAACTGCTACGGGGAATTTGTCGAGACCATCGAGCCTGCCGACGTGGGCGCGGATATGATCGTCGGTTCCCTGATCAAGAATCCGGGCGGCGGTCTGGCGCCCATCGGCGGTTATATCGCGGGGCGGCGGGACTGCATCGACCGCGCTTCCTACCGCCTGAGCGCTCCGGGGCTCGGGAGAGAAGTGGGAGCGAGCCTTGGGCTTAATCAGTCGCTCTACCAGGGCTTTTTCCTTGCTCCGACCGTGGTGGCCGGGGCGCTGAAGGGAGCGGTATTCGCGGCGAACGTCTATGAGAAGCTGGGATTTTCCGTGCATCCGAACGGGACGGAAGAGCGTCACGACATCATCCAGGCGGTCACGTTCGGAAAACCGGAGGCGGTCGTCGCCTTCTGCGAGGGGATCCAGGCGGCGGCGCCTGTGGACAGCTATGTGAAGCCGGAGCCGTGGGACATGCCGGGCTATGATTCGCCGGTGATCATGGCCGCCGGGGCGTTCGTGCAGGGCTCGTCCATCGAGCTGAGCGCCGACGCGCCGATAAGGCCGCCGTATACGGTATTTTTCCAGGGCGGTCTGACCTGGTATCACGCGAAGCTCGGGATCTTAAAATCCCTGCAGGCCCTGTGCGGCGCCGGGATCGTGACCGTATGACATTTTGCCCGGACGCCGGAAAACTTTTACGTTTTCATTACATTTTATAAACCGCTGTATACATTGATGCCAGTTTATGGTAAACTAATGATATGGTATGTCCGTTTATTTCTTCCGGGATTCGTACTTGGAGAGCCGCGATGGAGGAGATATGGACATGAGAAAAATGAAAGACATCCCTGAAGACGACCGCCCTTATGAGAGATGCGCGCGGCTCGGGCCGGAAGCGTTAAGCGACGAGGAGCTGCTGTCGATCATCATCCGTACCGGAAGCCGGGGAGCGAACAGTCTGGAGACCGCGCGGCGGATCCTGGAGCTCAGCTACCCCAACGACGGGATCCTCGGTTTAAGTCATCTTTCCCTGCAGGATCTCAAGAACGTGGAGGGGATCGGCGACGTCAAGGGCCTTCAGCTTCTGTGCATCGGCGAACTGTCCCGGCGGATCAGCAAGCGCTTTGCCATCACAAGGATCCGGACGTTCCATCTGCCGGAGGAAGTGGTCAACTATTACATGGAAGACATGCGCCATATGGAACAGGAGCAGATGTACGCCATGTATCTGGATACGAAACAGAGACTGATAAGAGATATGCTGATCTCCAAGGGCACCGCGACTTCGACGCTGATATCGCCCAGGGAGGTCTTTATTGAGGCGGTGCGGTACCGGGCCGCCAGCCTGATCCTGGTGCACAATCATCCCAGCGGGGATCCGACGCCCAGCCGTGAGGACTGTTTCCTGACAAAGCGGATGCAGGAGGCAGGAAATCTGCTGGGGATCCGTCTGCTGGATCATATTGTGATCGGGGATCAAACCTATTGCAGCTTTAAAAGAGAAGGAATGCTAGAATGGAGTCCAAATACAACCGCTATATCCTGATCGGACTTACGATCTGCTGCCTGTTTCTGATCGTGGTGACTGCCTTTACGGATCAGTGGCTGACGCCGTTTCGAACCGCGGTGGGTTATGTGGTCATCCCGATCCAGACCGGCGTGAACCGGGTCGGCGTGACGATCTATGATGAGGTGGCAGATTATACGAAACTGAAGACCGCCCTGCGGGAGAACGAAGCCCTGCGGGAAGAGATCGCCGCCCTGACGGAGGAGAACAACCGTCTGACCTCGGAGGTCTTTGAACTTGCCAGGCTGAGGGAGCTCTATGACCTGGATCAGGAGTATATGCAGTATGAGAAGACCGCGGCCCGGGTGATCGCCAACGACTCGGGAGACTGGTTTCAGGTATTTCGCGTGGATAAGGGCTATTCCGACGGGATCCGGGAAGGGAACAATGTCCTGGCCGGCGGCGGTCTGGTGGGGATCGTGACCGACGTGGGGGCTCATTACGCCACGGTGCGTTCCATTATCGACGACTCCAGCCGGGTCAGCGCGATGGCGCTCCAGTCGGGAGATACCTGTATCGTGGGCGGGGATCTGACGCTTTACAAGGAAGGCCGCCTGACGATCTCCAATATCCAGAAGGACGGGGACGTGAAGGACGGCGACCGGATCGTCACCTCCAATATCAGTTCCAGCTATCTGCCTGGGATCCTGATCGGCTACGCCAAGGATATTACCCTGGACAACAACCAGCTGACCAGCTCCGGGTATCTGGTCCCGGTCGCCGATTTCCACAACCTGCGCGAGGTCCTGATCATCACCGATGTGAAGGAGACCGCGGATCCGGAGGTGGAGTGATGAAGCGGGCCCTGGTGAATCTGGCGCTGATCATCGCCGCGTTTACAGTCCAGAACTGCATTTTCCCGCTGATCCCGGTGCTCGTCTCGACGCCGAACCTGCTTTTGATCCTGACGTTTTCCTTCGGGTTTATGGACGGGCAGCGGATGGGCATGATCTACGGGGTGCTGGCGGGGATCCTTCTGGATCTGTTTTACAGCGGACCGTTCGGATTCTATACCCTGTTCTATGTGTATGTGGGATATATGAACGGGATCTGCACGAAGTATTTTTACGAAGACTATGTGACCCTTCCCCTGGTTTTGAGCATTGTCAATGAACTGGCGTACAATCTGTATGTGTATGTGTTCCGGTTCCTGATCCGGGGAAGGCTTGACTTTTTGTATTATTTCAGGGAGATCATGGTGCCGGAGACGATCTTTACCGTCGTCACGACGCTGTTTCTCTACCGGCTGCTTCTCTTGATCAACCGGAAGCTGAAGGAGTATGAAAGCGGGAGGGATACCACCCTTGTTTAAAGAGATTCTGGAAGTCATCGGAGAGCTTTTGAAACGCCTGGTCACATCCAGGCTTTTTCTGCTGTTCCTGATCTTCACCGGAATGTTTGTCACTCTCGTGGGAAGGCTTTTTGATCTGCAGATCGTCAACGGCGAGAAGTATCTGGAGGACTATGTTTCCACCACATACAAGACCGTCACTACGCCGGGCACCCGGGGCAATATCTATGATGCCGACGGCAATCTTCTGGCATACAATGAACTGGCCTACTCCGTTACTCTGAGGGACACGGGCGCCTACCGGAACGACCAGTCCATGAATCTGATGCTTTACCAGCTGATCCGGATCCTGGAGAAACACAACGAAACCGTGGAACCCAAACTGGAGATCGGGTTCGACGCCGACGGGAACCTGATCTATACCTCGTCGTCCGAAGCGGCGCGGAAGCGTTTCCTGAGGGATTACTACGGTCTGACATCCGTGGACAAGCTGGACGACGCCGACGGCAGGTATCCATCCAATATCACGGCGACAGAGCTTCTCGCGCAGCTGCGTTCAAGCAAGCGCTATAATCTGGATAATCTGGCGGACAAGAACGGGAATACGATCATGCTGACGGACCGCGAGGCGCTGCAGATCGCCCATCTGCGCTATGCGCTGTCCCTGACCGCCTACCGCAAATACATGGTCGTCACGGTATCCGCCAATGTGTCCCAGGAGACGGTGGCGGATGTCATGGAGCATCTGGCCGACCTGGACGGTGTGGATATCACGGAGTCTACGGTCCGTGTTTACAACGACGCGGTCTATTTCGCACCGATCATCGGATATACCGGCAAAGTCCAGACCGAACAGCTGCAGGAGCTGCAGCTGAAAGACCCGAGTTACGACGCCAATGATATCGTCGGCCGCACCGGCGTGGAAGCGTCAATGGAAGAGGTCCTTCACGGAAAAAAGGGCGTCACAAATATGTTCGTGGACAGCTACGGGCAGATCCTGCAGGTAGAAGACGACTCAACGGAGCCGGAGGCGGGTGAGGACATCTATCTGACGATCCGAAGCGATCTGCAGAAGGGCATCTATCATCTGCTGGAGCAGCAGCTGGCCGGCGTCCTGGTGTCGCATCTTGTCAACCGTGACGTGACCGAGGAGGAAAACCGCGACTCCAGTAAGATCAAGATCTCCATCAAGGATGCCTATTTCCAGCTGATCAATAACAACATTCTTTCTCTGAGCCATATGGAGGGAGAGGACGCGGACGCCGTTGAGCGCCGGATCTACCAGAAATACGTCGCTTCCAGGGAACAGATCCTCTCTGGGATCGCGGCGCAGCTGGACGATCCGAACGCGCCGGCAGCGGCGGACCTTCCGGAGGATATGCGGTCCTATATGAATTTTATCTATACTTATCTGGCCGGTGATACAGTCGGGATCATCAAGAAGGACAAGATCGATTCGGAGGATCCCCGGACCATCGCATGGAATGAAGGCAGCATAAGCCTGAGGGAATATCTGTATGCCGGGATCTCCGAAGGGTGGGTGGATACCGCAAAGCTGGAGACGGAGTACAAATATTCCAGCGCCGACAACAGTTTCCAGACGCTGAAAAATTATGTCATCAACGCGATCCGGGACGAGGCGGGGTTCACCAAACGGATCTTCCGGTATCTGGTGGATCAGGATATCATCACCGGAACGGAGCTGTGCCTGGCCCTTTATTCCCAGGAAGTCCTTCCTTATGATGAGGCGCAGGTCGGCCGTCTTGAAGCGGGAAACGCGGACGATACCTTTGATTTCATGATCGAAAAGATCACGAAGCTGGAGATCACGCCGGCCCAGCTGGCGCTGGACCCGTGTACCGCAGGATGTACGGTGACAGATATCAAGACCGGAAAGGTTCTGGCGGTAGTTACGTATCCCAGCTATGACAACAACCGGATGAGCGGAAGCGTGGACGCGGCGTATTTTAATCAGCTGAACAATGATCTGTCAAGGCCGTTCTACAACAACGCGACCCAGGCGCTGAAGGCGCCGGGCTCCACCTTCAAGCCGATCACCGCCATCGCCGCCCTGGAAGAGCACGCCGTGACGATCGACGAGGAGATCGAGTGTACGGGACGTTATACCGAGGTGACCAATCCGATCCGCTGCTGGATCTACCCGGGCAGGCACGGACAGCTGACCATCGCGGAAGGCATTCAGGAGTCCTGCAACTATTTCTTCGCGGAGCTGGCACACCGCCTTTCCACTGACGAAAGCGGCGTGTACTCCACAGACACAGGTCTGAAGATCATCCAGAAATACGCGACTATGTTCGGCCTTGACCATACCTCCGGCATCGAGATCGAGGAGAATTCCCCCAGTCTGTCGGACATGGACCCGGAGCGTTCCGCCATGGGCCAGGGCACCCACGCCTACACGAACGTACAGCTGTCCCGCTATGTGACGGCGCTGGCCAACCGGGGAAGCGTTTTCGAGCTGAGCCTGATCGACCATATTACGGAGCCCGACGGTACGGTAGTCCGGGAATATGAGCCCGAGATATCCAATCAGATCCAGGTGGCGGATTCCACCTGGGACACTGTCCAGAAGGGCATGCGCAACGTGATCGCGCTCGGGTCCGTGAAATCGATCTTCCGGGATCTGGAGGTCGATATCGCCGGCAAGACGGGTACCGCCCAGGAGAACGCGCGCGGCAATCACGCGTTTTTCATCTCCTATGGACCGTATGAATCGCCGGAGATTTCGGTGACGGTCAATATTCCATACGGCTACAGCTCCGCGGAAGCCGCCGCTGTGGCGAAAAACGTATACCGGCTTTACTACGGATATACAGATCTGGATTACATTATGAATACCGGCGCGCTGGACGCGACCAACATCGTCGTAGGAGACTAAAGCAGTTGGAGAGATATTTTAGGAAGCGAGGAGGAATATCATGAAGAATTCGGTAGTGATCAAGAGCAACCGTTCCGGCATGACCGTGATCCTGGATCCTGAGCTGCCTTTCGAGCAGCTTCTTGCGGATGTGGCGGCCAAATTCGGGGAAAGCGCACGGTTCTGGGGTTCTGTTCAGATGGCTCTTACGCTTGCGGGGCGGGAACTGAGTCCGGAGGAAGAGTTTGAGCTGGTCAACGTGATCACCGGCAATTCCGAGATCGAGGTTTTGTGTCTTCTTGACCAGGATCTGGAACGTACCCGGAAATGTGAGAAGGCGCTTAACGAAAAGCTGATGGAGATATCTGCCGCAACCGGACAGTTTTACAGAGGCACGCTCAGGGAAGGCGAGAGTCTGGATTCGGAGACGAGCATCGTAGTCATCGGCAATGTGGAGAAAGGAGCCCGGATCGTGTCGAAAGGCCATGTAGTGGTCATCGGAGATCTGTTCGGTTCTGTGCATGCAGGCATTTCCGGCAATGCCGACGCGGTGGTCGCGGCCATTGAGATGGCACCGTCCGCGCTTAAGATCGCTGATTTCGAGATCCCGTGCTCCGATAAGGGCAAACGCCTTGCGAAGGGCCCCGTGATCGTGAGCATTAAGGACGGACAGCCGAACATCGCAAGCATGCGCAAGGGCCTGTTCGGCCGCTGACAGACTGAGCGTCTTAGACAAAATTTATTCACAAAATATATATAAAATACTACTGGAAATATCCATAAAGATAGGGTAGAATATCTGTGACAGTTAATTTTTTGGAGGGATCGCACATGAGTGAAGTCATCGTTGTTACCTCCGGAAAAGGCGGGGTGGGCAAGACCACAGCCTCTGCCAACATTGGGACAGGCCTGGCGATCCTGGGCAGGCGCACCGTGATGATCGATACGGACATCGGGCTGCGCAACCTGGATGTCGTTATGGGTCTGGAGAACCGGATCGTCTATAATCTGGTGGATGTGGTGGAGGGGAACTGCAGAATGAAGCAGGCCCTGATTAGAGACAAGAGATATCCGAACCTGTATTTACTCCCATCGGCACAGACCCGGGATAAATCATCGGTGAACCCGGAACAGATGAGAAAACTTGTGGAGGATCTGCAGGACGATTTCGATTACATACTGCTCGACTGCCCGGCCGGGATCGAGCAGGGCTTTAAGAACGCCGTGGCGGGCGCGGGCCGGGCTCTGGTCGTGACAACGCCGGAGGTTTCCGCCATACGCGACGCGGACCGTATCATCGGACTTCTGGAGACAGGACAGATGAAGAGCATCCATCTGATCGTCAACCGGGTCCGTCAGGACATGGTGCGGAGAGGAGATATGATGTCGGTGGACGATGTTATGGATATTCTCGCCGTACCGCTGATCGGAGCCATTCCGGATGATGAGGCCATCGTGATCTCCACCAATCAGGGAGAACCCCTGGCAGGCACGGACACGCCGTCCGGACAGGCTTTCCTGGATATCTGCAGGAGGCTTCTCGGTGAGGATGTGCCGCTGGCGCTTCCGAATATTTCATACGGACTGTTCGGACGCCTGACCAGCCTGCTTCGCAGGGCGTAAGGGGGCGGCGGCGATGGAGCACAGACGGTCTGCAGCGCTGCGCCGGGGACGGTCCGGAGCAGTCGCCGCACGAAGGCTTCGGTCTCTTCTGGCGGCGGATCAGAGCGGTTTCCCTCCGGAGACGCTTGAAATGCTTAAGAATGATATGTGCCGTGTGATTTCAAGATACCTTGACGTGGACGCCGCGCAGATGGAGGTGCGGATCCGCCGGCAGGGGAGACCGGCAATGACCGGCGGTGACGAAAGCGACTGCTTTCCGGCTCTCTGCACAGTGATCCCGGTAAAGGACTTTCGGCTGAAAGGGACATTCTGAATATGCTGTTTGATTATAATTTCCGAAGATACAACTGGCGTCTGATCCTGTATGTGACGGCTTTGAGTATAATCGGTCTTCTGGCGATATACAGCGCTACCAATCAGAATCAGAGCACGCTGAACAAACAGATCATGGGGATCGGGGTGGGACTGTTTCTCGCTCTTGTGCTGTCGGTCATCGACTATCACTGGATCCTGTCGTTCCATTTCCTGATCTATCTGGCCTGTGCGGCTTTTCTGGCGGCCGTGATCCTGTTCGGCCGCAGCCGGGGGATCTCCACGCGATGGCTGCAGCTTCCCGTCATCGGCCAGATCCAGCCGTCCGAGTTTGTCAAGATCGGGATCATTCTGTTCTTCTCCTGGTATTTTGACCGGTATCAGGAGAAGATGAACCGCCTCACCGTGGTGTTGGCGGCGGCCCTGCTGTTCGCGGTTCCGGCGGTACTGATCTATATGCAGCCGAACCTGTCCACACTGATCGTGATGACGGTAGTCGTGGCATCGATCGTGTTTGCGGCGGGCATCAGTTATAAATGGATCATCGGCGTGCTGGCGGTCGCGATACCCGGGGTCTTCCTGCTGTTTTATCTGCTCCAGAACGGTATGATCCCATTTCTGCAACAGTATCAGGCCAACCGGATCCTGTCCTGGCAGAATCCGGAACTGTATTCGGATACCTATTATCAGCAGGAGAGTTCCATCATGGCGATCGGTTCCGGGCAGCTCTGGGGCAAAGGATGGAACAACACGGACATTCTTTCCGTAAAGGCCGGGAACTTCCTCGTGGAGGAACAGAATGATTTTATTTTTGCCATAATCGGAGAAGAATTTGGATTTGTCGGCTCGATGGTCGTCATTGCCCTGTACCTTGTCCTGATCTATGAATGTCTGGCCATGGCAATGAGGGCCTCCGATCTGGCCGGACGGACGATCTGCGTTGGGATGGCGACTCTGCTGGGGTTTCAGAGTTTTGCCAATATAGCCGTCGCAACGGCGATATTTCCAAATACCGGACTGCCGCTGCCGTTTATCAGTTCCGGCGTCAGTTCTCTTTTAAGCCTGTTCATCGGAATGGGCGTTGTTCTCAACGTAGGTTTACAGCGCAAATACAACAACGAATGAAGGAGGAGAAGCGTACATGAATGTAGGTCTGATCGCGCATGATTCCAAGAAGAAGCTGATGCAGAACTTCTGTATCGCCTACCGCGGGATTTTAAGCAAACACTCCCTTTACGCCACCGGCACGACCGGGCGGCTGATCGAGGAAGTGACGAATCTGAATGTTCACAAATATCTGGCCGGCCACCTCGGCGGCGCGGAACAGATGTGTACGGATATTGAACAGGATCAGCTGGATCTGGTGATCTTTTTTCGGGAGCCGGTATCTCCCAAACGGACGGATCCGGACGGAAGCAGTATCATCCGGATGTGTGACCTTCACAACATCCCGGTAGCCACGAATCTGGCGACGGGAGAACTGCTTGTAAAGGCTTTGGAGCATGGCGACCTGGAATGGCGCGAGATGTACAAATAATGATCCGCGCTTCGGCCGCCGGCGAGGGAGGAACAGAATGAGAACCAACCATTACGTCAGACGCATCGGCATCCGCGGCGTTTTATTCCTGACGGGCGCAGCGGCGGTTTTATCCGCGGGCGGCTGTGCGAAGCGTGAGCTGGTCAGTCCGTATTCCTTTGAGGACGGCGGTATTGTCCTGGAAGAGATGCTTCCGGAAAGCGAAAGCGCGGACCGGGAATCGCATGGAGCGCTGTTTGCGGATGGGCTGTGCGTAGTCGCGGACGAAGCGGTTTACGCGGCAGATGAGATCACCGCGGAGGCGGGAGCCGTCTTTGACCTGACCGCCCATGAGACACTTTACAGCAAGAACGCGTTCGAGCGGCTCTATCCGGCCAGCATCACGAAGGTAATGACGGCGATCCTGGCGATCCGGTACGGAGATCTGTCCGACGTCGTTACCGTGACGCAGGACGCGGTGATCACGGAACCGGGCGCATCCCTCTGCGGGATCAATCCGGGAGACCAGCTGACGATGGAACAGCTTCTCTATGGCCTTATGCTTCCGTCCGGCAATGACGCCGCAGCGGCTATCGCGGTGCACATGGCGGGGAGTATTGAGGCGTTTGCCGACAAAATGAACGAAGAAGCGCGCAGACTGGGCGCGACGGATACCCATTTTGTAAATCCCCACGGACTGACGGATGAGAACCATTATACGACCGCATATGATCTGTATCTGATCTATTCGGACGCGCTTACGCTCCCCGAATTCCGAAAAGTAACGGGCACGGTGTCCTATGACGCGGATTACACGGATGCGTCCGGAGCCGCCGTACACAAGACGTGGGGCGGCACCAATCAGTATATGCTGGGGAGGCGTGAGACTCCGGACGGCCTGACTGTATTCTCCAGCAAGACCGGAACGACCCAGGCTGCCGGCAGCTGCCTGATCATGGCGACCAGGGAGGAGGACGGCGGAGACGAGTTCATTTCCGTGATCCTGAAGTCTCCGGACCGGAACAGTCTCTACGATAATATGACAAAGTTAATCTCCAAGATTACGAATTAGTGATTGCCTTTTCCAAGGAGATATACTATAATTAAACTGAAAATGAACAACTTTCTATACAAAACCAATAAACTTAAGGAGGACAAAAAGTATGGTGCAGATCATTGCAGGTGACAAGGGAAAGGGTAAGACAAAATATCTGCTGGACAAGGCCAACGCGGCGATCAAGGAAGCAAAGGGATCGATCGTTTATCTGGATAAAAGTTCCAAGCATATGTATGAACTGAACAACAAGATCCGTTTGATCAACGTGAAGGGCTTCGATATTAATGACAGTTCAGGATTTATTGGTTTTGTCTGCGGCATCATTTCCCAGGACCATGATCTGGAAGAGATGTTTCTTGACAGCTTTCTGAAGCTTGCCTGCCTGGAAGGACAGGATATCACGGAGACCGTAAATAAACTTGAGGAGATCGGCGAGAAGTTCCATGTGACATTCGTCCTGAGCGTATCGAGGGACGCGGACGCGCTTCCGGAGTGCATGCGCGAGAAGGTGACGGTTTCCCTGTAAACCGCGCCGCTTTTTATAGGAATAAGAGACTGAAGAGCCTGCCATGCCAGGCTCTTTTTGAGGAGAACCGGCCTTATGGCTAAGAAAAGCAAAAAGATTGTCAGATACCGCCGTCCGCTGCAGCTGAATATCGGTATGATCATATTCGCGATCATGTTTCTGTACCTGGCCTTCTACGTCTATCAGTATCAGACCAGGGACAAGGTTCAGCCCTACGAGGTGACGGAGGGTTCCATCGTAAACGACAGGAATTTTCAGGGGATCATTTTGAGAAATGAGACCACAGAGTATGCTTCGCAGAGCGGATACATCAATTATTACGTCCGGGAAGGGAAGCGCGCGGCCGCCGGAACGAATATTTATTCCATGGACGAGACCGGAGAGGCGTCCAGACTCATGGAGGAGAACGCGGACACCGCGGATCTTCTGTCGGATCAGGACGTGGCCAGCGTGAAAAAGGAGCTTTCATCCTTCGGTCAGTCCTATTCGGATCTGAATTTCGATCAGGTGTACGACGCGAAATACTCGCTGGACGCAATGGTCCTGGAATACACGAATTTCAATTCGGTAAATTCCGACGAACAGCTCGCGCAGCAGCTGGGAGATCATTTTTCTCAGATCCGGACGCCGGTCAGCGGCGTGATCTCTTATTCGATCGACGGATATGAAGATCTGGATCCCGCCCAGGTATCGGCGGCGGTTTTTGACCGGAGCGGATACAGCCGCGCGATCACCCATGCGGGGGATCTGATCGAACAGGGAACGCCGGTCTATAAAGTGGTCACGGATGATAACTGGTCCCTGCTCTTTCCGCTGTCGGAGACGGACGCGGCGGATCTTGGCGGCGCCGAGACGCTTACGGTACGGTTCCCGGGACATGATCTGACGACCAGCGGCGCATTTTCCATGATCGTCGGAACAGACGGCGAAAGTTACGGGAAGCTGGATTTCACAAAATATATGGTGCAGTTTATCTCTGACCGCTATCTGGACTTTCAGATAGTTATGGATGTCGCGCAGGGGCTGAAGATCCCGGTCAGTTCCGTCACTTCGAAGAACTTTTATCTGGTTCCGGTGACGTATCTGACGACCGGCGGCGATTCGGAGCAGGAAGGATTCAATAAAGAAGTCTATACGGAAAACGGAACGATCGTGGAGTTTGTGCCTGCGACGATCTATTACTCAACCGACGAATACTATTATATCGATACCGACGAGAAAGAACCGATCCACGCCGGAGATTATCTTGTAAAACCGGATTCCGCAGACCGGTTCCAGATCGGACAGACCGCGTCCCTGCAGGGCGTTTACAATATTAACCGCGGATATTCCGTGTTCAAGCAGATCGAGATCCTGGCGCAGAACGATGAATTCTACACTGTGAAAAAGGGGACCCGCTACGGCCTCAGCGTCTATGACCATATCGTGCTGGACGCTTCCGCCGTCGGCGCGGAGGGAGATCTGATCTATCAATAGGAGATGAGGAGTATGGTTGCGCAGCAGTACCGGGAGATATGTAAAAGAATCGAGGCTGCCTGCCAAAGGGCAGGAAGGGATCCGAATGAAGTGACGCTGATCGCGGTCAGCAAGACCAAGCCGGAAGAGATGCTTATGGAAGCTTACGGAGCGGGCGCCCGCGATTTCGGAGAGAATAAGGTGCAGGAACTTCTGGCCAAGGCGCCGGCGCTGCCGCAGGATATCCGCTGGCACATGATCGGCCACCTTCAGACCAATAAGGTCCGTCAGGTCGTCGATAAGGTCTGCCTTATCCACTCCGTGGATTCCGTAAAGCTGGCCGCAGAGATCGAGAAGGAGGCGGCGAAGCGGGGGATCTCGGTGCCGGTTCTTCTGGAGGTCAACGCGGCGCGGGAGGAGAGCAAATTCGGATTTTTTCCGGAAGAGGCCGAGCCCGCGCTTGATCAGATCGCGCGCCTGCCGCATGTGAATATTCAGGGTCTGATGACCATCGCGCCCTATACGGAGAGGGCGGAAGAAAACCGGCAGATTTTTCGAAAATTGTATCAACTTTTTATTGACATGAAAAGCAAAAACGTCGATAATGTTAATATGAATATTCTTTCAATGGGTATGACCGGTGACTTTGAGGTCGCGATCGAAGAGGGCTCTACGATGGTAAGAGTCGGCACCGGGATTTTCGGTGAAAGACAGAAAAGGGAGAATTTGTAGCGATGGGTGTTTTTGGTAAATTTATGGACAGCATTCGACTGAGAGATAATGAAGACGACGATTACTTTCTGGATGATGACTACGAAGATGAGAAGCCTGCCAGAAAAGGACTGTTCGGCGGGACCGCGAAGCAGGATGACGATTATTACGACGATATAGAAGAGGAGGAGGCTCCCAAGCCGCGCTTCCTTGGCGGCGGACGTTCTTCCGCGAAAGTGGTTCCGATGAAGCGGAGCATGGAAGTTTCGATGATCAAGCCGACCTCCATTGAAGACGCCAAGGAGATCTGTGATTATCTTCTGGCCGGCAAGGCGGTCGTTCTGAATATGGAAGGACTGCAGACGGAGATCGCCCAGCGGATCATCGACTTCACTTCAGGCGCCACCTATTCCATGAACGGCAATCTGCAGAAGATATCCAACTACATATTTATCGCTACGCCGGAATCCGTGGAACTGTCCGGCGACTTCCAGGATCTGTTGGGCGGAAGCGCGGGCAGTATGGATATCTCGGGATTGAATTTCAGGATCTGAGATGAGAAGATTATATTGGCAGACATTCCCTGGTCTGTGCATTCTGCTGTGAGGCGGGTATGAACCGGCTGGGTGGGATGTCTGCTTTTGTTTCATAGCGGAGTTTTCGGAAGGAGAAGCGGATGGAGAGACGAATGACGGTGCACCGGGACGGGAAGCCGATCTACGATATTATACTATCGCAGTCCTTTGACGGGCTCGCGCGCGAGGCGGAAGCGCTTGGCGCAGCCGGCAGAAGGATCTGCATTGTGACGGATTCCACAGTCGCCGGACTGTATCTGGAGCAGGTTTCCGCGATTTTCAGAGACATGTGCGGATCCGTTTCCGCGTATGTGTTTCCGGCCGGTGAAGAACAGAAGAATCTGGATACAGTGAGAAAGCTGTATGGGCATCTGATCGCGAATCAGTTCGACCGAAAAGATATGCTCGTCGCGCTTGGCGGCGGGGTCGTCGGCGATCTGTGCGGATATGCTGCCGCGACCTATCTGCGGGGGATCTCTTTCATCCAGATCCCGACCACGCTGCTTTCCCAGGTCGACAGTTCCATCGGCGGAAAGACCGGGGTGGACTTTGATTCCTACAAGAACATGGTAGGCGCGTTTCATATGCCGAAGCTGGTCTATACAAATGTATCTGTTCTGTCTACGCTGGCCGAAGAACAGTTCAGCTCCGGAATGGGCGAGATCATTAAGCACGGTCTGATCCGGGACAGGATCTATTATCAGTGGCTTGAGGATCACCGGGAACAGATCATGCGGCGTGATACCGATATATGCCTGGAGATGATCCAAAGAAGCGACGAGATCAAGCGCCTTGTGGTGGAGGCAGATCCGACGGAGCAGGGCGAAAGGGCTCTTCTTAATTTCGGCCATACGCTTGGCCATGCCATCGAGAAATGTATGGATTTTCAGATGTTTCACGGGCACTGCGTCGGGCTCGGGATGCTGTGCGCCGCGAGGATCTCGGCGGATCGCGGCCGCCTCGCCGGAGAGGAAGTTTCGCGGCTGCGAAGACTTCTGGAAAACTTTGGTATGCCGGTCCGGGTCCGCGGAATCGACGTTCAGGCGGTTCTGGACGCCGCGCGGAACGACAAGAAGATGGACGCCGGACAGATCCGCTTTATTCTGCTTCATTCCGTCGGCGACGCGTATATCGACAGAACCGTCACGGAGGAAGAGATGCGTGCCGGGCTGGCAGAGATCGGCAATATATCTAAGGATGGGAAGGTGACTTCATATGAATAAACGCATCATACGCTTCGCATTGAGCTTTCTGCTCTTCGGCTTACTGCTGGCTCTGGATCAGTGGACCAAAGGCCTTGCCGCGGCGAAACTGCAGGGGCAGGAACCGTTTGTGATATTAAACGGTATCTTTGAACTGCAGTATTCAGAGAACATGGGCGCCGCGTTCGGCCTCCTTGAAGGACATCATATTCTGTTCATGGCGGTCGCCGCGCTGGTCTTTGCGGCTGTGCTTTATCTGCTCTGGACGCTTCCGGCAGATAAGCGTTATCTGCCTCTGATCTTCTGTATGACCGTGATCGCGGCCGGAGCTGCGGGCAACCTGATCGACCGGATGACCCAGGGATATGTCGTGGATTTCTTTTATTTTAAACTGATCGATTTTCCGATCTTCAATGTGGCGGATTGCTACGTGACGGGGGCGACAGGACTTTTGTTTGTTCTTCTGTTCTTCGGCTTCTACAGTGATGAGGAGCTGACGGCCATGCTTCCCGGGCGGAAGGAGTCGGCGTGAAACAGCGGCTGCAGGTTAAGCCGGAGGAGAGCGGACTGCGGATCGACCGGTATCTGGCGGAGACATGCGGAGAGCATTCCAGATCATTTCTGCAGAAGCTTCTGAAGGCGGGAGAAGTCTGCGTCTGCGGTTCCGCGGTAAAAGCCAGCTATCGTGTCTCGGACGGAGATCTCGTCGAGTTTGAGATCCCGGAGGCAGAAGAGCCTGAGATTGCGGCACGTGAGATGGACCTTGATATTATCTATGAAGACGAAGACATCCTTCTGGTCAATAAACCAAAGGGCATGGTAGTACATCCTGCCGCGGGACATACCGATGATACGCTGGTCAACGGACTCATGGCGCACTGTCAGGGACAATTGTCCGGAATAAACGGCGTCCAGCGGCCCGGAATCGTTCACCGCATCGACCGCGATACGACCGGGATCCTGATCGTATGCAAAAATGACCTGGCTCATAATTCCATTGCGCAGCAGCTGAAAGACCATACGATCACAAGGCGGTATCAGGCGGTCGTCTGCGGGGTTGTGAAAGAAGACGAAGGCGTTGTGGACGCGCCGATCGGCAGGCATCCTTCGGATCGGAAGAAGATGGCTGTCAATGTGAAAAATGGCCGGCGTGCTGTGACCCATTACCGCGTCCTGAAACGTTTCGCGTCCTATACCTACATTGAATGCCGTCTGGAGACCGGACGGACCCATCAGATCCGGGTTCATATGAGTTCGATCCATCACCCGGTCCTCGGTGATCCGGTGTACGGTCCGGCCCGGTGCCCGTTTCCGCTTAAAGGACAGACGCTCCACGCCGGCGTATTGGGCTTTATCCATCCGCGCACAGGAGAGTATATGGAGTTTACTGCGCCGCTGCCGGCATATTTTGCTGATCTACTGGAAAAATTAGAAAAAATGAAATAATTTTTATCTATACATTCTGAACTGATTGCGGTATAATTTTTATGTCAATCACAGATAACCAGAATCTGGTATTGTGAAAGGAGAGGGCAGGATGAACGGAAATCTTGTAATTACGATTGGCCGTCAGAGCGGCAGCAAGGGGAATACGATTGGCAAGAAACTGGCAGATTCTCTTGGAATCAAGTGTTATAATAAGGAGCTTCTAACGGAGGCGGCCAAGCACAGCGGTCTCTGTAAGGAAGTGTTTGAAACCCACGATGAGAAGGCGGCGGGGAGCTTTCTTTATTCCTTTGTTATGGATACGTATTCCATGGGCTACGGCACTTCCTCCTATGTGAATATGCCGATCAACCATAAGGTTTTTCTGGCGCAGTTTGACACGATCAAGAAGATCGCCCAGGAAGAATCCTGCGTGATCGTCGGAAGATGCGCCGATTACGCGCTGGCAGATTTTCCGAATACGGTCACGGTTTTCATAACCGGGGATGAGGACGATAAGATCGAACGTCTGATGGAGCTTCACAATGTGACTGCCGCCAAGGCGAAGGAGATCATGATCAAGAATGATAAGAACCGTTCCAGCTACTATAACTATTATACCGGCAAAAAATGGGGGGACGCCAGGAATTATGATCTGTGCATCAACAGCAGCAAAACTGGCGCGGACGGCGCGGTCTCTCTGATCCGGGAGTTCGCGCAGCTGAAAGCGGAACAAATGAAGGCACGGGAGAAATAACGATTTCATGGTTTTATTTCATAATGAAAGAGGGAAAGAAGACGGAGATAATCCGGCGCAAAACGGCAGGGACGATTGCCGGGATGCTGGTTATCTCCATCTTTTGTTGCTTTAAAATTCATGGTTGACATTTGAGGCCGAAACGAGTAGAATATAAGAGACATCCAACTATTCGCGAAACAACACTTTAACGAATAGATAGCGGCAAAAAGAGGGGTATTTCATGAAATTACAGCGGCTGTACAGCTTAACACGTCAGGCAATTGACGACTATCATCTGATCGATGACGGCGACCGGATCGCTGTCGGTATCTCCGGCGGCAAGGACAGCCTGACGCTTCTTTACGCGCTGTGCGGTCTGCAGCGGTTTTATCCAAAGAAATTTGATCTGTGCGCCGTAACGGTCGATCTGGGATTCGACGGCTTCGACCTGTCAGCCGTCAGATCGCTCTGTGAGCGATTTTCAGTTCCGTATACGATCATTCCTACTCAAATCGGAAAAATATTGTTTCAGGAGCGAAAAGAATCGAATCCCTGCGCGCTCTGCGCCAAGCTGCGCAAAGGCGCTCTCAACAAGGCCGCTCTGGAACTGGGCTGCAATAAAGTCGCTTACGCGCATCACAGGGATGACGTTATCGAAACGGCCTTGTTGTCATTGATATACGAAGGACGTTTTTACGCGTTCCCTCCGCGAATCTATCTGGACCGTACCGGGCTGACGGTCATCCGTCCGATGATCTATGTCACGGAAGCCGATGTGATCGGTTTTAAAAACCGCCAGAAGCTTCCTGTATGCAAGAATCCGTGCCCGGCGGATGGACAGACAAAACGCGAATATGTTAAAAAATTAACGAATAGTATGGTCCATGAAAATCCCACGGTAAAGGACCAGCTGTTCCATGCTGTGGCAAACAGCCGCATTCCCGGATGGAACCGCGAAGGATCTGTCGATCCGCAGCCGGATTCTGCAGCCGGAAGCTCTGCGCTGAAAAGTCCGGAAAATATATATTAAAATCCACACAGGAGGCATATCATGGCTAATATTCCATATTATGAGCAGAAAAACAGGGAGAACACTCTCCGTCTGCGTGAAATGATCAAAGAACTGCCGCCCTTCTGCTCCGATTTCTTCCGCGGCATTGAGCCTCAGACATCCTCACGGACACGTATCGCGTACGCGTATGACCTGAAGGTCTTCTTCGAGTTCCTGAAAAAGGAAAATCCGATATTTGCCGATATGGACATCCGCGATATCACGCTGGAGCATCTTGACCAGCTGCGCGTGACCGATATGGAGGAATACATGGAGTACCTGAAATACCGGTTTAACGACAAAAATAAGGAAATCGTCAACAAGGAACGCGGAATCATGCGTAAAATGTCCTCATTAAAGAGCTTCTATAACTACTATTATCGCACGGAACAGCTGAAGAATAACCCGGCGGCTATCGCCAGGCTTCCGAAGCTCCATGAAAAGGATATCATCCGTCTGGATATCGATGAGGTGGCAATGCTTCTCGACGAGGTCGAAAATGGAGACGCCCTGCCTAAAAAGCAGCGGGATTTCCATGAGAAAACCCAGGTACGTGATCTGGCACTGATGACGCTGCTTCTCGGCACCGGGATCCGTGTATCAGAGTGCGTCGGACTGGATATCCAGGATGTGGACTTCAAAAACAGCGGACTTCGGATCCACCGCAAAGGCGGCAAGGAAGTTACGGTCTATTTCGGAGACGAGGTGGAGGAAGCCCTGCTTAACTATCTTGAGGAACGAAAGCATCTGATCCCGGAGGAAGGCCATGAGAACGCTCTCTTCCTCTCTCTGCAAATGAAGCGGATCTCTGTGCGGAGCGTGGAAAATCTTGTCAAGAAATACGCCAGGATCGTCACACCGCTGAAAAAGATCACGCCGCACAAACTTCGCAGCACCTACGGAACCACACTTTACCAGGAGACCGGCGATATCTATCTGGTGGCCGATGTACTGGGACATTCCGATGTCAACACAACCAAGAAGCACTACGCCGCGCTGGATGACGCCAGAAGGCGCAGCGCGAGGGATAAAGTGCGCCTCCGTGAGGAAACCTGATCCGGGATCATTCCACAGATCCGCAGTACATGACAGTCAGGCATCGGCCGCTGTGAATGACGTCGCCCCTGATGTGATTCATCTGCCTGAGGCAGTCGATATACTCTTCGGTAGACAGATCCAGGTCCGGCGCGTACTTCTGCGCAATACTCCATAGGGAATCTCCGTCGGATATCTCGATACTTGTATAATATGCGGTCTTCTTCGCGGAAGCAGGCTCATTCGCAAGCGTATCCATCAAAGCGTTCCCCCGGAAAAGAAATCCCAGAACCGCTGCCAGCATCACGGTCAAAATCATCTTCTTCATAATATGTACCTCCGAATCGAACAGACGTTGCGAACAAGTGTTCTGTATGTTCTTATTATATCATCGAACACATGTTTGTCAATACATTTTCGCAAAAAATCGAACAAAAGTTTGCATTTTCATCTGACATGTGGTAAGATAGACCCAGATACAGAATATGTGTTCTGATACGGAGGGTTTTTATATGGCACAGGGCAAGATCAGCGCGAAACAGCAGGAAATACTCGAATATATCAAAGAGACAATCCTCAGGAAAGGATATCCGCCGGCAGTCAGGGAGATCTGCGAGGCGGTCCATCTGAAATCCACTTCGTCCGTTCACTCCCACCTGGAGACGCTGGAAAAGAATGGTTATATACGAAGAGATCCGACGAAGCCGCGTACGATCGAGATCATCGACGACTGCTTTAACCTGACCCGGCGCGAGGTAGTGAATGTTCCCCTAGTCGGAACGATCGCGGCCGGACAGCCGATCCTTGCCGAACAGAATATCGAGAACTACTTCCCGATCCCCGTGGAGCTGCTTCCGAATCAGGAGACGTTCATGCTCCGCGTCAAAGGCGACAGCATGATCAACGTCGGCATCTTCGACGGCGACCAGATCATTGTCAAAAGCCAGCCTTCCGCGCGCAACGGAGAGATCGTCGCCGCCCTGGTGGATGATTCCGCTACTGTGAAACGGTTTTATAAAGAGAACGGCCATTATCGCCTTCAGCCGGAGAACGACAGTATGGATCCGATCATCGTGGATCATGTCGATATCCTCGGCGTCGTGATCGGCCTGATCCGGATGATGTGAGCCGGGAATCGAGCTGGAAAACGAAGAAGTTTACATAATATTATTATGTAAACCCATGCATCTCTATATAGATATTACAGATCTGTCAAAGCAATCAGCTATAACAAAATCCGTCCGTGCCGGAGATCAATTTCTTCTCCTGCCCGGACGGATCCTGTTTCATACACCGCAGTTTCCCGCGCTGCTTCTTATCACACAGACGCGTTTCTGTATGCTGCCGCATTTCCCCGCGCTGTGTCTCTTATACCGCATTCATGCCGCGGCGCTTATACATCCTCTTCCACCAGTTTTCCGTCACGCCAGATCCTCTCAAGATCATAGAACAGCCGGTCCTCGCGGCAGAACGCGTGGACGATCATGTCGCCGTAGTCCATCAGGATCCAGTTCGCGGTGCCGTACCCCTCGATCTGGCGGCATTCATAGCCGGCCCTGCCGAGCACCTCTTCCACATTATCGACCATGGCCTGGACCTGATTGGGATTCGAACCGTCCGCGATGATAAAATAATCGGCCAGGACAGACACCTTGCTGATGTCGATGATCTTGATGTTCTGCCCTTTTTTATCCTCCAGCGCTTCCTTGGCCAGACGGACGATCTCCGGAGCGTCGGACAGGTTCTCAACGGCGTTTTGCGCCTTCGCGGCCTGGCTTGCGGCCTGCTCTTTCATTTTCACTTCACCCATATATTTCTCCTTTCGTGTCAGTGCGCCGCCCTCAGGACGGGCGCAGACCGGTCCGCGGACGCGCAGTTACGCTTTCTTCTGCGTGAGCAGATACTCATAGGTTCTGAGCGTCATCGGATCGGTGGTCATACCGCGTTTATTCAGATAATCGAGAGTCCCTTTTACGATCTCAAAAAGTGCCTCGTCGATGTCCTCAAACGCCAGCCTGCGCATCGCAGGCAGATTCTCGGCTTTGTCGCGCCGCACTTCAATGTAATCGGCCACATAAAGGATCTTGTCCAGAAGCCCCATACCGGGTTTTCCGGTCGTGTGGCAGGCGATCGCGCTCAGGATCTCCTCATCCGTGATCCCGTAGTGCTCCCTGGCCATCCATGCTCCCAGCTTGGCGTGCAGGACGGCCGGCGCGGCCTTCTCCTCCGGAGTGAGCGGGATACCGTGCTTTTCACAGCGCCTGACGTAGCTGTCGTCGGGATGGCATTTGGCGCAGTCGTGAAGGAGCCCGGCGATCTCCGCCTTCTCCAACGGATAACCGTACCGCATCGCAAGGCAGACGCAGGTAAATGATACGCTCAGCGTATGCTCATATCTGGATTCGCTCAGCTTCTTCTTGAGTTTCCTGCGCATGATAGAGATATTTTCATTCATCAGCCGGTTCCTCCTGATACAGATGATGCCCGCGGATATAGCAAAGCACTGCCGGCGGAACCAGATCCCCGACATCGCGGCCTTCTTTCACCGCCTGCCGGACCTCATGGGAGGAAATATCCACCTCCCCGCAGTGCAGCCTTCCGATCCGGGCGTTATAGGTCAGACGCAGGTGTTCGATCTGTTCGTCCAGCGTGCGGACCGCCTTTCCGTATTCCCGGGGCGCGGCGAGAAGTCCAGCCATCGCCATGATCCTCTCCGGATGATACCAGCCTTCGATCTCATACAGAGAGTCTGCCCCGATTATAAAATAGAATTCGTCCCGCGGACGTTCCTCGCGCAAAAGGGAGAGCGTTATGGCCGTGTATGTCGTGCCCTCGCGGGAAGTCTCAAATTCCGAGAGGAACAGGCCGGGTTCCTTCTCCACCGCCAGCGAGACCATCGCGCAGCGGTCCGCGGCCGCCGTGACGTGATTCCCCTTCTTATGGGGCGGCTGGCCGGAAGGCATGTACCAGACCTGGTCGAGATGATATTCCCGATAAGCCTGTCTTCCCAGCATAAGGTGTCCGTTATGGATCGGGTCAAATGTTCCGCCCATGATTCCGATTCTGGCCATATTCCCGGAACTCCTTCCGCCGCCGTTACCGCGGCAGTTCGATCTTTCTCCTGAATTCTTCTCGGGCAGGTCTGTAAAGCACGATCCTGCTCCCGATCACCTGAACCAGTTCAGAGCGCGTCCGCTCCGCGAGCGTTTCCGCGATCATACGGTCGTCGTCAAGGCAGTTCTTCAGCACGCTCAGCTTTACAAGTTCCCGCGCCTCCAGCGCTTCGGAAACCGCCTGGGTAAGCTCCGGCGTCACGCCGGATTTGCCCACCTGGAAAATGGGCTCCAGATTCATCGCGAGGCCCTTCAGATAGGACCGCTGTTTTGAAGTCATAGATCTTGTCTCCTCCGCATCTATTTGTAGTAATCGAACGCGAATCCGTACATCCGCACCGTATCTCCGTCCTGGATCCCCGCGTCTTCAAGATCCTTGAGAATGCCGGTATCCTTAAGGAAATTCTGGAAGAACAGAAAGCCCTTCTCGGACTCCAGGTTCGTATAGCCCAGCATCTTCTCGATCCGCGGTCCCTCGACCACATAGGCGCCGTCCTCATCGCGCTCAATGGTATAAGGCAGATTCGAGCCCGCCCGCAGCGTATCGACGTCAAATTCCTTCTCAAACACTGTCGGCGTGCGGTCGACTGTCTGGAGAATCCGGTATACCGCGTGCAGCAGCTCCTTCAGCCCGTCCCCGCTGACGGCAGAGACCGGATAAACCGGTATCCCCTCCGGCTCAAACGCCTTTTTCAGGCGGCCGAGCGGGTCGGTATCGTTGCCCTGCGCGTCAAGGGTTCCATACATCGCGTCGGTCTTATTGGCGGCTATGATCTGCGGGCGCTTCAGAAGACCAGGATCATATTTCTCCAGTTCGCGGTTGATCACGCGGACATCCTCCACCGGATCGCGTCCTTCGGTAGACGCAGCGTCCACCACGTGCACCAGCACCTTCGTCCGCTCGATATGCTGCAGGAAATCATGACCGAGTCCCACGCCTTCCGACGCGCCCTCGATCAGACCCGGAATGTCGGCCATGACGAATCCGGCTCCATCCTCCAGATCGACCACCCCAAGATGGGGATCCAGCGTCGTAAAATGATAGTTGGCGATCTTCGGCTTCGCGTTGCTGACGCGGGAGATCAGCGTGGACTTGCCCACGTTCGGGAAGCCGATCAGGCCCACATCCGCGATCACCTTCAGCTCCAGCAGGACCCAGAGCTCCTGCCCGGGCTGTCCGGGCTGCGCGTACTGGGGAGCCTGCATCGTGGCCGTGGCGTAATTCATGTTCCCCTGGCCGCCTCTGCCGCCCTTTAAGACCACTTCCCTGCGGTTTTCTCCGGACATATCGGTAATGACCTTGCCGGATTCGAAATCCTTGATCACGGTGCCCTCAGGGACTTTGATGATCAGATCATCTCCGTTTTTGCCGCTGCAGCGGCGCTTGCCGCCCGGCTCGCCGTTCCCGGCGGTATACTTGCGGTGGTAGCGGAAATCCGTCAGCGTGTTCAGGCCGTCGTCCACCACAAAGACCACATCCCCGCCGCGGCCGCCGTTGCCGCCGTCCGGACCGCCGGCCGGCACGTACAGCTCCCTTCGGAAGCTGACATGGCCGTCCCCGCCGTTGCCGGATTTAATAAATATTTTTGCGCGATCTGCAAACATAGAAACCTCTTCTTTTCTGCCATCTGGAAAAAGAAGGCTTCATACTGGCAGGTATGAAGCCTTCGGACAAATCACATTACTCAGCCGCTTCCGCTCTCGGATATACAGAAACCTGCTTCTTGTCTCTGCCTTTCCTCTCAAAACGGACGATTCCGTCAACCTTGGCAAACAGGGTGTCGTCTCCGCCGCGGCCTACGTTGTTGCCGGGATGGATCTTGGTCCCGCGCTGCCGGTAGAGAACGTTGCCGGCCAGGACGAACTGTCCGTCAGCCCGCTTCGCGCCGAGACGCTTGGACTCGGAGTCACGGCCGTTCTTCGTAGAACCGACGCCCTTCTTGTGAGCGAATAACTGAAGGTTCATCTGAAACATGAGTCACACCTCCTCAAATCGAATGTTGATATATGGCTCTCCGTATGACGCCTCGATGTTCATAAGTCCGAACACCAGCGAATTCATAAGGAGCTTTGACTCGGAACTTATGACGTCCGTAAACCGGAAATCAAACATCCCCTCGCGTTCATCCTCGTCCGCGGCAAACCGGTCGTCGGTAAAATGCTCCACCGAGTTGGCCATATTAAGCGTCATCGCCGATACCGCCGCGCACACGATCTCCTGCCCTTCCTGCGGATCCTCCGCAAGGCCTGCGTGGCCGGTCAGATGAATGCCTCTGTAATTGTGTTCCGAATCAACCGATACTGTCACACGAATCATATCATCATCGCGCGCCCGATGCGCGCTGATCATCAGCCCTCGGGCCGGTGACCGGTTAAGCGTTGATCTTGTCGATCTTGACCTGGGTGAACAGCTGTCTGTGACCGTTCTTCTTGTGATATCCGGTCTTTCTCTTGTACTTGTAGACGATCACTTTCTTCGCTTTCCCCTGCTTCTCCACAGTCGCGGAAACGCTGGCTCCCTCGACAGTCGGGCATCCGACCTTGAGTTCTCCGTCGCTCACCGCAAGCACCTGGTCAAAGGTCACGGTCTCGCCGGCTTCCACCGGAAGCTTCTCAATCCTAATGACATCGCCCTCGGATACCTTATACTGCTTACCGCCGGTAGCAATAATAGCGTACATATATGGCACCTCCTCTTTATCATTACTCGCCAACTACGGTGTCCCCGCAGCCTGTCCGCAAGGCGGAACCGGCCCGGAATCTTTCTGAACCTCATTGTGCGGCACACTAACAAATCATACCATCTGACGAATGAAAAGTCAACCATTATTTTATGAAAATCGCTGCGTCTGAGGCCGGCCCGCAAGCTGCTCGTGCAGCGGCTTTCTCACCTTTTTTCGCGTCACCTCCGCAATGCCGAGCCTTGTCATATCCACAACGACGGTCTTCACCGGATCGCGGGAACATTGTTCTGCAAAAGCACGCAGCAGTTCCTCCCGGTCTTCCGCCGCTTCCATATTGATGAAATCGACCAGAATGATCCCGGACAGGTTCCTGAGCCGCAGCTGTCTCGCCGTCTCTTTCGCGGCTTCCAGGTTGATCATGCGGACCGTGTCCCGCATGGTCTTACGGCCTGTAAATTTGCCGGTATTCACATCGATGACCGCCATGGCCTCCGTCTGCTCGATGACCAGATAAGCGCCGGAAGGCAGCCAGACGCGCTTCTGAAGGGCGTCCTGAAGGCTTTTCTCAACAGAATACAGCTTCGCGAGCGAAAGGAGCGGATCTTTGTACAGGCGGAGCCGGCCCGCCGTATCCGGCTGTTCCTGCGTCAGATACGCGTTCAGCTCCCGGAAAATATCTTCGTCGTCCGTCAGGATCTCATCGGCCGTCTGGGCGTCATGATCCCGCAGCCTGGCCGCATAAGGAGGAACCTCCTCGTACAGCAGGCTGAAACAGGTACGGCGGGGAGCCGATGCAAGGATCTGATTCATCCGTTCCGTCAGCCGTTTCATTTCCGCAAGGATCTGCTCCGGCGGCGCCTGATAGGCGTTGGTCCGCACGATCAGCCCGAAGGTCTCTTCTTTTGCGGGTCGGAGGAATTCCGTCATTTTCTTCTTCCAGTCATTATCGCTGATCTTACCGGAAAAACGGATATAATTCTTTCTGCCGGAAGGATCCGCCGATAAGACGCAGAAACGGCCGGTAAGGGTAAGCTCGGCGGTGAGCACCGGATCTTTCGTCTTCACCGCGTCTTTCAGCACCTGGACGACGATCTCATCGCCGGGACGCATTTCCTTTTTGCCGAAAGCCGGTGCCGGCGTCCGGGACGTAAGCCACGGTTTTGGATTGTCGTTAAGGCTGTAGTAGCCGGTGACGCCTCCGCCCAGATCCACAAACGCGGCGCTTATGTTCTGCACCACGTCTTTTACTTTACCGATATAGATATTCCCCAGGTTCGACGACTGCGGTTCCTCAAAATCCATCTGAACCGCTTTCATGTCGTCCATCAGGGCGGTCAGGATCCGTCCGTCAAGCCTGGTAATGATCAGTTTATTCAATGTCTTCTCCCAACGCCTCAAGGGGCACCAAACTGCGGCCGCGTCCGCCGTCTCCGTCTCCGCCCAAGTCCGCGTAGACCTCTTCCCGCTCTGCCTGGAACGTGAACGGGGCAGGTTCAAGTCCCATAAAATCATAGAGCGCCTTCATGACAAGTTCCGGCTTGACATTGTCGGTGCTGCCGGCGCAGACCTGAAGGAACACCGCGTCCGAAGGTTCGCTCACCGCGCCCGAAACGATCACCGGAAGCGTTCTTCCGTTCGGAACCGTTCTTCCGTTCGGAACCGCCGGACATTTCCCATTCTCATCCGGCACCGCCCATACCCGCTCCATCCTATAGATCAGAGGTTTCAGATCCATTTTCTTCTCTCCGCGCTTGGCCGCCTTCGTGACCGGGATCTGCGGCTGCGCGTAAAACCGCTCAAGCGCCGCAAAAAAAGCCTCCAGATCTTCCGGCTCCTTCCCGGGCCTGAACGCCAGCACGTAGTCGGCGGCGGCCACCAGCGACATGGCGCTTTTGGCGGAATCGTCCAGCCGTCGGAAGGAAATGACTTCCATGCCCTCCGACATGACCGCGTTCATCCGCCGGATCATCTCCGCGGAGCTGTCCGCCGAGTTCACTTCAATGTCCAGATACTCGCCGTTGCTTAAAAGACCCACGCCCAACGGGGCCGCAAAGGACATGATCTGATGGGGGCTGAACCCTCCGCTGTAGCAGATGTCCACGTCCGCCCGGCGCATGACCTTCTGGAAATACCGCATGATATCCAGGTGTCCGATGAATTTCATGGCGCCCTGCTTGCGGAACTTAATTCTTATCTTCAAAGCAGACACCTCCTCCGAACACCCGGGCGCCGCAGCCGGCGCAGCCCTGGCGGCAGTTGGGCGTGACGGTCCCTTCCGCCGCCCTCTTCCATTCGCGCTTTAAAAATTCCTTCGACACGCCCGCGTCGATGAAATCCCACGGCAGCTTTTCATCCAGATCCCGGTCGCGGACCGTATAGAAATCAGGATCCACGCCGCAGGCGTCAAACGCCGCCATCCATAAGTCGTTATCAAAATTCTCGCCCCAGGAGTCGAACATGGCTCCGCGGCGGTACGCCTCCTCGATCACAGGGGCAACCCTGCGGTCTCCGCGGGCCAGAACGCCCTCCAGCACGCTTAAGTCCGCCTCATGGTAGTTGTATTTCAGGCTGCGGGCGTTCTTCATCTCCTGGAAGGTATCGCGCACCAGCCAGGCGCGCCGCAGGAATTCCTCCTTCGTACACTGCTTCGCCCACTGGAACGGCGTAAAGGGCTTGGGCACGAAGAAGGACGAGCTGGCGACGATCTGCACACGCTTCTGCCGCCGCTCCACCGGCAGGTCGTAGAACGTCTCCGCCACCTTCTCCGACAGATAAGCGATGCCCTTCATGTCCTCTTCCGTCTCCGTCGGCTGCCCCAGCATAAAGTACAGTTTGACCCGGTTCCAGCCGCCCAGGAAGGCGTCCCGGGCGCCGTTTAGGATGGCTTCCTCCGTCAGCCCTTTGTTGATCACGTCCCGCAGGCGCTGGGAACCGGCCTCCGGCGCGAAGGTCAGGCTGCTCTTCTTCACGTCCTGGACCCTGCTCATCACGTCCAGGGAAAACGCGTCGATGCGCAGGGACGGCAGGGAAATGTTGATCCCCCTGCCTTTCACCTCTTCCAGCAGAAAGCTGATCAGCTCCGGAAGCTTCGAGTAATCGCTGGAGCTTAAGGAGCTTAAGGAAATCTCCTCGTGGCCGGTGCTCTTGAGCATCTTAACGGCGTAATCTTTCAGATATTCAAGGCTGTGCTCCCTTAACGGCCTGTAGATGTTACCGGCCTGACAGAACCGGCAGCCGCGGATACAGCCCCGCTGGATCTCCAGGACGACACGGTCCTGGGTCACCTTTATGAACGGCACCAGAGGCTTTTCGATATACCAGGCGTCGTCCATATTGACGACAAGCTCCTTGGTCACCTTCTCCGGCGCGCAGGGATTATTGGGTCTGAAACCGGCGATGGTCCCGTCCTCATGATAGGTCACGTCATAGAAAGCCGGAACGTAGAGCCCGGGGATCCGCGCCGCCGCTTCCAGAAATTCCTTCCGGCTTCTCCCGAGGCTTTTACACGCCTTGTAAGCCTCGAAAAGCTGCCCGTAGACCGTTTCCCCTTCCCCGATGTAGAAAATGTCAAAGAAAGGCGCTAAAGGCTCAGGATTGTAAGCGCAGGGGCCGCCGCCGATGACGATGGGATCGTCTTCGGAGCGATCTGCCGCATGAAGCGGGATCCGGCTCAGATCCAGGATCTGCAGCACATTGGTGTAGCACATCTCATACTGGAGCGTGATGCCCAGGAAATCGAAGTCCCGTACCGGGTCCTGGGACTCCAGCGCGAACAGGGGGATATTCTTTTCCCGCAGCAGCTTGTCCATATCGGTCCACGGAGAATAGACCCGCTCGCAGTAGACGTCGTCCCTGCCGTTGAACATATCGTAAAGGATCTGGATGCCCAGATGGGACATACCGATCTCATAGACGTCCGGGAAACACATACAGAACCGGATATCCACTTTCTTCGGGTCTTTCACCGCCATATTCACTTCCCCGCCGATATAGCGGGCGGGCTGCTGGACGGACAGCAATATTTCGTCACTTAGTGCCAATCTTCTCATGGAAATCTCCTAAATATTTTGTGCTGTATTAAAATCTTTTGGTTCTGCCCGCGGCCCATCTATACGCCGGAAATCCGCCGCTGAAGACCTAATCGCTGTCTGCATACATATCCAGAGTATAATCGCTCATGAAAATGCCCGCCAACCAATATGCTAAATTATAACATATCAGCGCGGACTTATCCATATAAAAATAATAATTGGACTCCTGACTCCTGAGATTAATTTTACTTCTGATTTTTGATTGAGACAGATCCCAAGCCATAACGCATTCGGGATCAGCATCCCCACCAGGCTATACCGCCGGGCGGAGTTAAAACATCTTTCAATCAGAGAAGTTTATCGCAATAGACAACTTTCCTCCCAACGCCTTCGCAATCCGTTCGAGTGTAGCTACAGAGGGGTTCGCTGCACCTCGCTCTATCTTAGAAATATCAGACTGATCAATACCCGTCAGGGCCGCAAGCCTTTTCTGTGAAATTCCGGCAGCAGCCCGCGCTGACAATACAGCATTTGCAGAAATCTGATTAAACGTGATCATATCCTTACGAACAGTATCTCCATCTTCATAGATTGTCTCGACCTCAATGTCAAGATCATCATTCCATATAATGCCGTAAGCTCCCATCAGCTTTCCTGCAAGAAAGAGGGAACGATCCTCCAATGCTCTTAACTGAGGATGCTTCGAAAAAAGCATACTCATATCGTAATGTTTGACAATGCCATCTTGAAAAGTAACCTCCAATGCAGTACCTTCTAACAATTTCAAATCTATCGCTTTATGAAACATAATGGTGTCTCCTCGCCTTCAGTTACAGGATCCGCTTGTCAATCCAAAGGAGGAAGCTTTTTATACACTTCGGTCTCCCACATTGACAGGAGTTCCTTCTGATTATATCTATCATTAACATAGGTGATAAATCCCCTATTGTCAATTATATTTCTTCTGAATTTGTTAAAACCTTTCTCAGCTCTTTCTGATAATCTTCCTGGCGCTGGCCCTGACTGTATGTCGGTGGACCGCCAATAGCCGACACCGCTCCCTTAAAAAGAAACAGTATAACAAATGCGGCGCGTTTTACCCAAAAATAAAAAGCACCGGCGTTTTTGACACGTCCGGTGCCTGGTTTATGTGGCGCAATATGTATATTGGTTTGCTGGCATTATGTAGCCGTTACGGCAGTTGCGAGATTGCTGATTACAACAATTTTGAATTTTGCAACAAGTGTTTTCTCATACACGTCCGAAATTTTCTTAAAATCTCCTTACCAGCCATTCAGCTTTCCGGAGGGATGATCACATTCCCGCTTACCCATCCGGTCTGTATCCTGTCGTCGTCAAGATATATCTCATACCATGTGGTACCGTCCGAAAATTCACTCGTTTCGCCGGTCCATTCAAACTGTTCTCCCGCGTTGGCAACCGATACGGCGGCATAGTCTGTTCCGGCTCCTGACCGGATATTCGCGGCTGACGCGCTGATTTCCAAATAATGCGGCTCCATTTTGTCCGGGGCCTCTGTATCAGCTTCAATAAAGCCCGGATATGGCAGGCCGTCATAGCTGTCGTCTGTCTCTTCCTCCGCGGCGGTTGTTTCCGTCTGCATGCCAAGATCGGCAAGGCTGGTCGACATGGCTCGGTTTGCGCCGGTTACCAGGAAGATACATAACAGGTACAGAAGTACAATACCGGCCTTTCCCGCATAAAAACGCGATTTTTTGTTTCGGAACTGGTTCGCCGACCCGCGACTGGCGGCCTTAAACATTTCCCTGAAGGTCCTTTCGAACCCGACCCAGTCGACATTCGCGTTCATGGTGCTGGCGAAAAGATATGTAAATCGGCTTGCGGCGTAGGATGTCAATAAATACAAGAGGGCATACATTCCAATGATCCCGAACGTCGTTGGTACGGCTATGGCCCAATTATTGACCTCGAAGCCGAAAATCCATGAGAGATACTCGTACCACTGTGATTTAAAGGGAATCTTCAACAGGTCGAACACAGAAATCCCCCATTCGTTAAATGTCAGGAAATTCATTCCAAAAAACACCGCCGCAAATACCGGGAGCGCAATTTTCTGGAACATTGCAAAGACAACTTTCGAAGCCTCAAAAAACAGGTACAGGAGATAGATTGGCAAGTACGCCATATAATGCAGAATCATGGCCGGCAATGGAATCCGGTACCTCTTATCAATGCCGAGGAATTTATCTATGGCTTCCATTACCCTGCTTCTCGACGCTTTTTTCCCGGCTTTTCGGAATATGGCTCCAAGTCCGATCGTGACAATCCCGAAATTGTCGTAAATCGGCTCGAAATACTCCGCTACAAATTGGTTCATGTCCAAGAATGCGTACTGCTTCTTTGCGAGTTCGAAAATGGTTTCCAGCGTGCGGGGTCTTACCTCGCGGACAAGGAACATGTATGGATTCAGCTTCTCATACATAATAAGAAGCTTGAATTCAGGAAAGTTGTCTGATACGTCCTTGTATTCTGCCAATTCCGCCATCTTGTTAAAAAGGTCGACCAGCGGCGTAAAGTTATCCTGTCCCCCGTCATCCAGCCGCAGCCCGGATGCCTCTTCCCTTTTTTTCTTCATTAGAACCGCGAAATCCCTGATTGAGCCAATCTCATCCAGTTCAAGGAGGTCGTAGAGAGAATCGGAAAGCTTAGGGAAACGAGCGACGGCCTTCTCTTTTGACGCTGCATCCACAAAGAGATGAAAGCACTTGCTGATGTCAAGGATCGTAGTCTCCTGAAATCGGTTTACGATCACGGTGCCGGACTGTTTTTTCTTTTCGCCAGTCGCATCATCTTCACCGTTTTCCGCCGTGTCTTTTCCTTCCTTTCCCAATCCGGAGACTTTGAATTCTTTCTTCAACATTTCAAGAATGGCAGCACGGTTCTTCCGTTCGCTCTTAAAGTATCGGAAGAAGAAGTCGACATCCTGGCGGACAATCTGTCTTGACGAGCCTATAACCATGAAGTAGTCTCTGGCGAAGGCGGTTTCCGAACCGCTGGCGGCGCTCTTCTCATAATAGCGGTATAATTCTTTTCTCAACTTCGTATCCTTCAGGATACCCTCATACATGGCGGCCTTTTCCAGCCTTGCCCTGTCCCTCTCCGCGTTTTTTTCATTGGCGCCGTTGATGCTTTTCTGCCATCTTTCGCGGCACTCTTTTATTTTTTCTTCCAACTGCCCTTCCGTAAGATCCGGTCTGTCAATCCGATACAGCTTAAAAATGTTTTCCCTGTCTATATCGATGCCGTACCTGCTCTGGATTTTTTCTCGTAAGTCTGCCATCGTTCCACCTTCCGTCTCTTTTCTTTTTCCGCCTGCCGGCGGCGGTTAGGTTACTGCGCCTCCACTTTCCGTTTAATCTTTCCGATGGAAAAAAGGAAAGTTTTTTCCGTCAGGCCGGTTATCTTATGGGAGACCGCAGCATAGAATTTAAGCATCAGCCCCATAATGGGAACCCAGATAAAACGGAAGATCAGAAAATAGAATACAATAGACACGGCCGGTTCCGCAGCTTTGGACAGGACCTGCATGTACAGTTCCCCCACTGTTCCGGCAGTAGCACTGGGAAATACCTCCGTGACGATTGTCGTAGTCTCTAGTATTATTAGCAGCACAAACAAACTTATGACAAGCGGCATTGACCGGCACAGCTCAATAATGCAGGTAAAAAACGCCACGAGTGATTCAAGGACAAGCTTCACTGCCCAGCAGAGTCCGGCCAAGAGCGCCAAAAGGAGTATCATCATGATTCATTCCACCTTTCCGCGGGAAAGGTGCGTCTAAGAACAGACGTAACCCTCCCCGCTTCATTTAGTCTATCCGCACATTCGCGCGTCCGGTATACCCATGTCACTGCGTCATTCAACCGAAGCCCGCGACGTGCGCCGGGTAGCCAGCGCCATCTCTTCATTCGTCATCTGGTTCGACAGCCTGAACGTTGTGTCCAGCTTGGAATGATAAAGTGTCTCTTCCGCCATAATGTGCAGGATTCCGGAATTATCCAGTGTGAGCGTCATGTCAATCTGTGTATTTGCGGGAACGTTCTTTATCAGTTTCATCGGGATTACCGTGATTGGCTCACGTCCATCAATCTCCATTGATTCCTCTGTACTCCGGCTTTCGTAAATCTTGACGTCTACCTGCCCCTGGTTGTTATTATGTGTAAAGAAGGCTTCCTTTCTGCTTGCCGGAAGCGGCTGGTTAATCATCAACATGTTGTATATGCCTATCTTATCATCCGTTATGTATGCTTCTACACCGTATGTCCTTGACAGTACATTCGTGATATTGATCCGCAGACCGCTGCCGGATGTGCCTGCCGACAGCGCAAATTTCCTGTCGAGTTCCCCGGTTACCAGATTTTCCTTCGTCACCTCTTCGACGGTCATTCCGGATTTAGCGGCCTCAGTTTCCACGAAATCATTGAATTCCTTCTGATTGCCGGCATAGATCGCAGCGCCCTTGGCTACGGCCTCATCCGGATCGGAAAGAACCGGCGTTACATGATAATCTCTCTCGATCATCGCAGATACCTGTGGCATCCGGGACGAACCTCCAACCAGCAGAATCTTATCGATCTTGTTCATGGAATAGCCCTGTTTCTCTGCTGTGCGGAGTACCTCGTCCAGAAGATTCTTGGTCCGGTTCAGCAGGTCGTGGGTGAGTTCGTCAAATTTTTCACGAGTGAGTTCCTCTCTGAACCTTCCGGCAGGACCGTTTACCGAGATGTTTACCTTTTCTCTGCTGGTCAGGCTTTTCTTCCAGGTTTCCACGTCCACATAAAGAGCCTGTACCGTTTCGGGATCTTCCGAAAGATCTTCCCCGTTTTCTTCCTCATAACGTTCTATGACGTAATTCATCAGCGTCTCGTCCCAGTCCTTGCCTCCCAGTTTGTCGTCGCCGCCCGTACATACGACGGAAATGTTGCCGCCTCTGATGTTCATCACCGTTATATCGAAGGTGCCGCCGCCCAGATCGTAAACCAGCACGGTTTCATTCTGCCCGCCCTTCGAGACGCCGTAGCTGATTGCGGCCGCCGTAGGCTCGTTGATAATGTTAAGGACATTCAGCCCGGCCAGCTCTCCTGCCGTCTTTGTCGCCTGCCGTTCGTTCATGCCGAAATAAGCGGGACAGGTGATAACTACATCCCTGATTTCTTCCCCGTCAGCAAGGATGCCAGTCTGCCGTA
Source organism: uncultured Lachnospiraceae bacterium (assembly GCA_947600145.1). Lineage (GTDB taxonomy): Bacteria > Bacillota > Clostridia > Lachnospirales > Lachnospiraceae > UBA3402. The sequence continues at coordinate 13,647 of CANQGA010000001.1, read as the reverse complement.
GCTCTTCGTTTGCGTCGGATACGAGCTTTCGGAGGATGTACGATGAGATTTCCGGTGCGGAATACACGGTTCCATTCAGGGTGACCTTGTCGTCTTCCTTGCCCATTTTCCTCTTGATGAACTGGACTGTCTTGTCGGGCTCAACCTCCAGCGACCGCTTTGCTTCCATTCCTACGACAATGTTGTCTGTCGTCTCCACCATCACGACGGATGGGGTCGTATGGTCGCCGTCGCTGTTTTTCAGTACAACCGGTTTCCCATAGTCGTCGATGTACGCGATGCATGAATACGTTGTCCCAAGATCAATTCCAAAAACTCTTCCCATATCTGATTACCTCCTGCTCTCTTTGTCATTATATTGATATACAGCTACCCTCTCAGGAATCAGAATCCTGTTCCCCTTCCTGTAGCCTTCGCTCAGACTTTCCTTCACCAGCCGGTCCAGCCCGGCGTCGTCTGTGGAGACTATCTTTGCCTGATGAACGGACGGGTCGAAGGGGCTGCCGGACGGTGTGGAATAAACGTCCACATTCTGCTGTTCCAGCAGATCGGTGAGATCCTCCAGCACGTATCGATATTCTTTCCTCAGATCATCGGCTGTGAGGCTTTCCCAGTCGTCTGCCCCGGAGCGCTTTGCTACGTCTTTATGGATCTTTATTACGGCCTTCATCAACTGATCCGCAAACCTGTCGGCCGCGCCCTGCCTGTAGACTTCAAGCTCTTTGTGAAGCTTTTCGATTAAATTGTCCTTTACTTCAATCTGGTTCTTGATAAGTTGCTCCATCATCTGGCACTGCTCTCTTGTATTGAGCAGCATCTCATAGATCTCTCCTGTTTTTTCTTCATCCTCCGATGCCTGTCTGGCATCCGCGTCGTTCAGACTGCCGTTTTCTTCCATTGTGCCCTCCTTGCTATCGAAAGTTATTTTATAATTTTATCCTTCTTTCCGTTCCTTGTCAATGTCGGATAGCGCTTGCTTTTGCCTGTCCGGCGTTTTTACTCCAGTGTGATCTGCTGCGCTCCGTATGCGAGGCAGTCCTCAAGCATAATCGTATCAGAATGGGCGCATTCGCTCGCAAGCAGGCTCATCGCGTCTACGCCTGCTTTCCTGAGAATTTCAAGGCCGCCTTCGGGAAGTTTTTTCTCGGCTTCAAGAGTAATCAGCGCTTCAAACGGAGATGTAAGATTGTAGTCCATCACGATATACGGAGCGTATTCATACATCTCGACTGTCGTGTAATGTGTGAGGGAGTCCAGCATTCCGTCTATGGCGCCGTCTGCCGGCATCGCGTCCCAGTCGCCGGAATAGGAGACGGGCGTTCCGCCGATCTTTTCTATGTAGCCCTTGCTGTTTCCGTAAGGCCCTTCGGCGATAATCTTGCCATTCATGTCTCCGTCAGGTTCCCTGAGGAAAAGCTGACTGAAGCCATCTTCGGCGAAGAAAAGCCCCCTTGTTCCCAGTCCTGCCCGGGCGGTTTCTTCCAGCAGCTGGCGCGCCTCATCGGTTTTTGTCCAGTCCCGGAACCCGATGTGTCCGTTAAATGCATATGGTTCTTCCATCCATTCCGTCTCGTAGCAGCCGACGTCCCAGAGAAAACGAGTAGCAAGCAGGAGGATATCCGCCGGTATGCCGTTTTTTGCCTCCTGAAGGAGATCCGGCATACTAAGTCCCATCTCGGATACGTCATGGATTTCGATGATGATCGCGCCGTCTGATGCCGTTTCCACTTCATATTTGTATGTTGTAGCCAGGATCATGTCCCAATTTCCGAGCGGATTGTCCGGGCCTTCCGAAGTATCCATTACCATCCGAAGCGTTACCGGCGTGCCCGCCTCTGCGGAGGCCGGTATATCGCCTGTCTGCTGACCGGTATACGGTTCCGTCTCTATTTTCGTAATGCAGAATCCGTCAAAGCAGCTGTCCGGATTGCTTATTACCGTGAACACGATATAGCCCAGTGAATCGGTTACCGGATTCGGCCAGCCATGTATATACTCACAGCTGTATCTGACGGTCCATTTACCGCCGCCTATGTATTCTACGGTTTCGTCGATAAGCTCCGGCGTGGCTTCCGAATACTTACCGGAATAGTCGTAGATGACAAGACCGTCCTGAGCAGCCTCATAATCTTCCGGACATGTTCTGGTAACCGAGCCGGATTGAAAAGACTCCGGGATCTTATCCGGGCTGAACCTCCAATCCTTCGCAGTCATGGAGCGGGCAATGTATTCGATCTGCGCCGCGGTAAACCGCTCCGAGGCAATTCCTGTGCTCTCCGAATAGTCGTATACAAGTTCATCGAGTCCTGCCTTCTGCGTGTCCGGCTGATAGTGGTCGTCAAAGATGTCTAAGACTTCGATCATACAGCCCCAGTCGCCTGCATAAAGCCTGTCCGCCCAGTTCTGCAGGGCGGGAAGCCTGTCCGCCGTGGCCTCAGTGCCGAGCATGCCCGAGTACGCCATCATTCTCATTAAGCTTGAGATGTAAAGATTATTATCGAGATCAAGCAGATCCGCCGGGGTATCCGGATCAATTTCCAGCGGGAGATCCGGCAGCGTCCCCGCAACGTTCTCTCCTTCTCCGGCCTGTTCTGCTGTTCTGCCCGCGTCCGGCAGGCCGATATCGTCCTGCTCCGTATCGCCGTTCGCTTCATCCTGTATGGCTGCGCTTTCTCCAGAATTCCGGCCGCTTCCTTCCTGCATGCGATCCGAACCGTCGCCGGAGTCCCCTGCCTTCTTATACGACCGGAACCCGATGTCTAATACAAAGTCAAGCGGCGGCCCCTGATACAGCACCCATTCCTTGCCCATCTTCACAACGATGGCATCTTTTTCTTCCTGCGCCCATCCAATGCTTCCCTTTCCAGAAAGCAGGAACGTGACATTCATGGCTTCCGTGATCTCCATCGCACCAAGGGCGTCTTCCAACGCTTTCCGGTCATCGCCGTGTCCCGTCATGATAGAATCAAGTTCTACTCTTGGATCCAGCTGCAGCGGACGCGTGTATTTGTTTCGGAGGTTGTCAAGATCTTCTCCCGTAATTGGCTCGGCCGATACTTCCTCCCATTCCAACCTCCAATTTTCCCCAAGTTTTGAATCAAACTCCGTACTGTCGATATAATAGCCTGACGCCATATTTTCCGAGGAATTCTCCCATAGCTCCAGATACCAGCTGTCCGATGACGATTCCCTGCTTTTTAACGCTTTTTCCGCTGATTTTACGGCAATGGATGGATAAAACGTCCCGATGGTTTCTTTGAGGCCGTAGGATCGGTTGTTGTATGCTTCCACCTTATATTCAATCGGCGCCATATAGGCTGGGATTCCCGCCCTGCCCGCCATACCAGCTGGACCATGTATGGATGATACCGCCCAACTCGTTCCGATCACCGCGATCGCCGCTCCCGCCGTGACTGCTGCCTTTACGCCTGCGGAAGCCGACAGGAATGCAGATATGAGCCTGCTCTTCCCGATTGCCGACGCAGCCCTGCCTGCCGCGCCCGCAGCCTTGCCAACAGCATCTGCACCCTTGCCTGCTGTGGATGCTGTACCGCCTGATATGCGGATTGCGCCTGACGGTTTCCCATTTGCCACAGTTTCCGCGCTCTTTGTTTTCGGGATATTCCTTCCGTCCGGTGTTCCTGGAAATTTCGGCAGGTTTCCGGCGTATGGTGCAGCGGCATATACGGTGTCTTCAAACGCAGACGCGATGAGAAGCGCAAGCGGTACGGCCGCGATCTCTACGCCGTATTTGCGGAACTCATCCTTTCGGGCCAGCAGCTTGTTCCTGCCCTGATAAAGGCGGGATTTTACGGTGTTCTCTGAAACCCCGAGGGCGGCGGCGAACTCTCTGACAGTCACCTGCTGGCCGTAAACCATCCACATAGCCGTCCTCTGATCCTGCGGAAGCGAATCAAGGATCTTCGCCACTGCCTCGGAAACGGCTTTCCGATCGGCAATGGTCTCCGGATTGTATGTGCCCGTCACATCCTCGAAGTCAGGGATCGTTCCGTCCTCTTCCGCCAGATCCGAAAATGTGTCATGCTGCTGTTTCCTGTTTTTCTGTGTGTGCCGCAGCGCGGTGTTTGCCGCTATCCGGCAGATCCACGCCAGTGCTTTTTCCTCGTCCCTCAGGTCTCCGACCGAACGGTAAACCTGCAGATACGTTTCCTGGAGGATATCCTCATATTCGTCCTTATCGTCGCAATATCTCCGGACTGCAGCCATTGCGGCTCCACGCGACTCTTCGTAGACTGCCCGGAACGCTTCCTCCCTGTCCGGGCCATCTCCTTTTAATTTGCTGATTCCTGAAATCAAGCGGTTCGTATCCATTCCTGTTCTCCTTAAGTGAAATCTTTCAGCCTGCGCCCCGGCAACGTACCTTTGTTCTCAATAAGCGCCAGCGGGACTTACGTCTCCTTTCTGATTTCTGACACTACCTTTCGGTACACCCGCTCCCAGTCAACGGTATTCCGCTGTGTGTCGCCGCCCGGTTGGAGTTCCTGCATCCCACTCTTTTTCGGCGTCCCAGCTGTGTCCGCTGCTGTTTTCGTCCAACGGCCTCTTTTGTGCCGCATAGAATGGCTTCTTTGCCGATCTGGCATCCTGATGACTGTCATCCCTGCTCCCTCCTTTCGTAAGCGCTTATATTTGCGCCTTACACTTATATAGGTACAGGGTTTTCGCAAAAGGTTTTAAGGTTTTTTATTTTTTTTAAATCTTTTTGTTATTTCTCATATAAATTTTCTTGTCTCAAATTTTTCCACGATCTTCAGCAGGATCTCCACGATCTTCTCCATGGACTGAATGCAGGTAAACTCATATTTCCCATGGGCATTGTGCCCGCCGGTACACAAGTTGGGACAGGGAAGCCCTTCATAGGAGAGACGGGCTCCGTCGGTTCCGCCCCGGATCGGCACGTCAAGAGGCGTCACATCCAGCTCTTTCATGGCCTCTTTCGCGATATCGATCAGATACATATGGGAAGTCAGCTTCTCTCTCATATTATAGTAGCTGTCCTTCAGAACCAGTTCCACCGTACCCTCTCCGTATTTTTGATTCATGTAATCGGCGACCCGTCGGATATAATCCTTCTTTTCCTGAAACTTCTCCATACTGTGGTCGCGGATAATATAGTTCAGACTGGCGTTCTCCACATTGCCGGAAAAATCGTTCAGATGAAAGAATCCCTCGTAGCCCTCCGTATACATGGGATTTTCAAAGGGCGGCAGCATACTCTGAAACTCCATGCCCATGAGGATTGCGTTTTTCATCCGGTTCTTCGCGGCGCCCGGATGAATGCTGATGCCATGAATGGCAACCTTTGCCGCCGCCGCGTTAAAATTCTCGTACTCGATCTCTCCCAACGCCCCTCCATCCACGGTATAGGCCACGTCGGCCCCGAAACCGGGGATATCGAACAGATCAGGACCTCTGCCAACCTCTTCATCCGGCGTAAATCCAATTTTTATGGGTCCGTGTGGAATCTCAGGATGTGACAGGAGATAATCGGCAAGGGCCATGATCTCCGCAATACCGGCCTTATCGTCGGCACCTAAAAGGGTGGTTCCGTCAGTTATGATCAGATCCTTTCCGATATAATCCTTCAGGCAGGGAAAATCGTCCGTCCGCATGGTCACCCCGGTTTCCCTGTTCAGGAGAATGTCTTTTCCGTCATAATTCCTTACGATCCGCGGCTTTACATTTTCCCCTGAAAAATCCGGCGATGTATCCATATGGGCGATAAATCCAAGGGACGGCACCTTCCGTGGGCTGGTCGCCGGGATCTTTCCGTAAACATAAGCATTCTCGCTTACCCGCACGGAGGAAGCGCCCATCTCTTTCAATTCCTCCGCCAAAAGCCCGGCAAGATGAAACTGTTTCCGGGTGCTGGGAATTGCCTCCTGCTCCGGCTGAGACTGGGTATCGATGGCAATATAGCGCATAAAGCGCTGAAGAACAGTTGATTCCATGTAGTATCTCTCCTTTGATAAATGAACTTCTGCCGCTTGGGAAGCGGCAGATTGGCGGTTGATTTCAGTGTTCGGCAGATCAGCGATTGGCAAGTTCCCCGGTAATATCCTCCCAAGTAACGCCTTTTTCCGCCATCAGCACCATCATATGATAAAGAAAATCCGATATCTCATACTTGATCTCCTCCGGGTTCGGATTCTTGGCGGCGATAATGATCTCCGACGCCTCCTCGCCCAACTTCTTGAGGATCTTATCAAGCCCCTTATCAAAAAGATAATTGGTATAAGAACCTTCTTTAGGATGCTCTTTCCGATCCAGAATCACCTGAAATACATTCTCAAACACCTTGAGCGGATTGACATCTCTGTATTCTTTTTCAATCAGCGGCTGGAAAAAGCAGCTGCGTGCTCCCGTATGACACGCTGCCCCGATTTGCTTAACCCTGGCCAGAATCGTATCGTTATCGCAATCCAGCGTCAGAGATTTCACATACTGGAAATGGCCGGAGGTCTCTCCTTTGATCCATAAGCTCTGGCGGCTGCGGCTGAAATAAGTCATTTTCCCGGAATTCAGCGTGTGCTGAAAGGCCTCCTCGTTCATATACGCCAGCATCAGCACCTGAGACGTCTCGAAATCCTGGACGATCACCGGCACCAGTCCGTCGCTGTTCAGCTTGAAATCTTCCCAGGCCACGCTGCTTTCGAAGGTCTCCATGGGGATCCCGCGCTTCTTCAGTTCCTGCTTCCAGCGCATGCAGTTGCCTTCCAGCTTTTCCGGGACCGTCAGGACCACGCCCGCGACGGAAGGAATCTTCAGATAAGCGGCGATCGTTCCGGCGATATCCTCGTCGCAGACGGCAAGGATCGGGATCGGACTGGCCGGCATGGCCGCGATCTCAGAATCGTCCATCATCACATCCAGGATCGCCGCGGACGCTCCCAGCTGGGCGTACTCCTCAATGTGGTTCCGCAGGTAATGGATCCCCGGCATATAGGCGTAAATCTTCTCGCTTCCGAAGCGGCTGGACGCCTCCTTGATCAGATCCACATTTTCCGGAACGGATACATTGAGAAATGTGGCTTCGGCTCCGGCGTAGAGGTATTTCTTCACGTCCTCGAGACGGTTCACGCGGCCGCCGGCGATAACGGGGATATCAATCTCCCTTGTCACCCGGCGGATCATGTCGATAGTCCGCTCATGATCCGCGTCGTCCTCCGACAGATCGCAGATCAGCAGGCCGTCCGCGCCGTTGTCGCTGTAATAGCGGGCCAGGGTAAGGATATCGTCGCTGTAATACTCGCGCCCTTCATCCATGATGATCGCCCTGCCGTTTTTGTACCCAAAAGAAGGAATCAGTTTTTTCCTGTCCATAATCGTATATTCTCCTGTCAGAGTTCATTCGCTTTCGTATCTGCGCACCGCCTCGGAAAGATCCAGGCGCCTCTCATATAAAGCTTTCCCGATGATCGCTCCCCGGATACCGCTTTGGTACAGTTCTTCCAGATCTTCCATGCAGGACACGCCGCCGGACGCGATCACGTCCAGTCCGGTCTCTTCCGTAAGCTTCTTCGTGGCGGCTACATTCGGTCCCGAAAGCATCCCGTCCCTTAAGATATCCGTATAGACGATATGCCGCACCCCGTACTGTTTCATCTGCAGACAGAGCTCGACGGCCGTCAGGGAACTCACCCTCTCCCAGCCCTCCACCGCCACAAGCCCGTCCTTCGCGTCCACGCCGACGACAATGCGGTCCGCCCCGAATTCTTCGATCAGCTCGCGGATGAATTCGGGCCTCTCCACCGCCTTCGTGCCGATGATGACGCGGCTGACGCCCATAAACAAAAGATCGCGGACCGTTCCGCGGCTTCGGATCCCGCCGCCCAGCTGAACAGGCACATTGACCGCCTCCACGATCCTGCGGATCACGGGCTCATTGACGGAACGTCCCGCCAGGGCGCCGTCCAGATCCACCAGATGAAGATAGCTGGCGCCTTTTTGGACCCACAGTCTGGCTGTATCGGACGGTGAATCCGAATAGATCTTCGCCTGATCAAAAAGTCCCTGGGTCAGCCGGACGCACTGGCCTCCCTTTATATCGATTGCCGGATAAAGCTGCATATGTCGCCTCACTCCCTGCCTGCTTATTTGCATGTTACAGCTGCGTCATCCGCACAGCGTGTAAGTCTGAATTTCCGTACAAAAAGAGCAGCCTGCCATGATCACAAAGCGGCTACTCTCTATTCTAACGATATTTTAAATCTTTGTCAATTTTTTGCGGCGCATTCCGTGCCAAAAATATTGAACAAAAATCAATCTCCTTCCGACGGATTTTCGCAGACGCCGATGAAAATGGGCGCGTACCCGCAGTATTGGTCCCGGATCACGAACAGGAACGGCCGGTCAAGGATCATTTCCGCTTTGTCCTGGGGCATTCCGGCTCCCGCGTACCCAAGATCCGTATAGGCGGCCGCCTCGACGCCGTCTTCGTTGATGCCGATGTGGGCCATCTGAACGGCGGAATCGATCCAGACCGGGTCGTCCGTCATCGCCGTGAATTCCGCGTCGGGACCAAACGCCTTCTCCATGCCCAGGTCCGCAAGCATCTGGTTCAGCTCAAATTTGCTTCCGTAGGAGAATTTCGGCACTTTCCAGGTGATCTCCCCGTAAAGGCCGGTGGTGTCGTCGGTCTCCAAAACCCGGCGGAGCTTCTCCGGCGACTCCAAAAGTTCGCGGACATCCACGCCTTCGTCCGGCAGCACGAACTGGACCTGGCCGCTTTTGGTACCCAGACTGGCCATCAGACAGCCCTCCCTGCGGAAAAATGTCCCGCTGCTTACCCGGTTCATGAAATCACATTTCACAAGGCTGCCGTCCGTCAGATGGAACCCATCCTCTTTCACAGCCTCTTTCGGGAACTGATCGATCCATTCCGCGTAATAATAGACCGTGTTCATCATGTGCATCAGGATGTCATTCGTTTCAACAGACGGCCGGATCAGTCCGCCGGTGTGGTCCCGGACCCACTCTTCCATAGCGTCTTTCATGTTCTCCGTGTTCATCTCTCCGCAGAAGATATCCGCGTAAAGATCATCGGCGGCGGTCCGCAGGTACGCGTCCTTAATCGACAGACTCCTGTCGAACCAGACGGAATTGGCCATCTGAAATTTGTAGCTGTCCTCATCGCGGTAGAAGACCTTAAACTGCTTTCCGGCCCGGTCAGACAGTTCGCCTGCATCGTTCATCCGAAGAAGCGAGAGGATCTGCGCCTGCGTCTCTCCTTCTGCCCCCGCCGCGGCCAGAGACAGCGCGTAGTAGAGGGAAAGCGGCGAATAGACCGTGTTTCCGACTTCTTCCCTCAGAAGCGGGCTTGCGGTATCATAGGCGAAATACGCGAGCTTCTCGCAGAGATCCGCGTCGATATCGTGACGTTCCTGAAGCTCGGCTTCCCATTTCTCGTCTTCATTTTTGTATTCTTTTGCGGGGCAGACAGCCTCTGCAAGCTGTTTTACTTTACCGTCCCGGGAAAGCGGCGCATTATTATTTGCGCAGGCAGCCAGGCTTGTACACGCCAGAGCCGCGGCCAGTAGGGCGGCTGCGGCGCGGCGAATCATATCTCTGTTATTATTTCTGATGATGTTTTTCATGTTGTTCTCCTCCTCTTGCAAAGCCTGAAGCTTCTCTGACTGGATCTCCGGTCTTAGATTTTATCTCCTGTTTCTTGTCCGGATATATACGTTACGTCCCGAAAAGGCAATTTTATGGGAAAATCAAAATTTACGCTCCGACGATGGTCCCGCCGTTCGGATGCAGCACCTGGCCGGTCATGTAAGAGGCGTCGTCCGAGGCCAGAAAGACGTAGCTCGGCGATACCTCGCAGGGCTGACCAGCCCGCTTCATCGGCACCTCGGAGGTCTTGCGGCCGAAAGTAGTCACCTCTTCTGCAGAGAAAGAAGCAGGTATTAACGGCGTCCAGATCGGTCCTGGGGCGACTCCGTTGACCCGGATGCCCTGATCGGCCAGGGACAGGGCCAGCGACCTTGTGAGCGCAACGATCGCGCCCTTAGTGGCGCTGTAATCGATCAGATCTTTATTCCCCTGATAGGCGGTGACGGACGAGGTGTTGATGATGGACGCACCTTTCTTCATATGCGGCAGCGCCGCCTGAATCAGATAGAAAAATGAGATCACGTTGTTCTGGAACACGAAGTTCAGCTGTTCCGGCGAGATGTCCAGGATGCTGCGCTGGAGGAACTGGACCGCGTGGTTGTTCACAAGCACGTCGAGACGGCCGAATTCCTCCATAGTCCGGTCGACGCAGCTTTGGACAAAATCACGGCTGCGCAGATCCCCGCGAAGCAGCAGGCATTTCCCGCCAAGCTCTTCGATCCGCGCCTTCGTCTCCTGCGCGTCCGTTTCCTCGTCGTAATAGACCAGCGCGACCGACGCGCCTTCCTTCACGAAATCATAGGCCACAGCCCGGCCGATGCCGCTGTCTCCGCCGGTGATGAGGGCCGCTTTTCCCGCTAGCTTATGTCCCGCGGCCGGCCGCTCGGATATGGGCCGCGGATCCATGACGTATTCAAGACCGGGCTGACGGTTCTGGTGCTGCGGCGGGAATGTAAATTTTTCTTCCCACCCGGGGATATAATCACTATCGCTTAACAAAGTTCGCACACCTCCTGTGATTTCGGTATGAGAACCATAAAGCCGAAAAATCATGGCTCACACACCTTCTGAAACCAAGGTATGTGAGCCATGAAATATCCGTGATTTGTCCGAACTCTTCTTACCCAAAATCCATGGATTTACAAACCGGACCTTAACCATTCAGAATCGCCATAAATTCATCCCCGGTGATCGTTTCATGCTCATAGAGATACATGGCCAGCTCATCCAGCTTTTCGCGGTTCTCCATCAGGATCCGGGCAGCCTTCTCATGCTGTTTTTTGACCAGCTCCACCACCTTCCGGTCGATCTCGGCCTGTGTCTCGGCGGCGCAGATCAGGGAGGTATCACCGCCCAGATACTGACCGTTCACCGTCTCCAGCGCGACCATGTCGAAATCTCCGCTCATTCCGTACCGCGTGATCATGGCGCGGGCCAGCTTGGTCGCCTGCTCGATATCGTTGGCGGCCCCTGTCGTCACGGAGCTGAACACGATCTCTTCCGCCGCCCTGCCGCCTGTAAAGGTGGCGATCCGGTTCTCGATCTCCTCCTTGCTCATCAGATAATGGTTGCCTTCCTCCACCTGCATGGTGTAGCCCAAAGCGCCGGAGGTTCTGGGAATGATCGTGATCTTCTGCACCGGCGCGGAATTGGTCTGCATTGCCGCGACCAGGGCGTGTCCGATCTCGTGATAGGACACGATCCTCTTCTCCTTATCGGTCAGAATGGCGTTCTTCTTCTGATAACCGGCGATCACGACCTCAATGCTTTCCTCCAGATCCGACTGGGTGGCGAATTTCCGGCCGGAACGGACAGCGCGCAGCGCAGCCTCATTGACAATATTGGCAAGCTCCGCGCCCGACGCGCCGGAAGCCATCCGCGCTACCTTTAAGAAATCTACGTTGTCCGCGATCCTGACCTTCTTCGCGTGTACCTTCAGGATCGCTTCCCGGCCCTTTAAGTCCGGAAGTTCCACAGGTACCCGGCGGTCGAAACGGCCAGGTCTGGTAAGCGCCGGATCCAGCGCCTCCGGACGGTTGGTCGCCGCCAGGATGATGACGCCGTTATTGCCCTCGAAGCCGTCCATCTCGGTAAGCAGCTGGTTCAGCGTCTGCTCACGCTCGTCGTTGCCGCCCACATTGCCGCTGCTGCGCTTCTGGCCGATGGCGTCGATCTCATCGATGAAAACGATGCAGGGAGCTTTCTCCTTCGCCTGCTTAAATAAGTCGCGGACCTTGGATGCGCCCATGCCGACGAACATTTCCACGAATTCGGAACCGGACATGGAGAAGAACGGCACGTTCGCCTCGCCGGCTACCGCCTTGGCCAGCATGGTCTTGCCGGTACCGGGAGGGCCTACAAGGAGAAGCCCCTTGGGCATGGAAGCGCCGATCTCTTTGTATTTGTCCGGATTGTGCAGGTAATCGACGATCTCCTGAAGGCTTTCCTCCGCCTCGTCGACGCCCTCCACGTCGGAGAATTTAATGCCGTCGGAGGATTTTACATAGATTTTGGCGTTGCTCTTGCCCATATTGAACATCATGGAATTGGGGCCGCCGGCCTTGTCCATCATCTTCTTCGACAGAAACTGGCCGATGATGAAGAAGATCGCGATGGGCAGCACCCAGGACAGGATAATGCTGAGCAGCGGCGACATTTCCTCAATGATCTCGCTGGAAAATACCGCTCCCGAAGCATGCAGGCGGTTTACCAGATCCGGATCGGAAATGGGCCCGGTCTTAAAGACCTGGGTCTCCTCCTTATCCGTAAACAGGATCTGGTTGCTCTGGATTTCCACCCGTCCGATGTTCTTCTCTTCCGTCATAGTCATGAAGGTACCGTAATCCACCTCCCGGATCTGCCGTCTGGCAGCCCAGGGCATGACGATCAGGTTGATGAGCATCAGGATCATCATAACGATGCAGTAGTAATACAATAAAGGTTTTCGCGGACGTTTCACTTCGTTCATAACAAAATTCCCCCTTTTTGCGTTATCTGAAGCTTAATCCTTTTTCTATATCGTTCTGCCTCCGGCGCGTCCCTGATACAGCGGGTACGCCGGAGGCGGAATTTGCTTTACGGTTCTGTAAAATGATACCGTCCCAGGATCCGTCCGAATATCAGACAGATAACGACGCTGCCGATACAGAGCAGAAACATCGTCATCGCCGCGCCGGAGCCTTTGCCGGTGCCGAACAGCACAGCGAAAAGCCCCTGCGGATCCGCGGCCGACATAAACGGCTCGCAGACCTTATCCACCAAAAATCCCCCCAGGAAGAGGCCGACAGGGATCGTAAAAAACTGCAGCGTGTTCCGGCAGGAATAGACTCTCCCCTGCATCTGCGGCGGGATCGTGCTGCGCAGGATCACATCCAGATTGGCGTCCATAAGCGGAACCGGGAACCATCCGATCACCTGGGCGACGCACCAGAGCGCGGGCGTGCGCGCAAAGGCCAGCAGAAATGTCTCCGCGCCCAGGGAGAATATCATGGTCAGCCAGATCACGCGGATCCGGTTTTTCGGCGCCGGAAGCGCCGTCACCACGAGACTTCCGAGAAGCATCGCGATCCCCGCGCAGGAGGTGACGATCCCCAGGACCGTCTCGCCGCCCCGCGGATTGGACAGCACGTAAGGCGGCAGCACCGCGTCGAATACGGACGCGGACAGGTTCACGCCCGCCATGAAAAGGATCAGCGCCAGGATCAGGCCGTGGCCGCGCAGATACAGAAGGCCGGCTTTCGCGGAAGTCCACAGGGATTCATCCGCTGCATTCCCGCTGCCTGCAGTTGGCCCCGAATTCGAGGTGTTTCCGTCAGCAGTATGGTCTTCTGTTTCAGACTGACCGTTCATGGCATCAGATCCGTTTTCTCCCGCCGCGGCCGTCACCGCGCGCTCATTCACAGCGGGGATCCGCACAAACAGCAGAAGCGCCAGAAACGCCGCCGCGAACGTCCCCAGATCGATATAGATCACGCCTGCCATCCCCACAAACGCGAACATGGTCGTCGC